>NZ_RXHX01000003.1:0-321721 GCF_005930655.1 Pseudomonas sp. FSL W5-0299
CTGCTAGCGAATTGGCCATAACATTCAACATCTTCGTTGAACGTTATAACGCCTTCGCGAGCAGGCTCGCTCCCACAGGGGGCTCATCTGGCCACAATATTGTGGCCAGGCGCCTGGGTTAGTTGTCGTAACCGAGGTTAGGCGCCAGCCAGCGTTCGGTCACGCTCAGTTCCTGCCCTTTGCGCGATGTGTAGCTCTGCACCTGGTCCTTGTCGATTTTGCCCACCGCAAAATATTGCACCTGCGGATGAGCGAAGTACCAGCCGCTGACCGCTGCCGCCGGGAACATCGCATAGTGCTCGGTGAGGAACACGCCGCTGCGGCCGGCCTGCATTTCGCTGGCCTCGGGGTCGAGCAAGGCAAACAGGGTGCTTTTCTCGGTGTGATCCGGGCAGGCCGGGTAGCCCGGGGCAGGGCGGATGCCGGTGTATTGCTCTTTGATCAGCGCCTCGTTGTCGAGCGTCTCGTCCTTGGCGTAACCCCAGTGTTCTTTTCGCACCTGCTGGTGCAGCCACTCGGCACACGCCTCGGCCAGTCGGTCGGCCAGTGCCTTGACCATGATCGAGTTGTAATCATCGCCGGCGTCTTGATAAGCCTTGGCCACTTCTTCGGCGCCGATCCCGGCCGTGGTGATGAATCCACCCACGTAGTCGGTGATTTCGCTGTCCTTCGGCGCGACGAAGTCGGCGAGGGAGAAGTTCGGCTTGCCATCGGTCTTGATGATCTGCTGGCGCAAGTGATGCAGCTTGGCAATCGGCTTGCCGTCATCGCCGTAGACTTCGATGTCATCCTCACGCACCTGGTTGGCCGGCCAGAAGCCGAACACCGCACGGGCGCTGATGAGTTTCTCGTCGATCAGCTTGGCGAGCATTTCCTGGGCATCGGCATACAATGCGGTTGCTGCTTCACCCACTACTTCGTCCTGGAGGATGCGCGGGAACTTGCCGGCCAGGTCCCAGGAGATAAAGAACGGCGTCCAGTCGATGTATTCGGCCAGAACCTTGAGGTCGATGTTGTCCAGCACCCTGGAACCGGTAAAGGTCGGTTTGACCGGCACATAAGTGCTCCAGTCGAACTGCGGCTTCTTGGCGATGGCGGCCGGGTAGCTCAGGCGTTCGGTGCGGGCGCTGCGATTGGCGGTGCGCTCGCGAACGTCGATGTATTCCAGGCGAGTCTTTTCGACGAACGCCGGTTTCAACTCCTTGGACAGCAACTGCGTCGCCACGCCCACGGCGCGGGAGGCGTCGGTGACGTAGATCACCGCATCGTTGCTGTACTTCGGTTCGATCTTGACCGCCGTGTGCGCCTTGGAGGTGGTCGCGCCACCGATCATCAGCGGCAGATGGAAATCCTGACGCTGCATCTCGCGGGCCACGTGGACCATTTCATCCAGCGAAGGCGTGATCAGACCGGACAGGCCGATGATGTCGCACTTCTGCTCCTTGGCCACTTGCAGGATCTTCTCCGCCGGGACCATCACGCCGAGGTCGACGATGTCGTAGCCGTTACAGCCGAGCACCACACCGACGATGTTCTTGCCGATGTCGTGCACGTCGCCTTTCACCGTGGCCATCAGGATCTTGCCCTTGGCTTCCGGCTTGTCGCCTTTTTCCAGTTCGATGAACGGGATCAAGTGGGCCACGGCCTGTTTCATCACACGGGCGGATTTCACCACTTGCGGCAGGAACATTTTGCCGGCGCCGAACAGGTCGCCCACGATGTTCATGCCGGACATCAGCGGGCCTTCGATCACTTCGATCGGGCGGGCGAACGACTGGCGCGATTCTTCGGTGTCTTCCACGATGTGCGTGGTGATGCCCTTGACCAGCGCATGCTCCAGACGCTTGTTGACGTCCCAGTTGCGCCACTCTTCGGTCTCGGCTTCCTTGACGCTGCCGTCGCCCTTGTATTTGTCGGCGATGGCGAGGAGGGCGTCAGTGCCGTTCGGCGTGCGGTTGAGCACCACGTCTTCGACCGCGTCGCGCAGCTCGGCCGGGATCTGGTCGTAGATCTCCAGCTGACCGGCGTTGACGATACCCATGGTCAGGCCGTTGCGGATCGCATACAGCAGGAACACCGAGTGAATCGCTTCGCGCACCGGGTTGTTGCCGCGGAACGAGAACGACACGTTGGACACGCCGCCCGAGGTCAGCGCATAGGGCAGTTCGTCGCGGATGTAGGCGCAGGCGTTGATGAAGTCCACAGCGTAGTTGTTGTGTTCTTCGATGCCGGTGGCCACGGCGAAGATGTTCGGGTCGAAAATGATGTCTTCCGGCGGGAAGCCGACTTCGTTGACCAGAATGTCGTAGGAGCGTTTGCAGATCTCTTTCTTGCGCGCTTCGGTGTCGGCCTGGCCGGCTTCGTCGAACGCCATCACGACCACGGCGGCGCCATAGCGCTTGCACAGTTTGGCGTGGTGAATGAACTGCTCGACGCCTTCTTTCATGCTGATCGAGTTGACGATGCCCTTGCCCTGAATGCATTTGAGGCCGGCTTCGATCACTTCCCACTTCGAGGAGTCGATCATGATCGGCACACGGGAGATGTCCGGTTCACCGGCAATCAGATTGAGGAAGGTCACCATGGCCTTCTTCGAATCGAGCATCCCTTCATCCATGTTGATGTCGATGATCTGGGCACCGGCTTCAACCTGTTGCAGGGCCACTTCCAGCGCTTCGGTGTAGTTGTCTTCACGGATCAGGCGGGCGAATTTCGCCGAGCCGGTGATGTTGGTGCGCTCGCCGACGTTGACGAACAGCGAACTGCGATCGATGGTGAACGGCTCCAGGCCCGAGAGGCGGCAAGCCTTCGGGATTTCCGGAATGACACGTGGTGCATAACCGGCCACGGCTTTGGCGATGGCTTCGATGTGGCCTGGCGTGGTGCCGCAGCAGCCGCCGACGATGTTGAGGAAACCGCTCTGGGCGAATTCTTCGATGACCTTGGCGGTTTCCGCTGGCAGCTCATCGTACTCGCCGAATTCGTTCGGCAGGCCGGCGTTCGGGTGTGCCGAAACGTGGGTGCCAGCCTTGTTTGACAGTTCTTCCAGGTACGGGCGCAATTCTTTGGCACCGAGGGCGCAGTTCAGGCCGACCGAGATCGGCTTGGCGTGGGCGACCGAGTTCCAGAACGCTTCGGTGGTCTGGCCGGACAGGGTTCGGCCGGAGGCGTCGGTAATGGTGCCGGAAATCATGATCGGCAGTTCGATACCCAACTCTTCAAACACACCCTGCACGGCGAAGATCGCGGCTTTGGCGTTCAGCGTGTCGAAAATGGTTTCGATCAGGATCAGGTCGGCGCCGCCTTCGATCAGGCCTTTGGTGGCCTCGGTGTAGTTTTCCACCAATTCATCGAACGTCACGTTGCGGTAGCCGGGGTTGTTCACGTCCGGTGACAGCGAGCAGGTGCGGCTGGTCGGCCCGATCACGCCAGCGACGAAGCGCGGCTTGTCCGGCGTTTCCAGTGTCTTTGCGTCGGCCACCTTGCGTGCCAGGCGCGCGCCTTCTACGTTTAACTCATATGCCAGGCCTTGCATGCCGTAGTCGGCCAGGGAAACCTGGGTGGCGTTGAACGTGTTGGTCTCCAGAATATCGGCGCCGGCATCCAGGTAGGCTTTCTCGATCGACCCGATCACGTCCGGGCGCGTCAACACCAAGAGGTCGTTGTTACCTTTGACGTCGCTTGGCCAGTCAGCAAAGCGTTTGCCCCGGTAATCCTGCTCTTCGAGCTTGTAGCTCTGGATCATCGTGCCCATGCCGCCATCGAGAATCAGGATGCGCTCTTTGAGGGCGTGCTTGAGAGCTTGAAGGCGAACGCTGCGATCGGACATTGGGACTACTCGAAAAGACCATGACGAAGGGCCGGGATAATAGCAAACCTGTGCGCTTTTAGAGCATGCTCCGGTTTTGCATGAATATCGCTCATGTTGGTGAGGGGGCGAGACCGGTAGAATCGCGGCGTTTTTTCAGGATCAGGACCAGGGACATGTCGTATCGCGTCATCACCAGCATCTTTATGCTGCTTATAAGCTGGGATGCCGCTGCGCAGGGTCCGGCGATTTCCTACACACGTGACATTCAACCGATCTTCACCGAAAAGTGCGTGGCCTGCCATGCCTGCTACGACTCCGCCTGTCAGCTCAATCTGGGCAGCGGCGAAGGGGCGGCGCGTGGCGGGACCAAATCCCCGGTTTACGACGGCGAACGCAGTCAGGCCGCGGCGCCGACCCGGTTGTTTTATGACGCTTTCGGCAAGCGTGCCTGGCAGCAGAAAGGCTTCTATTCGGTACTTGACGCCCAAGGCAGCCAGGCGGCGTTGATGACGCTAATGCTGGAACTGGGCCACACAACCCCGTTGCAACCCAACGCCAGGTTGCCGGAAGACATCGTCCTGGGCCTCAACCGGGAAAACATGTGCGCCATGCCGGCGGAGTTCGACGGCTACGCCAGTACCCACCCGAAAGAAGGCATGCCGCTGGCCGTCACCGGCCTGACCGACCAGCAATACCAGACGCTCCAGCGCTGGCTGGCTTCGGGTGCGTCCATCGATGAGCAAGGCCTGGTCCCTAGCGCGAAAGAGGCCATGCAGGTGGTGCAGTGGGAAAGCCTGCTCAACGCCCCGGGTGCCCGGGAAAGTCTGGTCGGTCGCTGGTTATTCGAGCATTGGTATATCGCCCATATTTACTTCAAGGACGGTGAGCCGGGGCATTTCTTCCAATGGGTCCGTTCACGCACCCCGACGGGGCAGCCCATCGACCTGATCGATACGCGCCGGCCGAATGATGATCCGGGCACTCGGATTTATTACCGTTTGTGGCCGGTGCAGGGCGTGATCGTGCACAAGACCCACATCACTTATCCGCTGAGCGCGTCGAAGATGGCGCGGATCAAAACACTCTTTTACAGCGGCAACTGGCAGGTCGATGCCTTGCCCGGATACGGGCCGGAGCGCCGGGCCAATCCGTTCAGTACGTTTGAAGCGATCCCGGCTCAGGCGCGTTATCAGTTCATGCTCGATAACGCCGAGTACTTCGTCCGTACCTTCATTCGCGGTCCGGTCTGCCGTGGCCAGATCGCCACGGACGTGATTCGTGACAACTTCTGGGCATTGTTCCAGGCGCCGGAACATGACCTCTACATCACCGACCCGAACTACCGCGGCCAGGCCACGCCGTTGTTGGCGATGCCGGGACAAAACGACGATGTCGGCAGCGTCCTGAGCCTGTGGCATGACTACCGCGACAAGCGCAACGAGTACGAAGCGCTACGCCGGGACAACTACGCCGATCTGCCGGCGCCGAGCTGGTCGACCCTGTGGGCAGGCAACGACAACGCGTTGCTGAGCATCTTTCGGCATTTCGACAGCGCGTCGGTGAACAAGGGCCTGATCGGCGACGTGCCGCAAACCATCTGGCTGTTTGACTATCCGCTGCTGGAACGCACGTATTATCAGTTGGTGGTCAACTTCGACGTGTTCGGCAACGTGTCTCACCAGGCCCAGACACGCTTGTACTTCGACCTGATCCGCAACGGCGCCGAGCAGAATTTCCTGCGCTTGATGCCGGCCGATTCGCGGGACGATTACCTCGATGATTGGTATCAACGCGGTGGCAAATTCAAAATGTGGCTGGATTACGAGTCCATCGACAGTGACACGCCGACGGCCCTGAAGCTGGATGAAAAGGACCCCAAGCGCGACTTCGCGATGCAGCTGCTGGCCCGTTATGGCGAGCTCGATGCCAAGCCTGATCCGATCAACCGTTGCGACGGCGCTTACTGTTCGCGACCGAACATCGACCCGGCGTTGCAGAGTGCCGAGCAAGCCTTGAGTCGCCTGACGTCACGCCCGGCGGCCGGTTTGAAGGTCATTGATCAGTTGCCGGAAGCGACTGTGCTGCGCATCGAGACGGCGAGCGGCAAGCGCGAGGTCTACAGCCTGCTGCGCAATCGGGCCCACAGCAATGTGGCCTTCCTGCTCGGTGAATCGCTGCGCTATCAGCCTGGGCTCGACACTTTGACCATTTTCCCGGGCGTGCTCAGCAGCTACCCCAACTTCATGTTCAACATACCCGCCGACCAGGTGCCGGCGTTCGTCGATGCGATGGAAAACGCCAAGGATGCGCACCGCTTCGAGAAAATCGTCGAACGCTGGGGCATTCGCCGCAGCCATCCGCAGTTCTGGTTCTACTTCCATGACCTGAGTCGCTACATCCACGAAACCGAGCCGGTGGAAGAGGGCGTGCTGGATATGAACCGGTACGAGAATCTTTGATCGACCTTTGACTGCTGGTCGGTGTCGGACTCAATAGGCACCGCCATTCCCCTGTAGGAGCGAAGCTTGCTCGCGAAGAGGCCGGTACATTCAACATCATTGTTGGCCGGTCGATCGCCTTCGCGAGCAAGCTTCGCTCCTACAGGGATCTGCGGTGATGTGTGAAGTGCGATCGGAGGGGCGCCGATGTTGATTTCAGTACAGGCACTGCGCGCCGTCGCGGCATGGACGGTGGTCTGCCACCATTTCATGCAGATATTCTTCGACTTCAAGGCCCGTGGTCCCGTGGGTCAGATGTTCATCGACAAGGGCGCGGTGGGCGTTGATATCTTTTTCGTCATCAGTGGCCTGGTGATCTTCCTGTCCACCGAAGGGAAATCGCTGCCACCTGCACGGTTTCTCCTGTATCGACTGTTTCGCATCGTTCCGGCGTACTGGCTGTACACGGTGCTGATGGCGCTGGTGGTCGTGTTCGCACAGCCTGTGTTGCCGGATCAGACGGTCGACTGGTCACATGTCCTGCTGTCGCTGTTATTCATTCCCACGCAAAACCCCGGTGGCTACGGCATCTATCCGACCCTCAATGTCGGCTGGACGCTGAATTACGAAATGCTGTTCTACGTGCTGTTTGCCTGGGCATTGCTGTTCCGTTTGCAGGTTCGGCTGCTGATCGTCGCGGCGTTGCTGTTTGCGGTGTGCCAGGCGTGGACCGGTTATGGCTGGATCAGCGAGTTCTACCGCTCGGACATTGTTTATGAGTTTCTGCTGGGGATCGCCATCGGCATGATCTACCGGCGCGGCTGGATCAAGCCCGGTGTCTGGTTGCCCTTGCTGGGGATTGGCGGCGCGTTGCTGGCGATTTATAACCTGGCACCGCAGCCACGCTTCCTGGCCTGGGGCGTGCCCGGTGCGGTGTTGGTGATGGCGTGCATGGCGCTGGAACGCTTTTTCGAAAACACCCGTCTGTTCAAGGTGCTTGGCGATTGTTCCTATTCGGTTTACCTGATGCATGTGCTGGTGCTGTCTGTCGGCGGATTTGTCGCGCAGCGTTATGGGGTAAATCCCTACGTGATGTTCGCCATTTGTGTGGTGACCATCGGCGTGGCTTCCTGGGCAAGTTACGAATATGTAGAAAAATGCAGCTATCGGTGGCTTAAAGAGTGGATCGACGGCGAATCGGCAAGAAACGCTGTTCCGGCTCTTTCCCGACAAAAATACTAGGACTTTGTACGGCGCGATGATTGGCGTAAACTGCGCCCAAGCCTGCGAGGAGTTTCCATGACCGCTATTACCATCACCGACGCCGCACACGATTATCTGGCTGATCTGCTCTCCAAGCAGAACACCCCGGGCATCGGCATCCGCGTCTTTATCACCCAGCCTGGCACCCAGTACGCCGAAACCTGCATTGCGTACTGCAAGCCGGGCGAAGAGAAACCTGAAGACACCGCGCTGGGGCTCAAAAGCTTCACCGCTTACATCGATTCGTTCAGCGAAGCTTTCCTGGACGACGCGGTCGTCGACTACGCCACCGACCGCATGGGCGGCCAACTGACGATCAAGGCGCCCAACGCCAAAGTTCCGATGGTCAACGCTGACAGCCCGGTCAACGAGCGCATCAACTACTACCTGCAAACCGAAATCAATCCGGGGCTGGCCAGCCACGGCGGTCAGGTCAGCTTGATTGATGTGGTCGAAGACGGCATCGCCGTATTGAAATTCGGCGGCGGTTGCCAGGGCTGCGGCCAGGCAGACGTCACCCTTCGCGAAGGCATCGAGCGCACCTTGCTCGAGCGCATTCCCGAGCTCAAGGGTGTACGCGATGTGACTGACCACACGCAGAAAGAAAACGCCTACTACTAAGTAAGGTGTTCGCTGCGAAATGAAAAAACGGCACCCGTGAGTGCCGTTTTTTTATGGGTGAAATTCACTGGCCCCATCGCGAGCAGGCTCGCTCCCACAGGGGACTATCATTGGATACCCAATCTGTTTCCGCCGCAGATCCAATGTGGGAGGACCCTATGGCCTGTAGAGATGTGCATGCCCGGCGCGATACAGCGACGACTCGCTGAACTGATCACTGCCCAACACCCGACCCACCAGAATCAACGCCGTGCGGCGAAATCCCTTGGCTTCAACCTTCGCGGCAATGTCCGCAATCGTCCCCACCACCCAATCCTGATCCGGCCAGGTCGCCCGGTGAATCACCGCAATCGGGCAGTCGGCGCCGTAATGTGGTAGCAACTCCGCCAGGATCTTCTCCAGATGATTGACCCCCAAATGAATCGCCATGGTCGCCCCGTGCTGGGCGAGGCTCCCCAGTTCTTCACCGGCCGGCATCACGGTTTTGTCGGCGTAGCGGGTCAGAATCACACTCTGTGAAATGTCGGGCAGGGTCAGTTCAGCCCCCAAAAGCGCCGCACACGCGGCAGTCGCCGTGACCCCCGGGATGATTTCAAACGCAATCCCGAGTTCGCGCAGACAGCGAATCTGCTCGCCAATCGCGCCGTAAAGACTCGGATCACCGGAATGCACCCGCGCCACGTCCTGGCCGTTGGCATGGGCGGTCTTGATCAGTTCGATGATTTGCTCCAGGTGCAATTCGGCGCTGTTGACCACCTGTTCGGCACCATGGCCTTCGAGCACGGCGGCGGGCACCAAAGAGCCTGCATAGATGATCACCGGGCAACTGCGAATCAGCCGTTGGCCTTTGACGGTGATCAGTTCCGGGTCGCCGGGACCTGCGCCAATGAAGTAGACGGTCATCGTCCGTTCCTTTGAATAAAGAGTCTGTCAGAAAAGGGGCTTGGGCTAGGCTTCAGATGAAGATTACTCATGATCGAAGGCGGGGATTATCGGGGATCTTACGCAACGCAGGCCAATGCCAGGGTGGCCTGGGCATATTTTTGTCGCGAAATCAGCAGTTTTGCCGGGGCTTGGGCCAAGTGTTCGGCGAGGGCCAGGGCGGCACTTTCCGCCACGCCGTAGCAGCCGGTGCGTTCGAACGCGATGTCCGAATGATGGCTGAGTTGCGGTTTGTAACCTTCCAGTTGCTCACTGCTGAAATACATCAGCGGTAACGCCAGTTGTTCGGCGAGTTCGACCAGGCCAGGCTCATCACGCTTCAGGTCGATACTGGCCAGGGCCTTGATCTGGTGAAGTCCGATTTGATGAGCCTGCAATGCCTGATCGATCAACGCCCGCAGCGTGCTGGCGGGGCAGCCGCGCTGGCAGCCCAGGCCGACGACTAAAGTCGGCGCTGTGCGGGGATCAATCATGCGTGGTATTGGCCATCGCTTTTGCGGCGGAACAACCAGGCGCTGATCAGGCCCAGGGCCAGCCAGAACGCGACGTTGGTCAGCTGCGACGCGATTTTGAACTGCGCTTCCAGCGCTTGCGGAGCGAGCATCGAGTGCACTTCCGGTTGCGGCGCGCCGATCATGTGCGGAACGGCGAGAATCGCCACGCCAAGGATCTTCATCAGCCAGTGACGGCTGAACACGATCAAGGCGATGCCGACCGCCGTGGAGGCGGCTGTACTGATCCACCAGAGTTGCCGTTGCGCCAGATCAGCCGCGGCAGTGCCCGGCAGTTCAGGCGGCAGGCCGAGGGTTGGGGCCAGCACGAAGGTCGCGTAACCGGCCAGGCCCCATAGCAAGCCCTGGGAGGTTTTGGTCGGTGCACGCAAGGTGTAGAGGCCCGCGAGCATCAGGGCGAAACCGACGGCGACCACCAGGTTACCGCCCGTGGTCGACAGCACGCGCTGCCAACCGTCTTCCGGTTCCCAGGCTTCGGCGTCGTGAGTGTGAGCGGCGGCACCGGCGGCGTGTTCGTGAACTTCAACAGCGGCCGGCTCGGATTTTTCGTAAGTCTCGGCCTGCAGAATCAGCGGCGAGACCCAGAAACTTTGCAGCAGGGTCAGCAGCAGAGCGGCCAGCAGCCCTGTGAAACCTGCGGTTTGCGCAATACGCTTGATCATGTCGACAGGTCTCAATGGCACGGGAAGGCAGAGCTGTGACGGGTGTCGTGCGCGGCATTGTGCACCGCTTCGATGTGCGAGAACCCAGCGAAATACACAAGGCACGCGCCAAGGATCGACGCACACACGGCGGCGGTCAGGCGTTGGCTCAGGGTTGTGGTGGTACTGGCGGTGCTGTGGTCGGTGCTGCTGATGATCGACATGGCGCATCCCTCTGGTCTGTCAGCGGGTGAATAGAGCGCATGGAAGACCCCTGCGAGTCGGGCGCGCAGAGGTTCAAACAGCGCCCGCCCACCGCGGGTTTGTTATTCAGTGACGTAAAGGTCACTTTGTGTTGCGGGCCGGTCTCCGGGCTCACGAGGGGTCAAGGCTTGCGCCTGAACCTGCAAGCATCACCTTCCCATGCCGAACTGCTGGCACAGTGGATCTGACGCTTCGCTCGCTTACCGTTGCGGGGGCAGCACCGGACTGACATGGCTTGGAGTAAAGCACATGATTCACCGGTTTCCCGTTTCACCCTGTGAAGGGCACCCGTAACAAGGCGTGTAGGAGAGCATGGGCGGGGGTTTGACGTCAATTGGCATGGGTTCTCATTCGATAGCCAGGTGAATTCTTCGCGGGCACGCCTCGCTCCTGTAAACGCACCGCTGTCCCGCAGGAGCGAGGCGTGCCCGCGAAGGCGCCGGTGAGAGCGCCACAAGACATTGACCCGCCCCCACACCATGCGTAGCCTTGCGCTTTCGAGGTTCTTCGGCATTTGCCGAAGCTAAGAAGGGAACGCGGTCGATGCCGCGGCTGCCCCCGCAACTGTGAACGGTGATGTTCGCTGCCACGCCACTGCAAACCCTGTGCAACGGGTTCGCGGGAAGGCGCAGCGAATGCCAGGTCCATCGACCGGCACACCGTCAGCCAGGAGACCTGCCTCGACACAGATTCTCACTACAACCGGGCGGGGTGATCCGGTGGCGAACTCTTCCGCGCGCGCATCCGTCGCAGCGATTGTCGTCCCGTATGCCCGCCACCTTGCCAAAGGGCATCCGATGAAAACACTGGCCAAACTCCCCGTCACCATCGTTACCGGCTTCCTCGGCTCGGGCAAAACCACCTTGCTGCGGCACATGCTCGACAACGCTCAGGGCCGCCGCATTGCGGTGATCGTCAACGAGTTCGGCGAGCTGGGCATCGATGGCGAAATCCTCAAGCAGTGCTCCATCGGCTGCACCGAAGAAGAGGCCAACGGCCGCGTCTACGAATTGGCCAACGGCTGCCTGTGCTGCACCGTTCAAGAAGAATTCTTCCCGGTGATGCGCGAATTGGTCGCCCGTCGCGGCGATCTCGACCACATCCTCATCGAAACCTCGGGCCTGGCCCTGCCAAAACCGCTGGTGCAAGCCTTCCAGTGGCCGGAAATTCGCAGCGCTTGCACCGTTGACGCGGTCATCACCGTGGTCGACAGCCCGGCCGTCGCCGCTGGCACGTTCGCCGCGTTCCCGGATCGGGTCGATGCCCAGCGTAAACTCGACCCGAACCTGGACCACGAATCGCCGCTGCACGAGCTGTTCGCCGACCAACTGGCCAGCGCCGACCTGGTGATCCTCAACAAGGCCGACCTGATCAGCCCTGAAGATCTGGCCCGGGTGCGCCTGGAAGTCGCCGAAGAACTGCCACCGGCCGTCAAAGTCATCGAAGCCAGCAGCGGCCGCGTGCCACTGGACGTGCTGATCGGTCTCGGTGCCGGTTCCGAAGAACACATCGACAGCCGTCACAGCCATCACGATCACCACCACGAAGGTGAAGACGATCACGACCACGACGCCTTCGACTCTATTTCCATCGAATTGCCCCAAGCCGACGAAAGCCTGCTGCTGGACGCGCTGACCCAACTGGTGGTCCAGCACGGCATTCTGCGGGTCAAAGGTTTCGCGGCGATTCCGAACAAACCGATGCGCTTGCTGATTCAGGGCGTGGGCACACGTTTCGACAAGCACTTCGACCGTCAGTGGGGCATCGATGAAGCGCGCAGCACGCGTCTGGTGTTGATCGGTCAGGAGCTGGACGCCACGCTGCTTGAAGCGCAATTGCGCGCCGCGCTCAGCGTTTAAGCCATGCACCTGCTCAGGACCCAGCCCGGCGGTTTCGTGTCGGATGACAACATTGCCGACCTTGGACAAACCCCCGCCGAGCTGGTGATCCTGTGCAGCGGCGATTCCAGCCTGGCGCTGCTCGCCGAAGCGGCGCAGCAGTTGCCGGACGATTACCCGAGCGTGCGCCTGGCCAACCCGATGCAAGTGCAGAATCACGCGTCGGTCGACCTGTATGTCGACGAAGTGTTGCGCCATGCCAAGGTCATTCTGATTTCGTTGCACGGCGGCATCGCCTATTGGCGTTACGGGGTCGAGCGTCTGGTGGAGCTGTCCCAGCGCGGTGTTCAGCTGATTCTGGTGCCTGGCGATGACCGCCCGGACCCGGAACTCAGCGACCTGAGCACCGTAGCCGCCGCCGACCGTGACCGGCTCTGGCAGTTTTTGCGTCAGGGCGGCATGGCCAATGCCCTGGATTTTTTCCGCTGCCTGGCCAATCGCTGGCTGGATCGCGATTACGCCTGGGCCGAGCCGCAAACCCTGCCGCGCACGGCGATATACCACCCGCAAAAGAGCCCCGCCGACCTTCACGATTGGCAAGCCGATTGGCAGGCCGGTCAACCGGTGGCGGCGGTGCTGTTCTATCGCTCGCATTTACAGGCGGCGAACACCGCATTCATCGATGTTTTCTGCCAGCGTTTGCAGGCGGCGGGTTTGAATCCGTTGCCGATTGCTGTGGCCAGTCTGAAAGAACCCGGCTGCCTGACGGTGGTCGAGGACCTGCTGGACGACGTCGAGGCGGGGGTGATCTTGAACACCACCGGTTTCGCTCAATCCAGCCCCGAAGCGCCGCATCTGCGGCCGTTTCGACGCAACATTCCGGTAATCCAGGCGATCTGCGCCCAGGACAACGAGCCGGGTTGGCTCGCCAGTGAACAGGGCCTCGGCCCCCGTGATCTGGCGATGCACATCGCGTTGCCGGAACTGGACGGACGGATCATCAGCCGGCCGATCAGCTTCAAGGACCTGGCGTGGCGTAGCGAGCGCAGTCAGTCGGACGTGGTGTGCTATCGGGCGCAACCGGAGCGCATGGATTTCGTCGCCGAACTGGCGCGGCGCTGGATCGATCTGGCCCGGGTACCGAACAGCGAAAAACGCATCGCGCTGATCCTCGCCAACTACCCGACCCGTGACGGGCGCATCGGCAACGGTGTCGGCCTCGACACCCCGGCCGCCGCGCTCAACATCCTGCGGGCGCTGCACACCGAAGGCTATCCGCTGCCTGCCGGGTTGCCGGACAGCGGCACTGCGTTGATTCAACAGTTGCTTGGCGGCGTCAGCAACGACCTCGACACCCTTGATCAGCGTCCCTGCGCGCAAAGTTTGGCGATGGACGACTATCGGCTGATGTTCAACCAATTGCCCAAAGCCAATCAGCAAGCGGTGCTGGAGCGCTGGGGCACGCCCGAAAGCGATCCGATGTGCCGTGACGGCCGCATGATGGTCGCCGGGCTGCGCTTTGGCCTGACCTTCGTCGGCATTCAACCGGCGCGGGGTTATCAGGTTGATCCGAGTGCGGTGTATCACGATCCGGACCTGGTTCCGCCCCACGGCTACCTGGCGTTCTACTTCTGGCTGCGCCATACCTATGGCGCCCACGGCGTGATCCACGTCGGCAAGCACGGCAACCTCGAATGGCTGCCGGGCAAAGGCGTCGGGCTGTCGGAAAACTGCTGGCCGGATGCGCTGCTCGGGCCACTGCCGAACATTTATCCATTCATCGTCAACGACCCGGGCGAGGGCGCCCAGGCCAAGCGTCGCACCCAAGCGGTGATCATCGACCACCTGATGCCGCCGCTGACCCGCGCCGAAACCTACGGCCCGCTGCGCAATCTCGAACTGCTGGCCGACGAGTATTACGAAGCGCAATTGCTCGATCCGCGCCGCGCCCGAGAGTTGCAGCGCGACATCCTGCAACTGGTGCGCGACACGCACATCGACCGTGAACTGCAACTGGACGAAAAGCTCAACAGTGACGTCGATGCGGCGATCTGGTTGCCACGGCTGGACACGTACTTGTGCGACTTGAAAGAGTCGCAGATCCGCGATGGCCTGCACATCTTTGGCGAGTCGCCGACCGGGCGCTTGCGCATCGATACGTTATTGGCGCTGTTGCGCATCCCCCGTGGCGACGGTCGTGGGGCGCAATCAAGCCTGCTGCGGGCGTTGGCCAAGGCGTTTGAACTGGGGTTTGATCCGCTGGATTGTGCGTTGGCCGAGCCATGGGCGGGGCCGCGTCCTGTGGAACTGCAATCGCTTAACGAGGAGGCCTGGCGCACCGCCGGGGATACCCGCGAACGCCTCGAACTGTTCGCAGCTCAACTCATTGCGCAAACTCTGAATACCAACGCCGAACCTCATGGGAACGAGCCTCTGTGGCGAGGGAGCTTGCTCCCGTTGGTTCGCGAAGCGGACCCGGAAAATGGGACTGCTGCGCAATCCAGCGCGATGATGCAGCATTCCGACAAACTCCCAGCGGGTTGGTCCGACGTCCGCGCCATCCTCGACAGCCTGCTCGAAGTCGTCGCCCCGCGCCTGGACGCCTGCGGCCCGGCAGAAATGCGCGGCCTGCTCGATGCCCTGAGCGGTCGTTTCGTCCCGGCCGGCCCCAGCGGCGCGCCGAGTCGCGGTCGTCTGGACGTGCTGCCGACCGGGCGCAATTTCTACTCGGTGGACGTGCGCAACCTGCCAACCACCACGGCGTGGCGCATTGGTTTCCAGTCGGCCAACCTGATTCTCGAACGGCATCTGCAAGACCACGGCGATCACCTGCGTCAGCTCGGCCTGTCCGTCTGGGGCACCGCGACCATGCGCACCGGCGGCGATGACATCGCCCAGGCCATGGCGCTGATGGGCGTGCGTCCGGTCTGGGCCACCGGAAGTCAGCGGGTCGACGACTTTGAAATCCTGCCACTGAGCTTGCTCGACCGTCCGCGGGTGGACGTGACCTTGCGCGTGTCCGGATTCTTTCGTGATGCCTTCGCCAATCTGATCCGCCTGTTCGACGCTGCCGTGCAAGCGGTCGCCGCGCTGGAGGAGCCGGACGATCTCAATCCGTTGGCCGCCAAAGTGCGCGCCGAACGTGAAGCACTGATGCAATCGGGCCTTGATGAAGACGCGGCCAAGCGTCAGGCCGGTTGGCGCATCTTCGGGGCCAAGCCCGGTGCTTATGGCGCAGGCGTGCAGGGTGCCATCGACGGTCGTCTGTGGCAAAGCCGCGAAGATCTGGCCGAGGTTTACTTGAACTGGGGCGGCTACGCTTACGGCGGGTCCGATGAAGGCACCGCCGCCCGCGAACAATTCGCCCAGCGTCTGAGCCAGGTGCAGGCGGTGCTGCAAAACCAGGACAATCGCGAGCATGACCTGCTTGATTCCAACGACTATTACCAATTCCAGGGCGGCATGCTCGCTGCCGTGGAAAGCCTCAGCGGCGAAGCGGCGGCCAGTTACCACGGTGATCACAGTCAGCCGGACTTGCCGAAGATCCGAACCTTGAAGGAAGAGTTGAACCGGGTGATCCGCTCCCGGGCGGCGAATCCGAAGTGGATCGACGGCGTGAAGCGTCACGGCTATAAAGGCGCATTCGAATTGGCCGCGACGGTCGATAACCTGTTCGCGTTCGACGCCACGACCCAGTTGATCGACGATCATCAATATGCGTTGCTGGCGGATGCGTATTTGCTCGATCCGGCAACCCGGGATTTTGTGCGTGAGCATAATCCACATGCGCTGCGCGACATGACCGAGCGCATGCTCGAAGCGCAGCAGCGGGGAATGTGGCAGGAACCGGGCGCGTATCGCGAGGCGCTGGAAAACCTGTTGCTGGACATAGAAGAAGACGGCTGATACACCGCAAACCCCGTAGGAGCGAGGCTTGCCCGCGATGAGGCCTTCACATTCAATAGTGATATCGACTGAATAGACGCCTTCGCGGGCAAGCCTCGCTCCTACAGGTACAAAGTGTGCCTGCTACAGACCATGACCGAGTATTGAAGATGACCGACACCCCGCATTTCCCGCTCTCCGCCGTGGTCGGCGCCGACGATCTGAAGCTCGCCCTCTACCTGACCGCCATCGACCCGAAAATCGGCGGCGTGCTGATCGAAGGCCCGCGCGGCATGGCCAAGTCGACCCTCGCCCGTGGCCTGGCGGACTTGCTGGCCAGCGGTCAATTCGTCACTTTGCCCCTCGGTGCCACCGAAGAACGGCTGGTCGGCACCCTCGATCTCGACGCCGCCCTGAGCGAAGGCCGGGCGCAATTTTCCCCCGGCGTACTGGCCAAGGCCGACGGCGGTGTGCTGTACGTCGATGAAGTCAATCTGCTGCCCGATCACCTCGTTGACCTGTTGCTCGACGTGGCCGCCAGCGGCACCAACTTGATCGAGCGCGACGGTATATCCCATCGGCATTCGGCGAAGTTCGTCCTGATCGGCACCATGAACCCGGAAGAGGGCGAGCTGCGTCCGCAACTGCTCGACCGTTTTGGCCTGAACGTCGCCCTCAGTGGTCACACCGCACCGATCGAGCGTGGCCAGATTATTCGCCGGCGTCTGGATTTCGACACCGATCCCCAGGGCTTCTGCGTCGAGTGGGAAAGCCAGCAGCAGTCCCTGCGTGAACGTTGCCAGAAGGCGCGCGGCGCATTGGCGAGCATCCCCCTGGATGATGCCGCACTGGCGCAGATTACCGAGCGCTGTTTTGCCGCCGGTGTCGATGGCCTGCGCGCCGATCTGGTCTGGTTGCGCGCGGCCCGTGCCCACGCCGCATGGCGAGGGGCGGGCGCCATCGCCGAGGAAGACATCGACGCCGTCGCCGAGTTTGCCCTGCGTCATCGTCGTCGCGAGCAATCGCCAACAGCGCCGCCCCACAATCAGTCACCCTCGGCGCAATCTTCCAGCCCGAGCGAAGGCCAGGGCCAATGGGGCGAAATGCCCGCTCAGGCCCTGCCGGTTGGCGCCCGACGTGAAGTGCCGAGCTGGCCAAAAAAGCCCTAGGCATTCGCCCTCGATCTGACGCGGGGGCGAATGCCAGACCCCGCGCAGGCCGACTGGATAACGGTAAACAGGGCAAGCGTCACGCTGCGCGCAGTGGCTCGATCAACTGGCCCGGCACTTTGCTCAATGGTCGGCCGCGTCAACGCACAGATGTGCTGTTCCACCTGCGCACACGCTCCTCCCATGAGCTGTGGCTGGTGATCGTCGACGCATCGGCCTCGACACGCCGTCATCAGGCGTTGAGCGATGCCAAGGGTTTACTTGCGCAAGTGTTCGACGATGCGTACCGCCAACGCGCGCGCCTGGCCTTGTTGACCGCCAGCGGTCAGGCGCCGAAGTGGCAGGTGCAAGGCTTGAAAGCGTCGGCGGGGTTGCGTGCCTGGCTCGATGGCCTGGGTGCGGGCGGCGGCACGCCGTTGTTGGCGGCGCTGGGTGAAGCGGGGCGTTGGCTGGCGGCACGGAAAAAACGCTTTCCGGCGGAACAGCAAAGGCTGCTGCTGGTGACCGATGGGCGATTGAAGGACTGGCCGGGGTTGCCGGTGCTGGACTGCCCGGGGTTATTGATTGATATCGAGCGCGGGCCGATTCGGTTAGGTCGGGCCAGACAGATGGCAGCAGAGTTGCAAGCGGATTATCGCCACATTGATGAGCTGGTTTCAGGCTGAGGACTGTGTTGTCTGCAAAGGCCCCATCGCGAGCAGGATTTGTTTACGCCGCAGATCCCTTGTGCGAGCGAGCCTGTACCCGATGGCATCACCCGGGTCCCGGAGAATCATGGTGAATCCGCATCGCTCCCCTATGCTCTGAGTGCATTCGATCAAAGGAGTGAATCATGCGCGCACTTGCCGTTAACCATCAGAACGATTTCCGCGTCAAAGCCTATGCCGGCACCAATGGCGTGCTGTTGGCCATGGATGTGGCCGAACCCCGCCGCAAAGGTCTTCTGGGTTTCGCCATCGAAAAGCAGCAGGGCAGCAAACCCTGGCAATTTCTCTTCAACAGCCTGACGTTCCCGGGCAAGACCCATACCTTCCCTCAATACCACGCCACCCCCAGCAATATCGCGCCTTTGCAGAAATTTCGCTGGGCCGATTACGCGGTCAATCCGGGGCTGACGATCCAATACCGTGTCTATCTGGCCTACGGCAGCGCCGATGCGCCGCAACTGGGCGAATCCCTGGAGGTGACGGTCACTTCCGATGACGGCCATCCCGGCAACCAGAGTGTCAATTTCAACCGCGCCGTGGCCGCCAGCCAGGCGTTCCAGCGCAAGTTTCCAGAGCTCGACGCGCTCCTTGGCGGCAAGGAAAGATTGCCCCTGGAATCCTGGCCCGATGCCCCGCGCCGATGGCTGGAAAACGGTCTGCTCGGGCGTTTGCTGGGGTTTATCGAGCGTGCCGTCGGCAGCGAGTGGGCACTGGATGTCGCCATCTACGAATACCAGTTACCGGTGATTGTCGAGGCGGTGAACGCGGCGCGGGAGCGCGGGGTGCACGTTCGCGTTCTGTATCACGCGCAACCGGGCGAAGACACCACCGCCTTTAACGAGGCCAGCCTGGAAAAGATCCCGGCGGCAAACAAGCGCGGGCGCGTCACCCACAGTATTTTCCATAACAAGTTCATCGTCCTGAGCCGGTTCGATGCCGCGGGGCTGCGTCAGCCTGAAGCCGTGCTCTGCGGCAGCACCAACTTCACGCCCAACGGCATTTACCGTCAGGCCAACGTGGTGCATGTGCTGGACGATGCTCGGGTCGGCGCCCGTTATCTGCAAACGTTCGAGCAGGTCTGGGGCACACCGGCGGATGTCGGTGCCGCGCGGCAGTGGATTACCGAACACAACCCGATGGACCCGAGCCAACCGTTGTTCGCCGGATTCTCCCCGCGCTCGGGTCAGGGCGACTTGCATGAGTTCGTCGACATCATCAATGCGGCGAAGAAAGACCTGCTGTTCGTCACTGCCTTTACCTTGCCCGATGCCATCCTCAACGCATTGCTCGGTAAGCCCCACGACGACATTCTGCGCTACGGCCTGCAGAACTCCGTGAGCAAGATCACCGGGTTTCATGCCGACCGTAGCGCCGAATTCACCACGGTTGCGTTGCTCAATACCGGCATTGAAGGCTGGCTCCTGGAAAGCAAGGAAGGACAGAAGGGCAACCTGCTGGTGCACACCAAAGCGATCGTCACGGATTTCACCAGCGATACGCCAACGATCATCAGCGGCAGTCATAACCTCAGTGCGGCTGCTAGCAACAGCAATGACGAGAACTACCTGATCATCCGCGGCGATACCGACCTGGCGGACCGTTATGGTCTGGAGTTGCTGCGGTTTTATGAGCATTACCGGTTTCGCTATTACGCGAAAAAACTGGCGCTAAAGCAGGTCCAGCCGTTGGCGGCGGATGACAGTTGGACGGATGATTATTATGTCGAGGGGAATTTGCGACAGTTGTCGCGATTGCGTTTTTCCGGGCAGTAATCGTTGGCCTCACGGGGCCCCATCGCGAGCAGGCTCGCTCCCACAGGATTTGTGAACAACCGAGATCCAATGTGGGAGCGAGCCTGCTCGCGAAGGGGGCGATGCAGTCCAGGCGCGTCAGCGGAACAGATTAGTACGCGCCAACTCAATCACCTCATCCCCACGCCCGCTCATCACCGCTTTGAGCATGTACAAACTGAACCCTTTGGCCTGTTCCAGCTTGATCGTCGGGGGCATCGCCAGTTCCTGGGTCGCCGTCACCACGTCCACCAGCACGGGCCCGTCATGCGCCAGCGCGCGGCGCAAGGCCGGTTCCAGCGCTTCGGATTCCTCGACACGAATCCCCAGGATCCCCATGGCATTGGCCATCGCCGCGAAGTCTGGATTGTGCAGGTCCGTACCGGTGTCCAGCAGCCCGCTGGATTTCATTTCCATGGCCACGAACCCGAGCGAGGCATTGTCGTAGACGATGATTTTCACCGGCAGCTTGAGTTGCGCCAGCGAAATGAAGTCCCCCATCAACATGCTGAAGCCGCCATCGCCAGACAGCGAAATCACCTGCCGCCCGGGAAATGACGCTTGCGCGCCAATGGCCTGGGGCATCGCGTTCGCCATGGAACCGTGGTTGAACGAGCCGAGCAATCGGCGCTTGCCGTTCATTTTCAGATAACGTGCGGCCCAGACGGTCGGCGTGCCCACGTCGGCAGTGAAGATCGCATCGTCATCGGCCAGCTCACTGAGCAGGCGAGTGAGGTATTGCGGATGAATCGGCCGACCCGGCGCCGACGGTTGAGCCAGGTCATCCAGCCCCTGACGGGCCTTCTGGTAGTGCTTGAGGGATGACTCAAGAAAGCTCCGGTCGCCACGATAAGGCAGGCGCGGCAGCAACGCGGCGAGGGTTTCACCAACATCGGCGGCGATGCCCAGATCCAGCGTGGTCCGCCGTCCGAGGGCTTGCGGGTCGTGGTCGATCTGAATGATGGTGGCGTCGGAGGGGTAGAACTGGCGATAGGGAAAGTCAGTCCCGAGCATCACCAGCGTGTCGCAGTTGAGCATCGCGTGATAACCGGAGCTGAAGCCGATCAACCCGGTCATGCCGACGTCGAACGGATTGTCCCACTCCACATGCTCCTTGCCGCGCAACGCATGCACCACCGGCGCGCCGAGGGCGTCGGCCAATGCCACCACCTGATCGTGGGCGCCCGCGCACCCGGCGCCGCACATCAGCGTCACGGCGTTGCTTTGACTCAGCAATTCGACCAGCCGATCCAGGTCGTGAGGCGCGGGCAGGGTGCGAGGTTTGGACAGCGCCGGCCAGGGTTTGAGGTTGTCTTCGACCTCCTGCAGCGCGACGTCTCCGGGAATCACCACCACCGCGACACCGCGATTGAGGATGGCACTGCGCATCGCCCGATGCAGCACCTGGGGCATCTGCGCCGGGCTGCTCACCAGCTCGACGAAGTGGCTGCATTCCTTGAACAGTTCCTGCGGGTGGGTTTCCTGAAAGTAATTCAGGCCTACTTCCGAAGAGGGAATCTGCGCCGCGATGGCCAACACCGGCACATGGTTTTTATGGCAATCGAAGAGCCCGTTGATCAAGTGCAGATTGCCCGGCCCGCAACTCCCGGCGCAGACCGCCAGTTCCCCGGTAACCGCCGCATCGGCGCCGGCGGCGAACGCGGCGACTTCCTCGTGGCGCACGTGCATCCACTCGATGCTGTCCATGGTGCGCAGGGCTTCGGTCAGGCCATTGAGGCTGTCGCCCGTCAGGCCCCAGATGCGTTTCACACCTGCTTGTTCAAGGGTGGTCGCCAGTTGCTGGGCAAGGGTGATTTTCGCCATGGGGTGCTCCAGTGGTTAATGAATGGTCCTCAGGGTTAAAAGAGGACAACGCTGCGGCAACCATGACTCACCCCGATTTGAGATTACTTGCCCATCGCCTGCCGGTACTGACGCGTGCGCCGGGCGAGATACAGCTGATCAACGATCAACGCCCATAGCGCTGAAACCTGTGGCCGGGTCTTGTGTCCGCGGCTCAGGCGATTGAGCTGGAACTTCACTACGGCCATGTTCGCCAGGGCGGCCAGCGGTTTACGTTTCCAGAGGATCGGCGGCAATTGCGGGTGGCTGTCCTGGCCTTCGCGCCAGCGTTTCACCAGCTGCGGTTCAATGGCGAGCGCCGTGCCGATACCGGCCATGGCGATGCCGCTGTCGAGCACCTGTTCGACGATGGCCAGACGTCGAATCCCACCCGTTACCATCACTGGCATGCTCGCAACACTGGCCAGTTCGCCGGCCATTTCCAGAAAGTACGCTTCCCGGGCCAGGGTCCTGCCGTCGCGGGCATCGCCTTGCATGGCTGGTGCTTCGTAGCTGCCCCCAGAGAGTTCGAGCAAATCCAGTGGTTGGTCGTTGAGCCACTGGATCACTTGGCGGGCGTCGTCAGCGTCGAAACCGCCGCGCTGGAAGTCTGCCGAGTTGAGCTTTACCGAGACGCAAAACTGAGGCGACACCGCTTGGCGAACGGCGCTGACCACGGCCAGCAACAGCCGGGCGCGATTCTCCAGGGAGCCGCCCCACTGGTCAGCCCGACGGTTGGTCAAGGGCGACAGAAACTGGCTGATCAGGTAGCCGTGTGCCGCGTGAATCTGCACGCCGGTGAAACCGGCTTTTTCTGCAAGGGCGGCACTGGTGGCGAAGCGTTGGATAACCTCGGCGATATCGCTTTCCGACATCGGTTTGGGCTCGGCAAACATCTTGGAAAAAGAACCCAGGTCCAGCGCCACGGCGGAGGGTGCCCAGGCTTGCTGACCGAGGTTGGCCATGATCTGGCGCCCGGGATGGTTGAGCTGCATCCACACATGCGCGCCACCGGAGCGGCCAATGGTGGCCCACTGACGGAACAGCTCAAGATGGCGCTCGTCTTCCAGCACGACACCTGCAGGGCTGGTCATGGCGCGGCGATCGATCATCACGTTGCCGGTCAGCAACAGGCCCGTTTCACCTTCGGCCCAAGCCTGATACAACTTGAGCAGCGCAGTAGAAGGCGCTTGTCCGGTATCGGCAAGGTTCTCATCCATCGCAGCTTTGGCGATGCGATTGTCGAGGGTCTGGCCGTTGGGTAACTTCAGCGTTTGAAAGGGTGACATGCTTGACTCCTCATCAGTAATGCGAAGAGGCTAAGCTTAAAGTTAACTTAAATGTCAAGCAGGCAAATGAGGCCGAGATGAAGATTGGTGAATTGGCGCAATTGAGCGGGTTGAACGCGTCGCGCATTCGGTTCTACGAGGCTCAAGGCCTGATCCGGCAAGTGGAGCGCATGGCCAACGGCTATCGGCGTTACCCGCCGCAAGTTCTGCAAACCCTGAAGATTATTCAGTGCGCACAGCAGGCCGGGTTCAGCCTCGACGAGCTCAAGTTATTGTTGCCAGACACCGTAACAGGCGAGTTCGACGACGATGCGCTGATGGCGAGCCTGGGGCGCAAAGTCGAACAGATCGAAGCGATGCAACTGCACCTGGCGCAAAACAAGGCGCAGTTGCTGGGGTTGATCGAGAACATCCAGACGCGGCCCGAAGGAATGGCGTGCGGTGAGAATGCCGAGCGAGTGCTGGCGTTGATCCAGCATTAATTTTGACCGAGGCAGTTATCGCCAAAGGCCTGGTAACGCAGGACATGGGTGGTGCCCGCGGTATCAATGTAAGTCATCTCCCGCGGCAGGGGGCCGCAACCATCGTCGCGGGTCATGTTAAGCACTTTGGCGATATGGAGCGGCGTCGAGTACTTGTAGTCCTCGACTTTCGGCGTGCTGGAGTTGTCGACGGCGGCGGCCGCTGCAACACCGCTCAGGCTGATGAGAAACAGGGCGGACAGAATGCGTTTCATGATGGGGCTCTCGTAGTGACTACTGAACGATTTCAGTGGCAGTACGACGAGCCCCGTTGGGGTTTATTCCAGGCTCAGGGAAAAACTTTTCGGCGCAGGGATCGGATTGCGCATCAGCGTGCCGACCACCAGCGCCCCCAGCAAGGCCAGCAAACCCGCGACCAGAAGCAGCAGGCTGAAGCCGCCGACGAAGGCCTGACGCGCCAGTGGCTCGACCAACGCACGCGCGGTTTCCGGCAGCAGGTTCATCGCCGCCGTCATGTCTCCGGCGACCACCCGTGAGGCAATGCCCTGGGTCTGGCCGAGCCATTGCGGACCCTGCGTCGACAGGCTGGTGCGCAACAGCAATTCGGTGTGGCTGGACAGCAGCGCGCCAAAGACACCGATGGCCAGCACGATCGCGCTGAAACGCATGGTGGTGCTCATGCCTGAGGCCATGCCTGTGCGCTCGCGAGGGACGCAGGCCATGATGTTTTTTTGCGTGTCGCCATTGAGTAGGCCGGCACCGGCGCCCGTCACGGCAATGGCCAGTGCGAAGGGCAGGTAGCCGCCGCTGCTGACGGCCCAGGCGCTGAGCAGGTTGCCGCTGCCGACCAGGGTCAAACCCGCCGCCATCAGCGTGGCTGGTGCAAGTCGATTGGCCAGCCGAGCGCCGATGCGCGGGCAAATCAACATGGTCACGGCAAACGGCAACATCCCCAGCCCCGACGCGATGGCCGAGAAGCCCAGGCCGTTTTGCAGGTAGAACGGCAGCAACGTCATCATCACCTGAGCGCAACCGGCGTAGGCAAACATGCCAAGGAGGGCGCCGATGAAACGCGGATGCCTGAACAATTTCAGGTCGACCATCGGCCGCTGTTGCATCCGCTCAATCAGTACAAACAGCCCCAATAGCAGCGCGCCCCCGATGATCCGGGCGTAGGTGAGCGGGTTGCTCCAGCCGATTCGATTGGCTTCGATCAAGCCCCAGATCAGGCACAGCAAACTCGCACTGAACGCCAGGCTGCCCCAGGGATCGAGTCGCGCCGATTGGGGGTCCCTGGATTCCGGCACGGCGCGCCAGACCATGAACATCAAGAACGCGCCCACCGGCAGGTTGAGGTAGAAGATCCAGCGCCAGCCCACATATTCGGTGATCAGCCCGCCGACCGTCGGCGCAGCGGTCATCGCCACGCCCATGCACGCACCCCAGAACGCCCAGGCCTTGGCCCGTTCGACTTCATCGTGAAAGGTGTGGCCGATGGAGGCCAGGGCCGAGGTCAGCAACAGTGCCGCGCCGACACCCTTGACCGCCCGCGCAATGTCAAGGAACAACGCCGTGGGCGCCGCGCCGCAACCGATGGAGGCAAGGATGAAAATCCCCAGGCCCCAGAGCAGGGTTTTCTGCCGGCCAAAGCGGTCGGCGATGCTCCCGGCGGGCAGCAACAACGCTGCGAACGCCAGCATGTAGGCGCTGACCACCCATTCAATGTCGGCAAAGTTCGCGCCCAGGTCCCGTGCGATGGTCGGCAGAGTGACGGCGACGATGTTGGTGTCTAGCACGATCAGCGAGCACACGCCGGAGGCCGTCAGCAGCGTCAGGCGCGGACTGACCCGGCTCATGGCCTGATTGCCTTTTGGGCAAGGTCGTTGATCGTGGCGGCGCAAAGGTGTTTGACGTACATGGCGTTGGCTCTCTACTGTGATTGCCATTGAGCTTATCGCGGTCGATTGTCGGCTCTGTTAGCCCGGCACCGGGACTTCATTACCTTTGAGCTAATGCACCCATGGACATACGGCATTTCCGCTACTTTCTGGCCGTTGCCCGGCAAGGCAACTTTACCCGCGCCGCCGAACAACTCGGTATCGCGCCGCCGACCTTGACCCGGCAGATCCAGGACATGGAGAACGAACTCGGCACGCGACTGTTCGTGCGCCAGACACGTGAAGTCAGCCTGACCGAGGCCGGCGCGGCGTTAATGATCGAAGCCGAGGCGACGGTGCGGCAATTCGAGTACGCCCAGCACAATGCCCAGCGGGCCGGGCGCGGGGATATTGGCCATATCGAACTCGGTTACGTGGCGTCGGCGGTGTACTCGGGGGTGCTGCAAAAACAGGTGCAGGCTTTTGGTCGTGAATGCCCGGACGTCAGCTTGAATGTTCGGGAAAGCCCTATGGCGTCATTGCCAGCCATGGTGGTCGAGGGGCGATTTGATGTGGGCTATATCCGCTCACCGATGACCCTGCCCGACGGGCTGGAGGCTATTCGTCTGGACTCAGAAGGCTTTGTGCTGGCGCTGTCCTCCGAGTCCTGGTTGTGCCGACTGCCAGAGATTGCTCCGGAGCATCTGCAAAACGAGACGTTCATCCTGCCAGAACAAATCAGCGGCACTTTGCAAGTCGCCGCCGAGGGCGGGTTTGCACCGAAACTGGGCGCGCAGCCGGGCGGTCTGGTGGCGGTCATTGCGCTGGTTTCGCTGGGGCAGGGCGTGGCGGTCGTGCCGGCGTCGGTGGTCGGGCATGTCGGGTTGCCCGGTGTGTTGTACCGCACGATCAAGGGCTGCGAGGCGACGTCGTGGTTGTCGTTGATTCATCGACGGTTCGAGAAATCGGCGGCGGTGTCCAGGTACATCGAGCAAGTCAAAAATCGCTAAGGCCAAAAGCTTTCGCGAGCAGGGATCTTGTGAACACTGAAGATCCAATGTAGGAGCGAGCCTGCTCGCGAAAGCAATCTACCCAACACCCCCCCAATGCCCCAACCTAACAGCAAACCCGACGATTCAACCGCTCAGTGGCACGAGGCACCGTGCACAGCCGGCGCAAGGTCCGTCGCAACCATGTCAGATCGTGCGTCGGTTTACGCTTCTCCTTCGCCGGTTTCACCCTGCCAATGTGCCTGGCGAAATCCTCTTTCAACGTTTGTTCGGTTCCAATCCCTTTGAGCTTCTTCAGCAGTTTACCGTTCTGATAAAACAGCACGGTTGGAGTTCCGGTGACGTGCGGATGCCGAGGCGACTCAATGGTGTTCAGCATGTAGACGTGCGCGTGATGCCGATAGGCCTCGGCAACCTGACGGAAGACCGGCCCGGCCATTTCGCAAGCCGGACAGTGCTGGCTGCCGAAGTACAAGATCACCGGACGCCAGGTTTTCAGGGCTTTGCGGTAGGTCGGGGCCAGCGTGTTGTGGGCAGCCGAGCGCATGGTGAACTCCTTTTTTCACTGTGCATTGAGTGTCTGTCGACGGTAAAGGATCGGAGACGGGTGGGTCTACTGTCAGAAATTACAGGTAACACGCTGCCCCAATTTGAACCGCCTCAAGACGAATGTGGTGCAAGTACCCGAACCGTGTAGCCAACGGTAGCGTTCGTTCCCCTGTGCGTTTCGTAACCTGCATTTTTAACGTTCACCCATCCATTTGATTCAAAACACTTTCCAATCTCCCCGACATTCCCCTCGCAACCTGTGGCACACTTTCTGCTGTCTATTCCGTTGTTACACACCTATGTCCGGTATAGCGGAATAAACATCACCCTGGAGTGCTTGCCATGCAACGCCGACCTTCCTTGTTTAAAGCGTGTATTTTTCTTGTCGCTGCTTCGGCTGCTGCCATGGGCGTGGCCCAGGCGGCGGACAGCAAGCTCGATAGCGTGCTGGCCCGCGGGAAACTGATCGTGGGCACGGGCAGTACCAATGCGCCGTGGCACTTCCAGGGAGCGGATGGCAAGTTGCAGGGGTTTGATATTGATATCGGGAAAATGATTGCCAAGGGTTTGTTCAATGACCCGACCAAGGTTGAATTCGTGGTGCAGTCGTCCGATGCGCGGATTCCCAACCTGCTGACGGACAAGGTCGACATCAGTTGCCAGTTCATCACCGTGACCGCCAGCCGTGCCCAGCAAGTGGCGTTCACCCTACCGTACTACCGCGAAGGTGTCGGACTGCTGCTGCCGGCCAACAGTAAGTACAAGGAAATCGAAGACCTCAAGGCCGCCAACGACAGCGTGACCGTGGCGGTGCTGCAGAACGTGTACGCCGAGGAGCTGGTGCATCAAGCCTTGCCCAAGGCCAAGGTCGATCAGTACGACAGTGTTGATCTGATGTATCAGGCCGTGAATTCCGGCCGGGCCGACGCCGCCGCCACCGATCAATCGTCGGTGAAATACCTGATGGTGCAGAACCCGGGCCGCTATCGCAGCCCGGCCTACGCCTGGAGCCCGCAGACCTACGCCTGCGCGGTCAAGCGCGGCGATCAGGACTGGCTGAACTTCGTCAACACCACCTTGCATGAAGCCATGACCGGCGTTGAGTTCCCGACTTACGCGGCGTCCTTCAAACAGTGGTTCGGTGTAGATCTGCCGACCCCGGCCATCGGTTTCCCTGTCGAATTCAAATGATCCCGTGAGAGCGGGGCGCCGATGACGCGCCCCGTTCAAGGTACTGCTGACCATGAACTATCAGTTGAACTTTGCCGCCGTGTGGCGCGATTTCGACACCTTGCTGGCGGGGCTCGGTCTGGGCCTTGAGCTGGCGCTGGTGTCGATCGCCATCGGTTGCGTGATCGGCCTGATGATGGCGTTTGCTTTGCTGTCAAAGCACCGTGCATTGCGGGTGCTGGCGTCGGTGTATGTGACGGTGGTCCGTAATACGCCGATTCTGGTGTTGATTCTGTTGATCTACTTCGCCTTGCCGAGCCTGGGGATCCGGCTGGACAAGATCCCGTCGTTCATCATCACCCTGTCGCTGTACGCCGGGGCGTACCTGACTGAAGTGTTCCGTGGTGGGTTGTTGAGCATTCCCAAGGGGCAGCGTGAAGCGGGCCTGGCGATCGGGTTGGGCGAGTGGCAGGTCAAGGCCTACGTCACCGTGCCGGTGATGCTGCGCAATGTGTTGCCGGCCTTGTCGAACAACTTCATTTCGCTGTTCAAGGACACCTCGCTGGCCGCCGCGATTGCGGTGCCGGAGCTGACTTACTACGCACGCAAGATCAATGTCGAGAGCTACCGGGTGATCGAAACCTGGCTGATGACCACAGCGCTCTATGTTGCGGCCTGTTACCTCATTGCCATGATGCTGCGTTACCTCGAGCAGCGTCTGGCGATCCGCCGATAGGAGGCCACCATGTACGAATCCCCCAGTTGGTTGCATGAGTTATGGGTGGCGCGGGAAGTTCTGTGGCAGGGCTTTTTGACCAGTGTGCAGGTCTCGGCCCTGGCGATTTTGCTGGGTACGATGGTCGGTATTGTTACCGGTCTGGTGCTGACCTACGGCAAGTTCTGGATGCGCGCACCGTTCCGGTTTTACGTGGACATTATTCGCGGCACACCAGTGTTTGTACTGGTGCTGGCCTGCTTCTACATGGCGCCCGCATTGGGCTGGCAAATCAGCGCGTTTCAGGCCGGTGCCTTGGGGCTGACGCTGTTCTGCGGCTCCCACGTCGCGGAGATTGTGCGCGGCGCGTTGCAAGCGTTGCCCAGTGGCCAGATGGAGGCAAGCAAGGCCATCGGCCTGACGTTTTATCAGGCGCTCGGCTACGTGTTGTTGCCTCAGGCGTTGCGGCAGATCCTGCCGACCTGGGTCAACTCGTCGACCGAAATCGTCAAGGCGTCGACCTTGCTGTCGGTCATCGGTGTGGCGGAATTGTTGCTCAGCACGCAGCAGATCATCGCGCGCACCTTCATGACGCTGGAGTTTTACCTGTTCGCCGGATTTCTGTTTTTCGTCATCAACTACGCCATCGAATTACTCGGCCGGCACATTGAAAAGCGGGTGGCCTTGCCATGACTCAACCTCAAGTTTCGACACAGAACCAGGCCCTGCTGGACATTCGCGGCCTGCACAAACAGTACGGCAAGCTTGAAGTGCTCAAGGGCGTCGACCTGACCATGCAGCGCGGCAACGTGGTCACGCTGATCGGCTCCAGCGGCTCGGGCAAGACCACGCTGCTGCGTTGCGTGAACATGCTCGAAGAATTCCAGGGCGGGCAGATTGTGCTCGATGGCGAGTCCATCGGCTATGACGAGGTCAACGGCAAGCGCGTGCGTCACCCGGAAAAAGTCATCGCCCGGCACCGGGCAATGACCGGCATGGCGTTCCAGCAGTTCAACCTGTTCCCGCACCTGACCGCGCTGCAGAACGTCACCCTTGGCTTGCTCAAGGTCAAGAAACTGCACAAGGACGAAGCGGTGGCGCTGGCGGAGAAATGGCTGGAGCGAGTTGGCCTGCTGGAGCGTCGTGACCACTATCCCGGCCAGCTGTCCGGCGGTCAGCAACAGCGCGTGGCGATTGCCCGGGCGATTGCGATGAACCCGAGCCTGATGCTGTTCGACGAAGTGACCTCGGCCCTGGACCCGGAACTGGTCGGCGAAGTGCTGAACGTGATCAAGGGCCTGGCCGACGAAGGCATGACCATGTTGCTGGTCACCCACGAGATGCGTTTTGCCTTCGAGGTCTCGGACAAGATCGTCTTCATGAACCAGGGGCGGATCGAAGAGCAGGGGCCTCCCAAGGAGCTGTTCGAACGCCCGCAATCGCCGCGTCTTGCCGAATTTCTCAAGAACACGCGGTTTTAATTTTTAATTTTTTTCGATCAGGAGAAACACTCATGAGCATTACTCGTTACGGCACCGGCAGCACCGCCGCTGGCGGTCAGCCTCGCCCTTTCGCCCGAGCCGTTGAAGCCGATGGCTGGCTGCACGTTTCCGGGCAGGTGCCGGCGGTGGACGGCGAGATCATTACCGGTGGCATCGTCGAGCAGACCCACCAGGCCATGAAGAACCTGATCGCGATTCTCGAAGAGGCCGGTTATGGCCTGGAAGACGTGGTGCGTGCTGGCGTGTGGCTGGAGGATCCGCGGGATTTCACCAGTTTCAACAAGGTCTTCTCCGAGTACTTCAAAAGCGAGCACGCACCAGCCCGGGCCTGTGTGCAGGCGAACATGATGGTCGATTGCAAGGTCGAGATCGACTGCATCGCGTACAAGAAAAAGGCCTGAGCCTAATGATCGATCCCACGCTCTGCGGGGGAATGCAGCCCGGGGCGCTCCGCGTCGCAAAGCGGACGCAGAGCGTCCATTGAGGCATTCCCACGCCAAGCGTGGGAACGATCATTAGCGGTAAACTCCCCGGCGAATTTGTATGGGAACCACTGACATGACCGAAGACACCATCAAGCGCCGGGCTCGCGGTCTGGACCGGGCGTTCGATATCCTCGATTTCCTCAAGGAAGTCGGCAAACCGCTGCGCCCGAATGAAATCGCCAGCGGCATCGATAGCCCGAAATCCACGATCTACGAACTGGTCGCTTCCCTGCTGGAACGACGCATTCTCGAACCCGTGGGCAAGGACGGTCACGTCTACCTCGGCCGTCAGTTGTACTTTCTCGGGCAAGCGCATTTGCGCCATTTCGACCTGACCCGCGAAGCCGATCACGCTTTGCAGGACATCGTCAGCCAGACCCATGAAACCGCGCAGATGTGCCTGCTTAACGGGCGCAAATACACCGTCGCGCTGATGAAAGAGGGCGAGCGGCATTTCCGTATTTCCTCGGACATCGGCGAGAACGCGCCAATCCCCTGGACTGCTTCCGGGCGCCTGCTGCTGGCGCACCTGAGTGATCAGGAGATCATTGACCTGATCGACCACGACGACTTCATCCTGCCCGACGGCGAACGCCTGCCGCTGGAGCAGTTTCTCAAGGAAATCCGTCAGGCCGGTATCGATGGCTTCTTCTCTTTCGATAGCGTCGCCGACACCTTCACCCATTGCTTCGCCGCCCCGGTCAAAGACCCGAGCGGTGTGGCCATTGCGACCCTGTGCATCGTCGCCCCACGGGACGACGCCAAGAACAATTACAACGACTATCGCCGGGTGCTGATCGACAGCGCCAATAGCCTGGCCCGGCGTATCAACGAATAAAAGCGGCTGTCTGCAGCCGCGAATGTGAGGAGTTCGACCATGTCTTCTGCCCAAAACACTGCCGCTGTGGAAAAGGGCTTTGCCCAGACTGGCGCCAATCTCGTGCGCGACGTCAGCCTGCCTGCGCTGGTGCTGCACCGCGAAGCGCTGGAACACAACATTCGCTGGATGCAGGCGTTTGTCAGCAACAGCGGCGCCGAACTCGCGCCCCACGGCAAAACCAGCATGACGCCCGCGCTGTTCCGGCGCCAACTGGACGCCGGCGCCTGGGGCATCACCCTGGCCAGCGCCACGCAAACCCGCGCGGCCTATGCCCACGGTGTGCGTCGGGTGCTGATGGCCAACCAATTGGTCGGTACGCCGAACATGGCGCTGATCGCCGATTTGCTGGCGGACCCGACGTTCGACTTCCATTGCATGGTCGATCACCCGGACAACGTCGCTGACTTGGGCGCGTACTTCGCCTCGCGAGGTGTGCGCCTGAACGTGATGATCGAGTACGGCGTGGTCGGCGGGCGTTGCGGTTGCCGCAGTGAAACGGAAGTGGTCGCGCTGGCCAAAGCCATCGGCGCTCAACCGGCGCTGGCGCTGACCGGCATCGAAGGCTACGAGGGCGTGATCCACGGTGATCATGCGGTCACAGGCATTCGTGAATTCGCCGCCTCCCTGGTGCGTCTGGCCGTGCAGTTGCAGGACAGCGGCGCCTTTGCGATTCCCAAGCCGATCATCACCGCGTCGGGTTCGGCCTGGTACGACTTGATCGCCGAATCCTTCGAAGCGCAGAACGCGGGTGGACGTTTCCTCAGTGTGTTGCGCCCCGGCAGCTACGTGGCTCACGACCATGGCATCTACAAGGAAGCGCAATGCTGCGTGCTCGACCGCCGCAGCGATCTGCACGAGGGCCTGCGCCCGGCGCTGGAAGTCTGGGCGCATGTGCAGTCGTTGCCGGAACCGGGTTTTGCGGTGATCGCCCTGGGCAAACGCGACGTCGCCTACGACGCGGGTTTGCCGGTGCCGCTGCTGCGTTACAAGGCCGGCGTGGTGCCTGCCACCGGCGACGATGTCAGCGCCTGCAAAGTGACGGCGGTGATGGACCAGCATGCGTTCATGACCGTGGCGCCGGGGGTTGAGCTGCGGGTGGGCGACATCATTTCGTTCGGCACTTCGCACCCGTGCCTGACGTTCGACAAGTGGCGCACGGGGTGTCTGGTGGATGAGCAGCTGAACGTCATCGAAACCATGGAAACCTGTTTCTAAGGCTTCGGACCGAGGCGCGGCCTTCGCCAGCAAGCCCGCTCCTACAGGGATCTTGTGAACACTGAAGATCCAATGTGGGAGTGAGCCTGCTCGCGATGGCATCCTCCCAGACAACACCGCAATACCAGAGACCCCACAACAATGAACACCATCAACACCCTCGGCCCCAACACCCCGCGCATCGCCTTGATCGGCGAGTGCATGATCGAGCTGCAACAACGCGCCGATGGCACGCTGCAACAGAGCTTCGGCGGCGATACCTTGAACACTGCGGTCTACCTGTCCCGGGAACTCGGCACCCGCGGCATCGTCGATTACGTCACAGCACTGGGCGACGACAGTTTCAGCGATGCCATGTGCCAGACCTGGGCCGACGAACACATCGGGTTGGGCATGGTTCAGCGCCTGCCTGGACGACTGCCCGGTTTGTACTGCATCCAGACTGATGCGGCGGGCGAGCGCCGCTTCCTCTATTGGCGTAACGAAGCGGCCGTGCGCGACTGCTTCACCACCCCGGCCGCCGCGCCGATCCTGGCCGCGCTGCCGAATTACGACGTGCTGTATTTCAGCGGCATCACCCTGGCAGTGCTCGGCGTGCAAGGTCGGGTGAAACTGCTGGAAACCCTGATCGAGGCCCGCCAGCGGGATGCGCGGATCGTGTTCGACAACAACTACCGGCCACGCTTGTGGGCGTCAGTCGAAGAGGCGCGGGCGGCTTATCGCAGCGTCTTGCCCTATGTCGATCTGGCGTTGCTGACCGTCGATGACGAGCAGGCGCTGTTTCATTTTTCCGATGGCGAGGCGGTGTTTGCCGCTTACGAGCAGATTGGCACCCCCGAAGTGGTGCTCAAGCGTGGCGCCGAGGCGTGTCTGATTCGCTGTGATGGTGAGTCGTTCGAGGTGCCCGCGCAGAAGGTCGAGCGCGTGGTGGACACCACGGCGGCGGGGGATTCGTTCAGCGCGGCGTATCTGGCCAGTCGGCTCAAGGGTGGAAGTGCGGTTGAGGCGGCGGAGGCGGGGCATCGGTTGGCGAGTCGGGTGATTCAAGTGCCTGGAGCACTGATTCCCAAAGATTGAAATAAGCTTTTGTGGCAAGGGAGCTTGCTCCCGTTCGGGTGCGCAGCAGCCGTAAATTGGGGCCGCTACGCAGCCCAGCGGGAGCAAGCTCCCTCGCCACAGGGCCTTTAAGCCAAACCCATCAATCCCGGTAAAACACCTGCACCAAGTGATACCCGAACTTGCTCTTGATCGGTCCATGCACCACCCGCAGCGGTTTTTTGAAGATCACCGCGTCGATCACCCCGACCATTTGCCCGGGCCGCACTTCACCCAGGTCGCCCCCGCGTTTGCCGGACGGGCAGGTGGAATACTTCTTGGCCAGCACATCAAAGGCTTCGCCCTTGGCGATGCGTTGTTTGAGCTGCTCGGCTTCTTCCGAGGTTTTCACCAGAATATGGCGGGCTTGAGCTTTCATGGGGGCATACCTTGCAACGGTGGTGGCTATGTTGATGCCAGCGGGGCGCGCGATTATGCCTCAACTCACTCCGGTTGGCCGATCATCGTGCGAATCTTGTTGGCCAACAGGTCAATGGAAAACGGTTTGGCGACCATGTCCATGCCTTCTTCCAGGAAGCCTTGGCGTTCGGCGGCTTTCTCCGCGTAACCGGTCATGAACAGGACCTTGAGTTCGGGACGGTGCTGGCGAGCGATCTCTGCCAGTTGCCGACCGTTCATGCCCGGCAGGCCTACGTCGGTCACCAGCAGATCGACCCTCAGGTCGGATTCCAGCAAGGGCAGGGCGGTCTTCGCATCCTCGGCTTCGTGGGCGTGATAACCCAGCTCGTTGAGCAGGTCGAGCACCAGCATGCGCACCGCCGGATCGTCTTCCACCAACACCACGGTTTCGCCGGCAATCGCCGCCGGAGCCTCGCCCGTGAACGGCAGCAGTACTTTTTCCGGTTCCGTGGCGTGCAATCGGGGCAAGTAAAGGCGAACGCTGGTGCCCTTGCCCGGCAAACTGAACAGGCTGACATGCCCGCCCGACTGCTGGGCGAACCCATAAATCATCGACAACCCAAGGCCGGTACCCTGGCCGATGGGTTTGGTGGTGAAGAACGGGTCGAACGCCTTGGCCAGCACCGACGGTGTCATCCCGGTGCCGTTATCGCTGACGGCAATCATCACGTAATCCCCGGCCTTGACCGGTTCCAACGTGGTGATGTCGCTGCCGTCGAGGTAAACGTTGGCGGTTTCGATCAGCAACTCGCCGCCATCGGGCATGGCGTCCCGGGCGTTGATGACGAGGTTGAGCAGAGCGTTTTCCAGTTGGCTGACGTCAGTGCTCACCGGCCAGACCTCGCCGGCCAGCAGCAGTTTGAGTTCGATGTGATCGCCCTTGGTCCGGCTGAACAAGTCTTCCAGGGAGTGCACCAGGTCATTGGCGTTCAGCGGCCGGCGATCCAGCGACTGACGCCGGGAAAACGCCAATAGCCGATGGGTCAGGGCGGCGGCACGATTGGCCGAGGACACCGCGGCTTCGGTGAAACGGCCAATCTCGGCGGCGCGCCCTTCAGCGATATAGCGCTGCATCAGATCGAGGCTGCCGATGATCCCGGTCAGCATGTTGTTGAAGTCGTGGGCGATGCCGCCGGTGAGCTGCCCGACCGCCTCCATTTTCTGCGCATGGCGCAAGGCGTCTTCCGCGCGTTCACGCTCGAACATCTCGTTTTGCAGCCGTTGGTTGGCTTCGGCCAACTGCTGGGTGCGGGCCGCGACCCGTTCCTCAAGGGTATCGTTGAGATTGCGCAGGGCTTCTTCCGTCTGTTTGCGCTCGGTTTCGTCAATGACAAAGATGTAGAAACCATTCACCGTGCCGTCGGCACCGTGGCGCGGCAAGTAATTCATCAAGGCATGGCGGTTACTGCCGTCCCGGTGCGGGGTATTGATGCTGAAACAGCAAGACTTGCCCGTCAGCGCCAGGGCAATGTGTTCGGCGCGCAAGGCATAGGCTTCCTCGCCCAGCACTTCACGAATGGTGCGGCCATAGAGTTCCTGCGGTGTCAGGCCATACCAGTCCAGATAAGCGGCGTTGTTCAAGCGAAAGCGTTCCTCGCTGTCCACGTAGCTGATCAGGATGGGCATGGCGTTGATGATCAGCTGCAACTCGGTCTGGCTCTGGCGCAGGGCTTGCTCGGTGAGCTTGCGTTCGGTCAGATCCAGCGCGGCGCCAAGGAAGCGGATCGGCCGGCCATGGTGGTCCTTGTAGCAGCGACCGCGGGCAAACACCCAGCGCAGGTGACCGCTGGGTTGCAGCAAGCGATATTCCTCGGCGTATTCGGTGCCGTGGGTGATGGAATATTTGATGCTGCGGGCGACCATGGCGCGATCTTCCGGGTGCACGGCCTGGAGGTAGGCGCTGATGGGCAACTGACTGGCGAGCAGTGGGTCGATGTTGTGCAGTTCGGCGAAATGCGCATCGGCGATGAAGCGATCTTCGCCGATGTCCCAATCCCAGGTGCCGACGGCGTCGGTGGCCGCCAGCGCCAGTTGCAGGCGCTGTTCGGTTTCGTGCTGGGCCTTGAGACTGGCGGCCGACCGCTGTTCCAGTTCCAGCGCGATGCGTCGGCGTTCATTGGTTTCGATGGCGGTGACCAGAATGCCAGCAACCTCAGCGTTTTCATCGCGGATCGGGCTGTAGGTCAGGTCCAGCCAGAAGTCGGAATCACCTTCGTCGCGTTGCAAGGTAAAACGTTGTTCGCTGTAGGTACGCACCTGGCCTTGTAGGACAGCGCTGTAAATGGGGCTGGTAAAGTCCTGAAGTTCTGGCCAGATCTGGTGCGTCGGTTGTCCGAAAGCGTGTGGATGCTTGCTGCCGGCGAGGAGGGCGAAGCCGTCGTTGTAGATCTGCGTGAGGTGCGGACCCCACAGCAACAGCATCGGCATCGGTGAATGAATCACGATGTCCACGGCAGTGCGCAGGCTCTGTGGCCAGGTGCTGGCAGCGCCCAGCGGGGTGCGTGTCCAGTCCAGTCTGGCGATCAAGGCCTGTGCATCGCTGCCCGTCAGTGTTGCGTTCATCAAATTGTCCTGCACTTAAGTCGGTGGCGCGGCGTCTACTATCCTTGCAGGGCGGTAGACGCTGGATGACCTGCCATGGGTCATTACTTTTTCATTGAATGCTTCGCGGGTGTTTTTTGCCATGGAAATCGATGCACTGTTGCAGATACTGTCTGACCGGAATGGATCCGATCTCTATCTTTCCACCGGCGCACCACCCAGTGCGCGGTTCGACGGTGTGCTCAAGCCGCTGACCGACCAGCCATTCAAGCCGGGAGCAGTCGCGGCCATTGCCGAGTCCATCATGGACGCCGAACAGCGCCTGGAGTTCGATCGGGAACTGGAGATGAACCTGGCAATCTCCCTGGCGGGTGTCGGGCGCTTTCGGGTCAACATCTTCAAGCAACGCAACGATGTGTCAATCGTGGCACGCAACATCAAGCTCGACATCCCGCGTTTCGAAGACCTCAAACTACCGGCGGTGCTGCTCGAAACCGTGATGCTCAAACAAGGATTGATACTGTTCGTCGGCGCCACCGATTGCGGCAAGTCAACCTCCCTCGCGGCGCTGATCGATTACCGCAACCGCCAAAGCACTGGCCATATCGTCACCATCGAGGACCCGATCGAGTACATCCATCGGCACAAGCAGTCGATCATCAACCAGCGCGAGGTCGGCGTCGATACCCGCAGTTTTCATGCTGCCCTGAAAAACACCCTGCGCCAGGCCCCGGACGTGGTACTGATCGGCGAAATCCGCGACCGCGAAACCATGGAGCACGCGCTGGCGTTTGCCGATACGGGCCATCTGGTGATCTCGACGTTGCACGCGCACAACGCCCATCAGGCGCTGGACCGCATCATCAATTTCTTTCCCGAAGAGCGGCGGACGCAGTTGCTGCATGACTTGAGCAACAATCTGAAAGCGTTTGTTTCCCAACGATTGGTGCGGACCCTTGACGGTCAGCGCAGGGCGGCAGTGGAAGTGATGTTGGGAACACCCACGATCGGTGACTTGATAAAGCGCAATCAACTGGACGAACTTAAAGACATCATGGAAAAGTCCGCAGAGTTCGGTATGCAGACGTTCGATGGCGCACTGTATGCACTGGTGATGGAAGGCGCAATCAGTGAGGAAGAGGCGCTAAAACATGCGGACTCGCTGAGCAATCTGAAGTTGCGCCTCAAGCTGTATGGCGGTGGGCCTTCGACCGTCAATGCGCCCAATGGGGACTGGGGGTTAGTGGATTGATGAGGTGGGTAAGGCGGCGACGATGAAATGTTGTCTTATGAAGTTTTACTGTTTAGTTAATTTTTGGTGGGTCAGGATTCACCTTCGATTAATGAATCAGTGAACTAAATACATAAGGTTGTTTTATGGTTGTTAAGTTGAAATATAAAGACTATCCGTTGTCCGGAGCCGTTTCCGAAGTCCAGCACCAGTGGTTAAGGGCCGATGCCGCTGAACGACAAGTGGTCGCGCGCTTGTTGCAAAGTGTCTTCGAGGATCAAGAGGATGAAGGGCCGTACTGTTGGCAAGGTTATGAGTTTGAGCTGGCAAAAGGTTCTTCGCTGTATGAAGTCCATATGCCGGGGCGAGTGGCATGGAATAACCTCGCCAACTACACGGTCGTAATGGACGAACTCCGTCGCCACCGTCCGGAGAATATGACGGCAACCCGTATTAACGAAAACGGCGGACTTGAGATATTCCGAAAAGAGCGGCAAGTGTGGGAAGTCGTCGACGTGAATATCGTCCAGGCGTCGCACTATTATCAAAAGCTGCTGGTTGTAGGTGATATTGCCAGGCAAGCCGGTGGATACATTTACACCGAAGATTTCGTCGATGTGGACCAATGGCTGAGGTTTCATGGCCTGACGGTTCCAACGAACGCGAGCGAAACCAGAAACCTGATCGCGCTTTTCGAGTTTGATCCTGATGTCGATGAGTTGGGGCACTATTGGGGGCAGTTGGTTACGGATGATTCATCGTTAGCCGTCTTGTCGGCTGAGCAACGGACCGCCATTCGGCAGGTTACTCAGCGTGTTACCCAGAACACCAGACTGCTGGACATGTTGTACCGCGAAACGGGACGCGCCGTTGCGACACACGATAATGCCGCCGAGCGGATCGTCGCGTTGGTCAAGCATCCGGTGGCCCAGGCCTGTGCCAGGGAGATTCTGGAAGCGTCGGACTGGTTCGGCGCACATCCCGGGCAGAACGTCTCTGCGCAAGATCTCGAGCAACTGCTGGTCACCAGCCTGTTGCTGGATCTTTATCCGTCTCTTGGTAGCACCGGGGATCGCAAGAGTCTCGGTGGTTTCGCTTTATATGCGCCGAGTAACGTAGAGCGGTCGCCGGCCGTGGTCCGCGAAGAGCTGCAAGCCTTTCTCTATACCAAGGGCTGGGTTGATCCTGCGGCGGTGCCACTGGCGTGTCATCTGCTGCTGGCGGACATTGCGCCGGAATTTCTGGTCAGGGGCGTGCCATCGTCGATGACGATGGGGTCGGTTGCCTGGGTAACCTTTTGCCATGGCGTTGCCTTGGCGGAAGCGGTCAGGAAGGGCGCGTCGCGTGTGCTGACGTATGCGCAAATCATGGCGTATGTCGAACTGGAGCCTGTCAGCGAGCCGCTGTCCCGACTGCGGGATTTGGCAATGATCGATCCGATCGTCGACTGGGCCCTGATCAACAGCGTTATCAGCGCAAGCGAGCTGACTCAAGCGGCAAAGGACACCACCGAGCGGGCCATCACCGCGTTCCAGGCATATGCGGAAAACTTCACCCATCTGGCGCGCGTCTATTCCATCCCGATGCCCAACCGCGAAACCATCGCGCGCGAAGCCTTGCAAGGAGCGGTGCCGGAGTGTGATTTTCTCGACGATAAAGTGCTCTATCAACACCCCGGCCTTTATGCGTCCTCCAACCCCATGTCCATGGTCGAGTTGCACATGTCGGCGGATCTGGAAGGTGGCCAGTGGGATTTTCCTGCGGTCTTTCCCGATAAAGTTATTTCCGGGACCCCTGATTTGTTGGCCGGTATCACCCATTACAAAAGACCAACTCAGTACGACCCCTCCGTCACTAGCCTTTATAGTCGCTTTCCAAGGTTGCGAAGCCTGCCCCCCAACAATGTCGAGTACCATCGCCAATTGCGCGATTATCACGGCCAGTTGAATAACGCGCTGGCGAGCAACATCAAGTTGGCCCTTTCACACATGCTTCCTCATGATCTGGACGTCTTTCTGAACGGAAAAATCAGCTTTTTTACCGTTCGTCTTCCGGCCACCAGAACCGAGTCTTTCTTTTCAATATCGCCGGTCCCTGTTTCAACGACTTACGAAACCCGGCAAGGTAGCGATGCTGTCAAGGGACGCTTCGGCATTGTCATGTTTGCAACTCACGCAAACACGGCGGTGTGTTATGAGTTGTTCACCTTGCGGGGTGAATTACGGAGAAACAACACGCTCGCCTCGCTGATCATCTCAACAGGCAAATTGCGAACGGCCGCGAGAATGGATTTCACCGGGGACCTGAATGCGCCGGAACGACCTGTGCCCCCCGAATGGTTGCCTCTTTCTGTTATTGAATATACCGACGGCGTTTTCGCCGGGAATGACGCCAGCAGCGACATGGCAATTATTGAAAAACTGGGCGAACTCCCCGCGCCACTGCAAGTAACGGCTCGCCAGCAGAGTACTTATATAAATGTTGGCAATCCGCAACTGGCGCGAATTGCGGCGTTCGTTGTGAACAATCATCCGTTGCGCACGTTGGACGAAATCGAGTTGATGGCCACCGTGCCGACAGCGCTTGAAACCGAACGCAAAAAAGGCGAAGAGACTGCCGATTACATCGTGAATCTGGTGGTTCCGTTCAAAAAGTGCATCGAGGATTTGTCTTCCGGAGAGCACAACAAGGTCGTAGACGGGATCTACGGTTGCGTCATGGACGCCATGGCGTTGGGCGGGGCATTCGTGGGGGCGGGCGCCAAAGCGCTGAGCATCTCGTCGAAGGCGATCTCCCTGTCGTCCAAAGGCGCCCGTCTGACCAAACTGGCCTTTGTCACCTCCATTTCCCTCTTCAACCCCGTGGATGATGTGCCAACGGTGTTTTATGGTGCCGGCAAACTCATCCATAAGGGCGCGTTACGTTTCAGCAGTCAGGCTGAAGCGCTTCTTGGACTGGCGAAGTCCCAGTTGGGCAGACTCCATGGCAGCCACAAATCCTATGACCTGCTCCGCGCCGCCAGTCACGTCCACACCGGACAGGGTAGCTGGCGGCCACGTGGTGCAGTGGGTGAGACCCTGTCAGTGGTGGCCGCGCGCAACCAACTCCAATGGTATGCCCTCGACCGCCTGGGCAAAGCCTGGGGGCCCAAACTGGAGCACTTTGCCTACATGGCGCCTGTCGCCTTGCCGCGCCCAACCAAGACATTGCCTGTCAGTTACACCCGACAGTTCATTGAACAAAGTCTGCCGCGAGCCCGGACTAAAATTGAAAACGCAATCAATGCCTTGATCCACCGTGACTTTGAGGCGCAGCGCACTCTGGTCGCGAGGCTGCTGATGGGAAGCGATTCGAATGAAGCAATCAATCAGTTATTGAATTATTTGAGAGCGGTAAGGGCGGACTTCGCGGGCGTTTCCATCAGTAACTTCGTCCTTGATCCACTCAAGGACACCCACCACATTGCCGCTTTCGACACGAACGCTTACCAGCAGTGGAAAGGTGCAACCGGGCAATCCGACGCGAAGTTCGTTGAAATCTACACCGTCAATCTCAACCGTCACTTCATCGGCCAGGGTTTCAACCTTGACGTCGTCGCAGACGACTTGATCCATGAGCTGTTTCACGGACCTGCGCAGATCGGTGATGTCGCCTATGCCCGCGACGCCGGCAACGTTGGCGGTGGGCAGTCGCTGGACGTGGCGTCGCTGTTGAACCTGGCCTCCGGACAGCTTGCGGTGACAGATGGAGGCAATGCCCGTCACGCCCGTGCCAAAGCCTTTGAAAACGCCGACTCACTGGCGGTGGTCACTTCGCTGCTGAGCCAGTTGTACACCGACGAAGGCGGGTTTGACCGCAACATGTCCCTCCTGCGGAGCACGCTGGAAGCAAACCCCGAACGTGCGATTGTCGATCCGGTGCTGATCACGCTGAACAAACCCGTGACTGCGCAGAGGTTTGCACAGGGCACGGCAGCCCCGGCCCGAGCGTTCGATCGAACCGTTTAAAAAGCCAGTTCCGGCCGATCCCGAAATTGCTCCAGCGCCTCGGGATTGGCCAACGCATCGGTGTTCTTCACCTTCTGCCCATGCACCACGTTCCGCACCGCCAGCTCGACGACCTTGCCGCTGATGGTCCGTGGGATATCGGTCACCGCGACAATCTTCGCCGGTACATGCCGGGGTGTGGTGTTGGCGCGGATGACCTGGCGGATCTGCTGCTGCAAGGCTTCATCCAGTTCGACGCCGTCGCGCAACTTCACGAACAGCACCACCCGCACGTCATCCTGCCATTGCTGACCAATGGCCACGCTGTCCAGCACCTGTGGGACCTTCTCCACCTGACGATAGATTTCCGCGGTACCGATGCGCACGCCGCCAGGGTTGAGCACCGCGTCCGAGCGGCCGTGGATCATCATCGCGCCGTGGGGCAGCTGTTCGGCGTAATCGCCCTGTGCCCAGACGCCGGGGAACTGGCTGAAATATGAAGCGTGCAGCTTCTCTTGCTGCGGGTCGTTCCAGAAGCCAATGGGCATCGCCGGGAAGTGCCGGGTGCAGACCAGTTCACCTTTCTCGCCGATCACCGGCTTGCCGTCGTCATTCCAGACTTCGACCGCCATACCCAGGCTTTTGCCCTGGATTTCGCCGCGACGCACGGGCTCAAAAGGATTGCTGTTCACAAAGCACGAAACGATGTCGGTACCACCGGACATCGAGGCCAGGCACAGGTCGCTCTTGAGGTCGCGATACACGTAGTCGTAACTCTGCGGCGACAGCGCAGAACCGGTGCAAAGCAGGGTTTTCAGGCTGCTCAGGTCATGGCTTTCGCGCGGTTTGATCCCATGGGTTTCCAGGGTGGCGAGAAATTTTGGACTGGTGCCGAAGACGCTGATGCGTTCATCGTCGATCAGGTCGATCAAACGCCGGGGGTCCGGATGGAACGGCGAGCCGTCGTACAGCACCACTGCACTGCCCACGGCCAGGGCCGAGACCAGCCAGTTCCACATCATCCATCCGCATGTCGTGTAGTAAAACAAACGGTCGCCGGGGCCGAGATCGCAATGCAGGCCGTGTTCCTTGACGTGTTGCAGCATCACGCCGCCGGTGCTGTGGACGATGCATTTCGGCACGCCGGTGGTGCCGCTGGAGTAGAGGATGTACAGCGGATGGGCGAACGGCACGGGGACGAAATCCGGCTCGCCACCGATGTCGTAAAAATCATCCCACAGCGTCACGTTGGCTCGGGTGTGGAACTGTTCGATGCGTGCCTGTGGTCGGGCATAGGGCACCAGGATCAACTGTTGCAAGGATGGCAGGCGTTCGAGGATTTCATTGACCTTGGCGGTCTGATCGATGTCCTTGCCGGCGTAGCGATAACCGGCGCAGGTGATGAGCACTTTTGGTTCGATCTGGCCGAAGCGGTCGATGACGCCCTGGGTGCCGAAGTCCGGTGATGAGCAGGACCAGATCGCCCCCAGGCTGGTGGTGCCGAGCATGGCCACCAGAGTTTGCCAGGTATTGGGCATGCACGCGGCGACACGGTCGCCGAGGCCGACGCCAGCGGCTTTCAGACTGTTTTGAAAACCGGCGACATGCTCGGCGAGTTCCGCCCAGGTCAGGTGTTCACGCTGGCCGTTCTCGCCAATCGCAATGATCGCCACGGCATCGTCGCGACGGCGCAGCAGGTGCTCGGCGAAATTCAGGGTGGCGCCTGGGAACCACTCGGCGCTGGGCATTTGCGCGCCTTCCACCAGCACTGCGTCCGGCTGATCGTGGAAACGGATGTCGAAGAAGTCGACGATCGCCTGCCAGAAAGCTACGCGCTGATCGATGGACCATTGGTGCAGGGCGGGGTAGTCGTCGAGGTGAATGTGGTGCCGTTTAATGATGAAGCGCCGAAAGGCCTCCATGCGGGTTTTGCTGATGCGCTCGGCGCTGGGTTGCCAGAGGATGTCGGACATGGCTTGCCTCTTCTTCTATTTTCAGATTCATTCGCGGGCAGCCTCGCTCCTACAGGTTTTGCGTCGAGCCACAAATCCGGCTGCAACCACAAAACCTGTGGGAGCGAGGCTTGCCCGCGAAGAACGATAACGCGGTTTACTGCCGAATTACTGCGCCAACCACCCACCATCAATATTCCACGCCGCGCCGCGCACCTGGCTTCCGGCCTCACTGCACAAGAACAACACCAGTTCGCCCAATTGCGGCGGGGTGACGAATTCCAGCGACGGCTGCTTCTCCGCGAGCAAATCATGCTGCGCCTGTTGCGGCTCGATCCCGGTCGCTATGCGAGCATCAATCTGCTTCTGCACCAGCGGCGTCAATACCCAGCCCGGGCAAATGGCGTTGCAGGTCACATTGGTCGTTGCCGTTTCCAGCCCGACGACCTTGGTCAAGCCGATCACGCCATGTTTGGCCGCGACATAGGCGGCTTTACCCACCGAGCCCACCTGGCCATGCACCGAGGCAATGTTGATGATCCGCCCCCAACCTTTGGTGCGCATGCCCGGCAGGCTCAAGCGGGTGCTGTGAAACACCGACGACAGGTTGATCGCAATGATCGAGTCCCAACGTTCCACGGGAAAGTCTTCTACCGCCGCTACGTGCTGGATACCGGCGTTGTTCACCAGGATGTCGACGCCGCCGAACTCACGCTCGGCATAAGCAATCATGTCGGCAATCTGCACCGGGTCGCTGACGTCGGCCGGGTGATGGCCGACCTTGCCACCGAACTGCTCGACCTCGGCAATCACCTTGGACGCATCGCCGAAACCGTTGAGAATCAGATTGGCGCCAGCCTTGGCCAGGCTCAGGGCAATGCCCAGGCCGATGCCGCTGGTGGAACCGGTGACCAGTGCAGTCTTGCCCGAAAGAGTCGTCATGAATACCTCACACAATGCCAGTGGCGTAGAAAGTACCGATCACCACAAAAACCGCCAGGGTCTTGATCAGCGTAATACAGAAAATATCTTTGTAGGCTTCACGGTGGGTCAGGCCGGTGACCGCCAGCAGGGTAATCACTGCGCCGTTGTGCGGCAGGGTGTCCATGCCACCACTGGCCATCGCAGCCACTCGGTGCAGCACTTCCAACGGAATGTTGGCAGCGTGGGCCGCAGCGATGAAGTCATTGGCCATGGCCGCCAGCGCAATGCTCATGCCGCCCGACGCCGAACCGGTGATACCGGCGAGCAGGGTTACGGTAATCGCTTCGTTGACCAACGGGTTGGGAATGCTCTTGAGCCAGTCGGCCAATACCAGGAAGCCCGGCAAGGAAGCGATCACCGCACCAAAACCGTACTCCGACGCGGTGTTCATCGCCGCCAGCAATGAACCGCTGACTGCACTTCGACTGCCCTCGGCCAACTTGCCGCGAATCGCCTGGAAGCCGAACACCAGCACCATGATGATGCCGACCAGCAAGGCCGCTTGCACCGCCCAGATCGCCGTGAGCTTGGCGATTTCGGTGGTGACCGGCGCGGCCATGCCCGGCAGCGCGAGGCTGTGGGTCTTGCCATACCACTGCGGAATCCACTGGGTAAACAGCAGGTTCATGATGCCGACGGCCAGCAACGGCGACAGGGCAATCCATGGATTCGGCAGTTTGATGTCGGCCGCGGTTTCCGGCTCGTTGCGCAGTTCGGTGCCATAACCTTCACCGGCGGCCTGCGCCTTGTTGCGCTGGCGTTGGAGAAACAGCATGCCGGCGCAGACTACGAAGATCGCGCCGATCACGCCCAGCCACGGCGCCGCCCACGCGGTGGTGTTGAAGAAGGTGCTGGGGATGATGTTCTGGATCTGTGGGGTGCCGGGCAAGGCGTCCATGGTGAACGAAAACGCGCCGAGGGCGATGGTCGCCGGGATCAAGCGCTTGGGGATGTTGCTCTGGCGGAACATTTCAGCGGCAAACGGGTAGACCGCGAACACCACCACAAACAGCGACACGCCGCCGTAAGTCAGCAGGGCGCAGACCAACACGATCACCAACATCGCCTGACGTGTACCGAGCAACCGAATCGCTGCCGCGACGATGGAGCGTGAGAATCCCGACAGCTCAATCAGCTTGCCGAACACCGCGCCGAGCAGGAACACCGGGAAATACAGTTTGATGAAGCCGACCATTTTTTCCATGAACACCCCGGTGAAGGCAGGGGCGACGGCGGAAGGGTCGGTGAGCAAGACGGCGCCGAGGGCGGCAATCGGGGCGAAGAGAATAACGCTGTAGCCACGGTAAGCAGCCAGCATCAGCAGCGCGAGGGCTGCCAAGGCAATGATCACACTCATGGTGTGTCTCCTGGTTTGTTATTTTTGTAGGGTGGAACTATTGTGGGAGAGGGCTTTAGCGAGATTCGTGCCATTTATTTAAGGCATTGAAATATAAGGATATTTATTTATTTGTAAGGTGATTCTGAATGATTTGTCTCTTATTCGAGATTTTTTTGCGGCTGTGAGAGTGCCTTCGCGGGCAAGCCTCGCTCCTGCATGATTTGCGGTCGTGCGCACAAACAAGAGCGCTTTGGTCCCGTAGAACCGAGGATTGCCCGCGAAGAGGCCCTATCTACCAATAGAGATCAATGTCTCTTTATGGAGACTCGGCAATCCCTAGCGCCACCATCTTCTTATACAAAGTAGACCGCCCCAGCCCCAGGCGCGCCGCCGCTTCAATCACCTTGCCCCCGCATTGCGCCAGGGCAGATTCAATCAATTGCCGGTCAAACCGCTCCCGCGCCTCACTGAACGTCTCATGCGCAACGGCCTCAACGACCCTCGGCGCCACACGCGTCACCGGTGTGAACGTCCCGATTGCCGCGCGGATGTCCCCTGCATTCAGCACCAGGTCATCACTGAGCAGCGCCGCGCGTTCCAGCACGTTGCGCAGCTCACGGATATTGCCCGGCCAGGCGTGATGCGCCAGCAGGTCCAAGGCTTCGGTGTTCAGCTCATGCTGGCTGCGAAGTTCCTCAAGGATCGCTTCACTGAGCGCTGGCAAGTCATCAAGACGATCGCGCAGAGGCGGCACGTTGATCGGCAGCACGTTGAGCCGGTAATACAAATCGGCGCGAAATTCGCCGCGCTTGATCGCCGCTTCCAGGTCCATGGAGGTCGCTGCGATCACTCGCACATCACTCTGGATGACCTCATTGGAACCGACCGGCTCGAATTCCTTTTCCTGCAAAACGCGCAGCAACTTGCTTTGCAGCGGCAGCGGCATGTCGCCGATTTCATCGAGAAACAGCGTGCCGCCCTGGGCGATCTGCAACTTGCCGGCCCGGCCTTTGCGATCGGCGCCAGTGAAGGCGCCCGGCGCGGTGCCAAAGAATTCGGCTTCGAGCAACGACTCGGGAATCGCTGCGCTGTTGATGCTGACGAAGGCTTTGTGCGCGCGGGGTGAAGCGCCGTGGATCGCCTGGGCCAGCAGCTCCTTGCCGGTGCCGGTTTCGCCGAGCAACAGCACCGGTGACTCGGCACTGGCACTGCGCCGGGCGCGGCGTTTGACTTCCAGGCTGGCGGCGCTGGTCCCGATGAAGTGGGCGAAGTTGTATTTGGTCTGCCGCGACCGCAGCAACGAGCGGGTAGAGGCCAGTTCTTCCTGCATGCTCAGGTAGCGTTTGAGCATCGGAGACAGGCTGTGCAATTCGTCGAACAGCGCAAAACCAATGGCGCCGATGACGGCGCCCGCGTCGTCGTGGATCGGCAAGCGCATGACCACCAGGGGTTCTTTCGGCGTGTCCTGCATATCCAGCAAAATCGGGCGACCGGTGCGAACCACCTCACGTAACAAGCTGCCCGGTATCACGCTTTCGCACGCTTTGCCGATGGCCACTTCGGCTGATTCCAGGCCGAAGCGGCGGGCATAGCGCTCGTTCATCCAGACGATATTCGCGTCGCGGTCGACAATCACCGTGCCCTCGCTGGATTGCTCGATGATCTCGAACAGCGAACGGATCGCCAGCAGGCGAACGCGCTGGTAGTCCTTGAGGCTTTCGGTGGTGTTCATGGGTTTCATGTCCAGAATGTGTGTTGTCTTGGCGGGCCTCTTCGCGGGCAAGCCTCGCTCCTGCAGGGTTTGTGTCGAGCCACAAATTCAGCGATAACCACAAAACCTGTGGGAGCGAGGCTTGCCCGCGAAGGCCGCGACGCGGTTCATCGATGTGGACGCGATTATGCCTACCGCGTATGCGCCGCCGCCAACAGCTCTTTGGTGTACGGATGCTGCGGCGAATCGAATACGTCGTGGCTGGCACCGCTTTCCACCACTTTGCCGTCCTTGATCACGATCATGTCGTGGGCCAGGGCACGCACCACCGCCAGATCATGACTGATGAACAGGTAGGTCAGGCCGTGTTTTTCCTGAAGTTGGCGGAGCAGGGCGACCACTTGTTTCTGCACGGTGCGATCCAGTGCCGAGGTCGGTTCATCGAGCAGAATCAGCGCCGGTTTCAGCACCAGCGCCCGGGCAATGGCGATGCGCTGACGCTGGCCACCGGAGAACTCGTGGGGATAGCGATCACGGCTTTGCGGGTCGAGGCCGACTTCTTCCAGTGCACGAATCACTTCGGCTTTGCATTCATCAGCGGTCAATTGGCTATGCACTTCAAGCCCTTCGCTGATGATCTGCGCCACGGACATGCGTGGATTGAGACTGCCGAAGGGGTCCTGGAACACCACCTGCATCTTCTTGCGCCATGGCCGCAACTGCTTTTGCGTCAGACCGTCCAGTGCCTCGCCCTGAAAGCGAATGCTGCCTTCGGAATCGAGCAAACGCAGAATCGCCTGGCCCAGGGTCGATTTGCCCGAACCGGACTCGCCCACGATGCCCAGGGTCTTGCCGCGCTGAATGTTGAGGCTGATGCCGTCCACCGCGTTCAGATACGTCTTGCGCTGGAACAAGCCGCCACCAAGGGCAAACTGCACGCGCAGGTTGTCCACTTCCAAAACGTTCTCGCGCTCGTCCCGGGGCAGGGCTTCGCCTTCCGGTTCGGCGTTCAGCAGCACGCAACTGTAGGGATGTTTCGGTTCGGTGAAGATCGTTTCGCAGGTGGCCTCTTCGACGATTTCCCCGGCCTTCATCACGCACACACGCTGAGCGATGCTGCGCACCAGATTGAGGTCGTGGCTGATCAACAGCAGCGACATGCCGAGACGCTGTTGCAGGGACTTGAGCAGAATCAGAATCTTGCGCTGCACTGTCACGTCCAGCGCCGTGGTGGGTTCGTCGGCGATCAGCAACTGCGGCTCGCACGCCAGGGCCATGGCGATCATCACCCGTTGCCGCTGGCCACCGGAGAGCTGATGGGGATAGGCCTTGAGCCGCTCTTTGGGTTTCTGGATGCCGACCAGTTGCAGCAACTCCAGAATCCGCGCTTGCGCCGCGTTGCCCGTCAGGCCTTTGTGCACCAGCAGGGTTTCGCCGATCTGCTTTTCGATGCTGTGCAACGGGTTGAGCGAGGTCATCGGTTCCTGGAAGATCATCGCGATCCGGTTGCCGCGTAGCTCACGCAACACCTGGGGCGTGGCACCGAGCAACTCCTTGCCGCGATAGCGAATGCTGCCCGTGGTCCGGGTGCCGGTCTCGGGCAGCAGTTGCAGGATCGAGTGGGCGGTCACCGATTTGCCGGAGCCCGATTCGCCGACCAATGCCAGGCATTCGCCGGGATGGATGTCCAGGCACAGATTGCGCACCACCGTCTGGCCATTGAAGGCCACGCTGAGGTCACGGATTTCGATCAGGTTGGTACTCATATCTACAGTCCGCGTCAGGATCGGGGATCAAAGGCATCGCGCAACGCCTCGCCGATAAACACCAATAAGGAAAGAATCAGCGCCAGGGTGAAAAACGCCGTCAGCCCCAGCCACGGCGCTTGCAGGTTCTGCTTGCCTTGCCCGATCAGCTCGCCCAGCGATGCGCTGCCGGCCGGCATGCCGAAGCCGAGAAAATCCAGGGCCGTGAGGGTGGAGATGGCGCCGGTGAGAATGAACGGCAGGTAGCTCAAGGTCGCGTTCATGGCGTTGGGCAGGATATGCCGGACAATCACTTTTCGATCCGTGAGGCCCAGCGCCCGGGCGGCTTTGACGTATTCCAGATTGCGCCCGCGCAGGAACTCGGCGCGCACCACGTCGACCAGCGCCAGCCAGGAAAACAGCGCCATGATCCCCAGCAGCCACCAGAAATTCGGTTCGACGAACCCCGACAGAATGATCAGCAAGTACAGCACTGGCAGACCGGACCAGACCTCCAGCAAGCGTTGACCCAGCAGGTCGACCCAGCCGCCGTAATAGCCTTGCAAAGCGCCGGCGGCGATGCCGATCAAGGCGCTGACGAAGGTCAGCATCAACGCAAACAGGATCGACACCCGTGCGCCGAAAATCACCCGGGCCATGACGTCCCGGGACTGGTCGTCGGTGCCCAGCCAGTTGACGCTGGAGGGCGGGCTCGGCGCCGGTGTATTGAGTTCATAGTTGGGCGTGTCATCGCTGAACGGGATCGGCGGGAACAGCATCCAGCCGCCGTCCTTGTGAATCAGCTTTTGCACGTAGTCGCTGCGATAGTCAGCCTGGAATGGCAGTTGCCCGCCGAACTCCTGCTCGGTGTGGCGCTTGAATACCGGGAAGTACCACTGGCCCTGATAACTGACCACCAGCGGTTTGTCGTTGGCGATCAACTCACCGCCCAAGGTCAGCAGAAACAGGCCAATGAACAGCCACAGCGACCACCAGCCCCGACGGTTTTTCTTGAAGCGTTCAAAGCGGCGACGGCCTAACGGCGAGAGCTTGAACATCAGGCGTTCCTCGCGGCGAAGTCGATACGCGGGTCGACCAGGGTGTAGCAGAGGTCGCCGATCAGTTTTATCAAAAGCCCGAACAGCGTGAAGATAAACAGCGAGCCAAACACCACCGGATAGTCCCGCGACACAGCAGCCTCATAGCTCATGCGCCCCAGGCCATCGAGGGAGAAAATCACTTCGATCAGCAGCGACCCGGCGAAGAACACGCTGATGAACGCCTGGGGAATCCCCGACACCACCAGCAACATCGCATTGCGGAACACATGGCCGTACAGCACGCGTCGTTCGCTCAAGCCTTTGGCCCGTGCGGTGACCACATACTGGCGCGTGATTTCATTGAGGAACGAGTTCTTGGTTAGGATCGTCAGCGTGGCGAAACCGCCGATCACCAACGCCGTCACCGGCAGCACCAAGTGCCAGAAATAGTCGGCGATCTTGCCCACGGTCGACAGCGATTCGAAGTTGTCCGACACCAGTCCGCGCACCGGGAACCAGTTCAGCGAGGTGCCACCGGCGAAGACCACGATCAGGAACATCGCGAACAGGAACGCCGGCATCGCGTAACCGATGATGATTGCCGTGCTGCTCCAGATGTCGAAATGGCTGCCATGATGCACAGCCTTGCGGATGCCCAGCGGAATCGACACCAGGTACGTGATCAGCGTCGCCCATAGCCCGAGGGAAATGGTTACCGGCATTTTTTCCAGGATCAGGTCGGTGACGGTGGCGCCGCGGAAGAAGCTCTTGCCAAAGTCCAGGCGCGCGTAGCTGGTGAGCATCAGCCACAGGCGTTCGTGTGCGGGCTTGTCGAAGCCGTACTGCTTTTCGATGTCCTTGATCAATTGCGGGTCGAGACCGCGACTAGCCCGGGAGGTGCCGGACATGGTCTCCCCGGAGCCGCCGCCGACACTGGCGCCACCGATGCCTTGCAAATGCGCGATGGCCTGCTCCACCGGACCGCCCGGCGCAGCCTGGACGATGACGAAGTTGACCAGAAGAATGATCACCAGCGTCGGGATGATCAGCAGCAGACGCCGCAGTATGTAAGCCCACATCAATGCGGGCCTCCGGGTGTGCCACGGCGGATTTTTTCCGCCGTCATCTGCTGGTTGGTCAGCGGCGTGGTGCTCACTTCCCACCAGCTTTCGATGGCTTCGTCATTACTGGCCTGCTCGTTGGGCATGCCGAACCGGTTCCACCACACCGTTGAAGTGCCCGGCGGGTAATAGTTGGGAATCCAGTAGTAGTTCCATTGCAGCACCCGGTCCAGTGCGTGGGCGTAACGCAGCATTTCGGGCTGGGTGTTGGCGCGGACCAGGCCGTTGATCAGGGTGTCGACCGCCGGGTTCTTCAGCACCATGTAGTTGTTGGCGCCGGGGTCGTTGGCCGAGACCGAGCCGAAGTAGTTGAACAGCTCGCCACCCGGTGAAGTGGTGACCGGGTAGCCGGTGACGATCATGTCGTAATCGCGGCTCATCAGGCGATTCACATACTGGGACGCGTCGATGCGGCGGATGTTCAGGTCGATGCCGATCTGTTTCAAGGTGCGCTTGTATGGCAGGAGCAATCGGTCCATGCCGTTTTGGCTGACCAGAAAAGTGAAACTCAGCGGCGTGCCCTCGGCGTTGACCAGTTGGTCGCCGTCGGGTTTCCAGCCGGCCTGCTCGAGCAAGTCCAGCGCTTGCAATTGTTTGTCGCGAATCAGACCGCTGCCATCGGTTTTCGGCGCTTCGAAGACCTGGGTGAAGACTTCGTCGGGAATCTGCCCACGCAGCGGTTCGAGAATGGCCAGCTCGCCGGCGTCCGGCAGTTTGCGGGCGGCGAGGTCGGTGTTGGAAAAGAAGCTTTGCTGGCGGATGTACAGGTCGCGCATCATCTGCCGATTGCTCCACTCGAAATCCCAGAGCATGGCCAGGGCCTGGCGCACTCGGCGGTCCTGGAATATCGGTTTTTGCAGGTTGAAGACAAAACCCTGGGCCGATTGCGGGGCTTCTGTGGCCAGATGTGCTTTTTGCAGGCGACCGTCGCTCAGGGCCGGGCTTTCGTAGCCGATGGAGTAACCGGTCGCGGAGAATTCGCGGTTGTAGTCATAGGCGCCGCCACGCAGGACCTGGCGTGCGACGTCGGTATCGCCGAAGTACTCGATGCTGAAATGATCGAAGTTGTAGAGGCCGCGGCTGACCGGCAAATCCTTGCCCCACCAGGTGGCGTTGCGCTCGAAGGTGATGCTGCGGCCGGAGTCGACCTTGCCCACCTTATAAGGGCCGCTGCCCAATGGCGCCTCATAACCACCGCCATTGGCGAAGTCACGGGTCTTCCACCAGTGTTCGGGAAATACCGGCAACGTGGCGATGTCGAGGGGCAAGGTACGGTTTTCGTTGCTTTTGAAGTCGAACCGGACCGTTAGCGGCGCTTCGACTTCGACGCCTTTGACGTCGGCGAACTGGGTGCGATAGCGCAGGCTGCCTTGGGTCATCAGCAGGTCGAAGGTGTAGCGCACGTCCTGGGCGGTGATCGGTGTGCCGTCGGCGAAACGCGCCTTCGGATTCAAATAGAAGCGCAGCGACATACCGTCGTCGGAGCGCTCCATTTTCTGTGCCACCAGACCGTACACGGTATAGGGTTCGTCCAGCGAACGCTGGGCCAGGGGCGAGTAGAGCAAGCCGTCGATCTGCGTGACGCCAATGCCTTTGTCGATGTACGGCAATATATGGTCGAAATGCCCGATCTCGATGGCCGAGCGACGCATCGTGCCGCCCTTGGGGGCTTGCGGGTTGGCGTAGGCGAAATGACTGAAGCCGGCGGGGTACTTCGCCGGTTCGCCGTACACGGTCAACGCATGTTGCGGTGCAGCATTCACACCGACGGCACTCAACAGCAGGGCCATGGCAGTGAACAACAAAGTGGGGAAAGCCAGTCGCATTGTCAGCCTTAGAGCCGGGTGGTCGATAACCGCAATTTGTACGCTAGCGGCGCGTCCCTCGCCAGCCGTATTACGTATCCGAAACACAACGGCCCGCCAAAAGGCGGGCCGCTGTGCAGAATATCAGAGTGCTGATCAGTCCTGACGGCTGGTCACTTCCAGCAGGTGGTAACCGAACTGGGTCTTGACCGGGCCTTGCACCACGTTGATAGGTGCGCTGAAGACGACGGTGTCGAACTCCTTGACCATCTGTCCTGGACCGAACGAGCCGAGGTCGCCGCCCTGGCGGCTGGATGGGCAAGTGGAGTTGGCTTTGGCAACTTCGGCGAAATCAGCGCCGCCTTCGATCTGGGCCTTGAGTTCGTTGCACTTGTCTTCCGAGCTAACCAGGATGTGACGGGCAGTGGCTTTAGCCATGGAAAATTCTCCTTTCAATGTTCAGTAAAGTGCGGAGCCTACCGGATTCAGTGGCCTATTTCTCGACAAAGTTCCGGACAGATTATAGGCCGGCATTTCTCAGGCGCTCGGCATGCTGCACGTACAAGGCAATCGGATCGATGCCCTTGCGCAGCGGGCCGGCGGTTTGACAGAGGCTGTCCAGATGATCCAGCGGATAGTCGGAACGGATGACTTTGCCTAAATGGGAGCTGTAGCGGCCCACCATGCCGTCATTTTGCTCTGCCTCGGTGGTGAAGTAGCGAGAGAAGGCCTGGAGGAAACCGTGCAGCGGACTGACCGCCCCCAACCCTTTATCGAGAAGGTCACCCTGCATTGTGCCGCTCCAGGAGTAATAACGCACGCCGTTCACCAGTTCGCGCCCCTTGCCGCCCCAGGTTTTCGGCAGTCCTTGCGGGTATTTGTCGTTGAACGCGCCCACACCTTCGGTGGTCAAGGCGTTGAGCGCGGCGATGGCGTTCTGCGGCAAATGCTGATGACCGCTGAGCAACGACAGAAAATCAGCAAACAGCGTGGCAACCGTGGCCGCCACGTGTTCCGGCAGGCGTCCCGGTGTGAGGGCCTTGCGCAGGAAATCGGCCAGTTCCGAGCCGTGGTTCGGGCCGCTGACCGAAGTCACCGACGCGACGATCTCTGGCGCGATGGCGGCGGCGTAACGTGCCGCGAGGGCACCCTGACTGTGACCGATCAGGTTGACCTGGTGGGCGCCGGTTCCTTCCAGCACCCGTTCGATCTGTGCCAACAGTTGGTCACCGCGCACTTCGTTGCTTTGGGTAGCCGAGAGGTGGGGGATGAACACTCTTGCACCGGCACTTCTGAGGGCCTGCTTGACGTCATGGAAGAGTTCGACTTTGCCAATGCGATCAAAGCCGAAGAGGCCGTGGATCAACAGGATTGGATACTGAGTAGTTGCATTCCGTAGCATGTTCATTCCTTTTTCGCGATGGTTCAGAGAGGTGAATATGGGCTCACTCTAAAGCACACCAGCGGCTCGGCGATGTATGAGGAATCCGCTGTAAGTTGATGAAAAAGGTATAGAAAACGTAGGAAAGTTCGAAAGAGCCTGAGGTCCCGTTCGGAATATTTGGACATCTTTTTGTCGCTCGCCGAGCGCATCAATGCAACGGCCTACTGTGTCAACGCCGTTTACCTGTCAACCGATTCGCTTTTCAGACGCCCAGCCCTCGAATCGAGGGCTGGAAGGTCGGCGGTGGTTATGCCGGTCGCTGAACGCCGTTCTGTGCCCGCAGCCGGTCGACGGCCTGTCGCAACAGGTGTTCCGTTCCGGTCCAGCCGAGGCAGCCATCAGTCACCGATACGCCGTAGCGGAGCGATGGGCTCAAGGGCTGGCAGCCTTCGAACAAATGGCTCTCGATCATCATGCCGATCAGCGATTGATCGCCTTGCAGGCGTTGCTCAAGCACATCGTTGAATACGGCGGGCTGACGAGCCGGGTCTTTGCCGCTGTTGGCGTGGCTGCAGTCGACCATGATCCGTGCGGGGATCTTGAGTCGGGTCAAGTCGCTGTTCACTTGGGCGACGCTGTCGCGATCGTAGTTCGGCCCGCGATGACCGCCGCGCAACACCAGATGGGTGTCGGGATTGCCAGGGGTTTGAATGATCGCAGGATGCCCCTGGCTGTCGACACCGAAATGACGATGCGGGTGGGCGGCCGAACGCATGGCATCGCTGGCAACGGCCACGCCGCCATCGGTGCCGTTCTTGAATCCGACGGGCATGCTCAGGCCGCTGGCCATTTCCCGGTGGATTTGCGACTCGGTGGTGCGGGCACCGATGGCGACCCAGCTCAGCAGATCGTCGAAGTAACCGGCCGCCATCGGTTGCAACAGTTCGGTGGCAATTGGCAAGCCGAGGTGCAGCATCTCGCGCATCAGTTCACGGGACAGGGTCAAGCCGCCGGCCATGTCATCGCTGCCGTCAAGCTGCGGGTCGTAGGCCAGGCCTTTCCAGCCGACCGTGGTGCGGGGCTTTTCGACGTAGGCGCGCATTACCAGCAACAGCTGGTCGCTGACTTCGGCGGCGAGGCGAGCGAGGTTGGTGGCGTATTCGAGGGCGGACTGGGGATCGTGAATCGAGCAAGGGCCGACGATGACCAGCAGACGGGAATCTTCACCGTTGAGGATCGCGCGGACCGCGTCGCGGTGGGCGGCGACTTGCCGGGTCAGGGCGTTGTTGAGGGGCAGTTGCTGCTTGAGTTGCAACGAGCTGGGCAGACGCAGGGTCAGCGCTTCATTGGCGGGACTCAAGGTGGACAGCGGCAGAGCAGAAACGGACGAGTTCATATTCAGGCTTCCTGGGCTGGCGGCGGGTTCGTTCCCGCGCGCTCGGCCCTACTGGGGTGTTCGACAATTGGCCGGATTGGCTGCGTGTGTGTGCTTGCCACCTGTGGGTGACCGATCGGAGGCGGCAGGCTGTCCCGAGCGGAGGCTGCTAAATCGCCAGGCGGAAAAACTGTCGTAACGGTAATAAGTGGCGTAGTTCATTTCGTAAATCCTCTGGTTGTCTGGTGTGTCGCAAAAAAATCAGGGGCTGAAAAAACAAAACCCCCGGTCGGGAAGCCGACCGGGGGTTGAGAATTCTCTGGTGGCGACCCGTTTAAAGTGGGCGCCGTGTGGGTATCAGGCGCGCCAGTGGCTAAACCAATACCCAAAATAAAAGCTGACCGGAGCACAAACGTCAGTCGCCCGGGCAGCCGTAACCGAGCGCGAGGCGCTGGCGGTACGAAGCTGTGAGAGGGCGTTGAACATGGTCTGTCTCCGATGAATGCCCCGAGCTTACTAGAGGCTGGTGCGCGGTTTCAATCAGAAAATGCTATCGATGACCGATCACCTTTTCTATCGCTTGAGTGGTCGAGGTTTGTGACACACTTTGGGCGTCGCTCACGAGTGATGTCACAAGGGCGAACCATGACGACACTGATCGTTGGCACCTGCGGAGGTTTTAATGGCTTTTGACTGGCGCCCGGCAACATCCGGAGACCTTGATTTCGCTCGCGAACTGACCTGTCGCAACATGCTCCGCTATTACATTCAAAATGACCTGCTCTGGCAGGACGAGGCGTTCGATGTCGCCTGGGCCGGGCGCGAGAACTGGTTGATTGTCCGGGACGATGTCTTGCTGGGTTATGTGAGCCTCAGTCGCGACTCCAGGGCTTTGTATATCCGCGAATTGCACGTGCTGGAAGCGTTTCAGGGGCAGGGTGCCGGTTCCTGGGCGATCGATCAGGTATTGGCCATGGCGTGCAAGGAACGGCGTCCAGCATTACGCCTGACAGTTTTTGAAACGAATCCGGCCAAAGCGCTGTACGAGAGAAAAGGACTGAAGGTAGCCGGCCAAGACGAGTGTTTCCTGAGAATGCAGCGTGATCTCGATGAGCTGTATCGCTGAAACACGCTAGCGACAAGCCTTTCAAGATGTATTGAAACTTTTTATATAGCGCTTGCCGCTAGGTCTGCCAGTCGCTTTTTGCTAAGGTGTCCGGCAACCCAATAAGACCATATCGCGAGGTGTCTGCTTGATTAGGGTGCTAGTAGTCGATGACCATGATCTCGTTCGTACAGGCATTACACGAATGCTGGCTGACATCGATGGCCTGCAAGTAGTCGGCCAGGCTGAGTCGGGGGAGGAATCCCTGCTTAAAGCGCGTGAGTTGAAACCCGATGTGGTGCTGATGGACGTCAAGATGCCCGGGATCGGCGGTCTTGAAGCCACGCGCAAGTTATTGCGCAGTCATCCGGACATCAAAGTCGTCGCGGTCACCGTGTGCGAGGAAGATCCATTTCCTACGCGGCTGCTGCAGGCCGGTGCCGCCGGTTATCTGACCAAGGGCGCCGGGTTGCCGGAAATGGTCCAGGCCATTCGCCTGGTGTTTGCCGGGCAACGCTACATCAGCCCGCAGATTGCGCAGCAACTGGCGATCAAATCCTTTCAGCCCACCAACGATTCGCCCTTCGACGCGCTGTCGGAACGCGAGATCCAGATCGCATTGATGATTGTCGGCTGTCAGAAAGTCCAGATCATTTCCGACAAGCTCTGCCTGTCGCCCAAAACGGTCAACACTTACCGTTACCGCATTTTCGAGAAGCTCTCGATCAGCAGTGATGTCGAGCTGACGCTGTTGGCGGTGCGTCACGGCATGGTCGATGCCAGCCTCTGAAAATGACCGAAGTCTTTGATCCAGGCGCTTTTCTGTCGACCGTCAGTGGGCGCCCCGGCGTCTACCGCATGTTCGACAGCGATGCTCGCCTTCTGTATGTCGGCAAAGCCAAGAACCTGAAAAATCGCCTGTCGAGCTACTTCCGCAAATCCGGTCTCGCGCCCAAGACGGCGGCGCTGGTCGCCCGTATCGCCCAGGTCGAAACCACCATCACGGCCAACGAAACGGAAGCCTTGCTGCTTGAGCAGACGCTGATCAAGGAGTGGCGTCCGCCGTATAACATCCTGCTGCGCGATGACAAATCCTACCCTTACGTCTTTCTTTCGGATGGCCAGTTTCCTCGTCTGAGCATTCATCGCGGTGCGAAAAAGGCCAAGGGCAAGTATTTCGGTCCATATCCCAGCGCGGGCGCGATTCGCGAAAGCTTGAGCTTGCTGCAAAAAACGTTTTTTGTTCGCCAGTGCGAAGACAGCTATTACAAGAACCGCACGCGCCCTTGTCTGCAATACCAGATCAAGCGCTGCAAGGCCCCGTGTGTCGGGCTGGTAGAGCCCGAAGTGTATGCCGAGGACGTTCGCCACTCAGTGATGTTCCTTGAAGGCCGCAGCAATGCGCTGACCGACGAGTTGTCCGCGGGCATGGAAGAGGCGGCGATCAACCTCGAGTTCGAGCGCGCCGCCGAGTTGCGTGACCAGATTTCTCTGCTGCGTCGAGTCCAGGATCAGCAAAGCATGGAAGGCGGAACCGGCGATATCGATGTGATCGCTGCGTTCGTCAATCCGGGTGGTGCCTGTGTTCACCTGATCAGCGTGCGCGGTGGGCGGGTGTTGGGCAGCAAGAACTTCTTCCCTCAGGTCGGCATCGACGAGGACGTTTCCGAGGTCATGGCTGCTTTTCTCGGCCAGTACTTCATTACCAGTCCTGAGCGCGACCTGCCGAGCGAACTGATCGTCAACGTGGTTCACGAAGACTTTCCGACCCTCATTGTGGCCATCGAAGAGCTGCGCGGTCGCGAGTTGACCATCAGCCATCGGGTACGGGGTACGCGAGCACGCTGGCAACAATTGGCGGTCACCAATGCCGAGCAGGCGTTGGGCGCGAGGCTGGCCAACCGTCAACACGTCGCCGCGCGTTTCGATGCCCTGGCAGAAGTCTTGAACCTGGACGAGCCGCCACAGCGCCTGGAGTGCTACGACATCAGCCACTCCAGCGGCGAAGCCACCGTGGCGTCGTGCGTGGTGTTCGGTCCGGAAGGCCCGATCAAGTCCGACTATCGTCGTTACAACATCGAAGGCGTCACCCCGGGCGACGACTATGCAGCCATGCACCAGGCCCTGACGCGGCGCTTCAGTAAACTGAAGGACGGGGAGGGCAAGTTGCCGGACATTCTGCTGGTGGACGGCGGCAAGGGTCAGCTGTCGATGGCCCGCGACGTGCTCAATGAGCTGGCGGTGCCTGACCTGATTCTGCTGGGCGTGGCCAAGGGGGCGACGCGCAAGGCCGGTTTTGAAACCCTGTACCTCAACGACGCAGCTCACGAATTTACCTTGCGCGGTGATTCCCCCGCGCTGCATCTGATTCAACAGATACGCGATGAAGCCCACCGTTTCGCCATTACCGGGCACCGGGCCCGCCGTGGTAAAACCCGGCGCACCTCGACACTTGAGGGCGTTGCAGGCGTCGGACCGACACGCCGCCGAGATTTGTTAAAACATTTTGGTGGATTGCAGGAGCTGTCTCGTGCCAGCATCGAAGAGATCGCCAAAGCACCCGGGATCAGTAAAAAGCTCGCAGAGTTGATTTATGCAAATCTACACAGCGAGTAGAATGCCACCTCACCTCGTAGCCAGTTGTGCCGATGAATATCCCTAATCTGATTACCGTTCTACGCGTCCTGCTCATCCCGATCTTCATTTTACTGTTCTACCTGCCGTACCAATGGAGCTACATGGCCTCCGCTTCGGTCTTCGCATTTGCCGCCGCCACAGACTGGCTGGACGGTTATCTGGCCCGTCGTCTGGAGCAAAGCACACCATTCGGGGCGTTCCTTGACCCCGTGGCTGACAAGCTGATGGTGGCCGTTGCGCTGGTGTTGCTGGTGCAAGAACACGGCAACCTGTGGCTCACGCTGCCGGCGGCCGTCATCATCGGTCGCGAAATTGTCGTCTCGGCACTTCGCGAGTGGATGGCCGAACTCGGTGCACGGGCTCACGTTGCCGTGTCGAACCTGGGCAAATGGAAAACCGCCGCGCAAATGCTGGCGCTGGTGATCCTGCTGGCCAATCCATCGGACTTTACCTTCTGGGTCTTGATCGGTTATGCCTTGCTGCTGGTATCTGCCGGCCTGACATTGTGGTCCATGGTCCAATACCTGCGGGCTGCCTGGCCGCATCTGAAGACCGACGTGGAAAAGAAATAAAACTTTTTTGAATCAAAGGGTTGACGGGGCTTCTGGATTCTATAGAATGCGCCACACCAAGACGCGGGAATAGCTCAGTTGGTAGAGCACGACCTTGCCAAGGTCGGGGTCGCGAGTTCGAGTCTCGTTTCCCGCTCCAGATGTTGTTTTGCAGAGCTCCATTGAGCTCTGCAAATCTAGAAAATAGAGGCTTCGGCCTCTTTTTTCGTTCCGGCGAATTCTACCGAAATCTACCTGCAGCCACGAATTTTAAGTACATCAATGAGTACATTGAAATCCGGGCTTTGCTGATAGCCGTTTCCAGATAGATGACGCATCGCCGGACCCGTACATCTCTCCTCAATCGAACGAGACGAGGAGATGTATTCATGCCTTTGACTGATACCGCCGTTCGTAACGCCAAACTCTACGGAAAAAACTATACCCTCAAGGATATGGATGGGTTGTACTGTTTGTTACCGGATTGGTATGTGGATCTAGGTGTCGTTTCGGTGTACTTCTCGTCCCGAAAAGCTTTGCCGGCCAAAACACGAGTGTTCGTGGATTTTCTGCTGGAGCATTTTCAAGGATCGCTCAGCCAGCGTTTCCGTGCCGATTGAGCGCCCAACCTCGGTTGGGCGCCTTCTGACTCAGCCAGTGTGATGACTCTTTGCAAGGCCGTAGATGGATGTGTCGATGCCTTCGAAGCGCGCCTTTAACTGCAACGCCAGATACAGCGAATAATGCCGTGACTGGTGCAGGTTGCCACCGTGGAACCAGAGGTTTTCCTGCTGTGTGGGCTTCCACATGTTGCGCAGTTCGCCCTCATACGGACCAGGATCATTCGTGGTTCCAGACCCCAGTCCCCAGCAACGGCCGACCTTGTCAGCGACTTCCTGGGAAATCAGCTTCGCCGCCCACCCATTCATTGAGCCATAGCCCGTGGCGTAGACGATCAGATCTGCAGGTAGGCGGCTGCCATCGTTGAGGACGACGGCATCTGCTTCGATGCGTTCGACACCCAGGCCTGGCGCGCTTTTGAGCTTGATCGTGCCGTTAGCGATGAGTTCGCAGGCGCCGACGTCGATGTAGTAACCAGAACCACGGCGGACGTACTTCATGAAAAGGCCAGATTCGTCATCACCGAAATCGAGCATGAAGCCGGCCTTGGTCAAACCCTCGTAGAAGTCCTTGTCACGCTCCTTGATCGCCTCAAAGATGGGTTGATGAAAGTTTGGCATCACTTTGTAGGGGATAGAGGCGAACAGCATGTCGGCCTTGTCGGTGGTCAAACCCGACTCCAAGGCATCTTCGGAGTAGAGCCCGCCGAAGACCAGCTCCATCAAGCTGTCGGAGCGTACGATGTGGGTGCTGGAGCGCTGCACCATGGTCACCTCGACACCGTTCTCCACAAGGTCGGCGCAGATATCGTGAGCAGAGTTGTTGGCACCGATGACAACCGCGCGCTTGCCGCGCCAGGCGTCCCCGCCTGGGTGGCGGCTGGAATGGTGCTGCTGGCCATTGAAAATCTCAGCACCCGGGTAAACAGGAACGTTGGGGACGCCAGACATGCCAGTGGCGAGGATCAACTGGGTGGGCTGTAAAGTCACACGCTCGCCATCGCGCTGCACTTCAACCTTCCAGGTGCCACTTTGCTCGTCAAAGTTGGCACTCACGCATTCGGTACGCGGCCAATAATTGAGCTCCATGACTTTGGTGTACATTTCCAGCCAGTCTCCAATCTGGTCTTTTGGGGTGAAGACTGGCCAGTGATCGGGGAAGGGCAGGTAAGGCATATGGTCGTACCAGACAGGGTCGTGCAGGCACAGCGACTTGTAGCGACCGCGCCACTGATCTCCAGGACGCTCGGCTTTGTCGACGATCAGAGTTGGCACGCCCATTCGCTTGAGCCGCGCAGCGAGCCCCAGCCCACCTTGGCCGCCACCAACGATCAGGCAGTAAGGTTGGGTGGTAATGCCTAGCGAAGCTTCTTCATCTTGGCGACGCTCTAACCAGTTGCGTTTGTCGGCGTGGGTGTGACCATGACTTGCACCCATTGGACGACGGCGGCCACTGGGTTCTTCAAAGCCTTTGAGCTCGCGCATGGCTGTCAACAGCGTCCAGCACACACCGTCTTTTAGGCGAACGTAGCCTTTACCTCGCGCCGCTTCGGTTTCCAGGCTGATCCAACCTTCGAGCACACCGTCATTCAGCGTCGCTTCACCTTCCAGTTTCCATCGCTCAGGACGAGTCTGGTCGAGGCGTGCTTCGAGCATGTCTCGGATGGCAGGCTTGCCTTCGAGGGTCACCAGGTTCCAGCTGAAAAGTAGCAGGTCACGCCAGTGACACTCTTCGGCAAACAGTTCCAGTACGCCGTCCACATCACGTTGGGCGAGACGCTCGCCGAGGTTTTCGACCCAAGCCGCGAGTTGAGCAGTTGGCGTGTGCAGAGGTGTTTCAAAAGCGATGTTCATGGGGCTTCTCCGATCTTGTTGTTTTTGTACAACTTGCCCCTGAGCAAGGCTCGGGCCACCTTCGCGAAAGCCCCATTGCAGAGCGGCTGCTGCGGTGTTGCTCAGGCTTGGATTCGCAGATCTGTCACGATTCTGAAAATGGTGGATGACAGAGTGTCACTCGGTGCAAAAAGCGCTGGTTGCGATCTTTTCATATAAGCTGCGAACAGACCCGTGTCCTAACCGTAACGGAGAACAAGAATAATGAAGCCGGCCTTGATCAACGCCCATGCACAACAAGTGCTGCAAGCCGTGCAGGGTACTCACGCCACCCATGGCCCTATTGCTGACTTGGCTATCACACGATCCTGGCGCCGGTGCCTGGATCAATATCAGCTCGATCCTGCCAGTCGCCGCGCACCTAACGTGGTTGAGCATCCACGCTTGCAGGATCACCGCGCGCCACTGGAACACATCATCGCTGTGGCTCACTGGCAGATGAGCAACTTGCACCAACAGCTCGGACGTGATGGCCACGTGGTGCTACTCACCGACGCTCGCGGTGTGGCGATCGACAGCGTGTTCAATGACTCCGAACGAGCCGAATTGCAGCGTTCCGGACTTTGGCTCGGTTCGGTATGGAGCGAGGATTGTGAGGGAACCAACGGTGTCGGCACCTGCCTGGTCGAGCGACAGCATGTCACTATCCGTCGTGATCAACATTTCCGTGGCAAGCATGCCGGCTTAACCTGTTCGGCCAGCCCGATATTTGATGCGAGCGGAGAGTTGCTCGCCGTTCTTAACCTCTCTTCTGTGCGAGAAGAACAAGGTCTTCAGCAGCACTTCAAAGCAATGGCATTGACCAACCTGACGGCCCATTTGATCGAGAGCTGTTATTTCCTGGGGCATGATCCGCAGCGATACTTGCTGCGCTTCCACCCGGAGTCCGGCTACGTCGGACTGTTGGGGGAGGGGTTGCTCAGTTTCGACGAGAGCGCTTGTATCTGTTCAGTCAATCATGCGGCGCTCGAGCTGCTGGGCCTCAGCCGTGAGCAGGTGGTTGGGCAATCTCTGACGATGCTGTTGGAGACACCTCTCGATCAGGTGATGAGTCAGGCCAGCTCGCAGCCAAGTGTCTGCTGGCCAATGCGGCTGCTGGACGGACGCCAGCTCTACGGACAGTTGCGAGAACCCTTACGCCGAGTGCCTTCCGGCACTCCTGCAATCCCCAAAATTGACGACGGGCAAGTGTGTCTCGAAGATCCGCGCTTGCAACGCGGCTTTGCTCGCGCATTGCGTGTTTTGGAGCGTGACGTACCCGTGTTTTTACAAGGTGAAACCGGTACAGGCAAAGAAGCTTTTTCTGCTGCGCTGCATCGCGCCAGCTCCAGGGTTAGCCAGCCGTTTGTAGCGATCAATTGCGCGGCCATTCCAGAAACGCTGATCGAGAGCGAGCTGTTCGGTTATCACGGCGGCAGCTTTACTGGCGCACGCAAGGACGGAATGATCGGTAAGCTGGAGCAAGCCCATGGCGGCATTCTATTTCTCGATGAGATCGCCGATATGCCCCTGGCGTTGCAGACTCGCCTGCTGCGGGTGCTGGAGGAACGTCAGGTGGTGCCCCTAGGCGGCGCGACGGCACGTCCGCTCGATATTCGCCTTATCAGTGCCAGCCACCAGGATCTGCACACCTGTGTGGTCGAAGGGCGTTTTCGCGAAGACTTGTTTTATCGCATTGCCGGTTTCTCCGTGCAGCTCCCACCGTTACGTGAGCGTTCAGACAAGGGTCGTTTGCTCGACCTTCTACTGCGCGAAGAGACAAAAGATGCAAGGATTCGGCTCGAGGCCGGAGTTAGAGAGCGTTTGCTGACGCATCCTTGGCCGGGTAATGTCCGGCAGCTGCGTACGTGTCTGCGCACACTGATAGCGTTGTCGATGGAGGGACGTGTCACTCTGGAGGACTTGGCGGAGTTGCTACCGGCCGTTCCAGCCGTGTTAGCCGAAAACCCACTTGGAGTGTCCGAACGGCAAACACTGCTAACGTTGATTGAGGCGGAACATTGGCACATCGCTCATGTCGCCGCCCGCCTGGGGATCAGCCGTAATACGCTCTACCGCAAACTGCGCCAGCATGGTATTTCGCGCCCCGGTTGAATGCCGAACCGCTGTGTCTGACTGACGTCTTGAAGGGTACCGGCCAAGTGATGTCGGTTTGAGTACATAAGCCCCAGACGTCTATTTTCCTGACTACCCGGGCAGTGCGGACGGCCGTAGGTTCTGGCAGCACTTGGCAGGGCAAGTAAATACGTGAACGTTTTGTGAGGCGCAACAAGCAATCACAGGAGGTCTGGCTGGAGGCGGGCTACAACCCGGACCGGGGCGCAGATAATCGTGTCGAAGGCGTGCTCAAATTGGCCACTGGCATCACCACTCAGATATTGACCTTGAACCGGCAGTTATTCGGCTTCATGAAGCGAGCTGAACCACTCCGCATACGGAGTATTCGTCACCCGGTACCTGTTGAGGTCAGGACTATCATCTTCCCACCAGACAGGGCCCCGTTCACCGAGCGCTACCTTGGCCTTTTGCACCTTTTCCCGAGCCAGCTTCGTTTGCGATGCGTCTCCCGAAGCCTTAGCTTTCTTCACCTCACGTCGAGCTGCCATGAGCTCATCTACGAGACTCTGCCGCACATCCTCCTTAAGCGATGGATTAGAACATCGCCACAGCTGCCCTTTGACAACAAAGTAACGACCGTCAGGTGTTACTGGGTTCATTCCACACCTCCGATCTTCCAAAGGGCGCTCGTTCAATGAAGTCACAATGGATGACTACCTAAGTTCTCGGGTAGGACGGCGGTTACGTTGTTTAACCCCAAGCAGTATCCCTGCTATTAGCACTGTGCCCGTCGCGCTTTTTCGTCAGCCTTGATAGCTGATGTGCGATACGTCAGCAAAACGATACAGGTGACCACAATCGCCCCACCCAGAACCTGCCCCGCACTGAGCATCTGATCCAGCACAATCCAGCCCATCAGCAACGTCGCCAGCGGCTCGATGTTCATTACCGGCGCATTGCGTGGCATGTCCAGCCGAGGCACCAAAATAAACAGTACGATAAAACCCGTGCCGTACAGCACCACCAAGGTGGCAAGGGCCAACCATCCGGTTGACGTCGCGGGCAGATTTAGTCCGCCTGGAAGGGCGCCAGCCAACCCCGCAAGATTGACGCTGCCGAATACGATAAAAATGGTCAACAGACTGCGCACCGAACCACGTACCTGAGACAACTTGTGGTCAGTAATCCACAGCGCGCATGCGAACACGCTGGCGGCGCAGAACGCGAACGCGACGCCCAGCAGCCATTCTTGGCTGACGTTGTTCGTGGTCGACACACGCCCGGGGACATCCAACACAAACACCAGCCCAACCAGAATCAAACCCATCAACGTAGCGGTGCGTGCAGTCGGTCTTGGGCCACCCACTACCCAGGTGAGCAACGCCAGCAAGATAGGAAATACGTTGGCCACCAGCAGCGCCAGCGCCACTGGGATCCGTGCTACAGCGGAGTACAGACACAGGCTCTGCACGGTAATCAGAAGGCCCAACAGCAACTGCCAGTGCCAGGTACCCGGCGGCGGACGCAGACTTTGTTTTTGCCACAACACCAGAATGGCGAGCACCAGCAAGGTCCCGCCAGAACGCATCAAAATCGCCAACAACACACCCGCGCCATCATCAAAAGCAACCCGTGCCGCCACATGGTTACCGGCGAACGCGCAGCCCATGCACAAAAGTATGATCACGGCGAGATGGCGGGGGAAGGGCGGCGGTATGGTTTGGGCATACGTAGGGCGGGGCATGGCAGGTCTCGAAGAGTGATAGGCCGACTCAGGTGGCGGGGGCATTTTTATAATGTTGTCGTACAACTGGATTGGTTTGTATCGTATTCGAGTAGGCCGGGCAAGAGGGTTTCGAGCGTTGCAGGCTCTGGTATCGCGTTGGAGGGGTGATTTTTTGCTTCTTTGGTTAATGATTGGAGATCGTATGACTAGGGTGCGCAGGCCTATTCCGACCATATTTTTGCTGGTTATGGCGATAAAAATGTTCGGCCAGACGAGAGCCTTTCAGGCCCTCTCCAATTGCCATACATCTTTAAACTAGCTATTCGCTTGAGGACTTGCTTGTCCGTTGCTTACCTTGAACCGATCCACGCTGCTCGACGCAAAGCGTGAGTTCCATGATGGCGGCCTCAAAGGCAAACTGGTTTTGATAGATCTTGAGTAGCAGGGAAGGGAGCAGATCTGAATTTGGCATCGCGAATCCTCCGTCGAAGAGATCGGCGTAGCAGCACGAAAGTTTTTAGGACTGGAAGATCTTTCTAGTAGGGCAGAGCAATCCGCAGACCGCACAGGTTTTGATCGGTAGTTCACTCTTCTTCAAAACGACTCCCCGGCATCCAGTTTGGCGAGCAGCTTCTGGCCACGATCCCAGAGTGCTTGCTGCTTGGATTCAGTCATACGATCGAGGTTTTTATAGACCATGCCCATGCGCTGGTTGCTGCGCAAAAGGTCGCCGTGACGCATTAGAAAATGCCAGTAAAGCGAATTGAAAGGGCAGGCGTCGTCCGTCGTGCTTTCACTGACTTTGTACGCGCAGTTACGGCAGTAGTCGGACATACGCTTTATATATTGGCCACTGGCGCAGTAAGGCTTGGAGCCCAGGTAACCACCATCGGCATGCATGACCATGCCCAATGTATTGGGTAGCTCGACCCAGTCGAATGCGTCCATGTAGATCGCCAGGTACCAGTCGCAAATCTGGGGCGGCGCGATGCCGGCCAGCAGTGCAAAGTTGCCGGTCACCATCAGCCGCTGAATGTGGTGGGCATAGGCATGTTTCAAACTTTGGCCAATCGCCTGGCCCATGCAGTTCATCTTGGTGTCGCCTGTCCAATAGAACTCTGGAAGCGGCCTGCTGTTGCCAAAAAGATTGCCGCCGGCGTAGTCGGGCATTTTCAGCCAGTAGACGCCCCGTACATATTCACGCCAGCCAATGAGTTGACGGATAAAGCCTTCGGCAGCGTTTAATGGAATGCTGTTCGCCCAGTAAGCAGCCTCGACGTCGCTGCACAATTGACGCAGATCCAACAGGCCAATATTCAGCGCGGCGCTGATCCGCGCGTGGAACAGGAAGGGTTCATCACTGGCCATCGCATCCTGGTAGTCGCCGAAGGCTGCCAAACCCCAGTCAAGGAAGTAGTCCCACAGCGCTTGGGCATCGGCGTGAGTCACCGGGTAGTCAAAGGTGTCGAGGGCGCCGTAGTGGCTGGAAAAGTTTTTTGCAACCAGCGCCAGCACGTCCTGGGTGATGGCATCGGCCGAAAAACGGAGGGGTGAGGGGGCTCTAACGCCTTTAGGCAGTGCCTTGCGATTTTCGGCATCAAAGTTCCAGGCGCCGCCGACCGGGCTGCCATCGCCGTTGAGCAACAAGCCACTCTTGCGTCGCATCTCGCGGTAGAAGAACTCCATGCGCAGCTGCTTTTTGCCTTCGGCCCAGGATGCAAATTCGAATCGGGTGCAGTAAAAACGGGTATCGGTATGCCACTGAATCGCCAAGCCGCAATCTTTGAGCGACTGCTCCAGGCGCCAGTCACCGCATTCTGTCAGGTGCAACTCATCCGGCTGCAGCAGCGACTGCCAGCGCCGTAACTCGCCCGGCACCGAGCCGCTATTTTGCGGATCATCGAGCGTGACGTATTGCACGCGAATGCCACGCTGCTGCAATGCCTCAGCAAAATGGCGCATGGCACTGAAGATCAGTGCGATTTTTTGCGGGTGATGGGGCACATGACTGGCTTCCTCCATCACTTCGACCAGTAAAACCGTATCACGCTCGCTGTCCAGCCCCTTCAATGAGGCCAGGTCAAAGGACAACTGGTCGCCCAAAACCAGGCATAGTCGGTGAGTCTTATTCATTCGACAGAGTCCAACGGAAGGTGACTCACCAAGGCGCAGTCAGCGAGAAAGGAATGCGTAACGGCTCAATGCGCCCTTCACGTGAGCCGCACATCTCGTCATGGACGCACTGCTGCACAAGCACGCAGGGGAATGGCGGGACAAACTGCAACAACTCACGCAGGTGATTGATGGAGCGAAGGTGCATAGGCTTCGCTGTATCGTCCAGCAGCGTGAATTGGCCGTGATCCAGCCCGACTCGCGCCAGATAAAAACCGCCTTCCAGAGACAGCAGCTCCAACTCTCGTACTTCGCCATTGGCGGCCCGTTCGGTCAACGCTTGCAGATTCAAGGTTCACTCCCTGCCTACCACGGTAGGCGTTCTCCGTTATAAGCAAAGAAATTGCCGCTGTCGGCAGGCGCCAAGCGGTCAATCAGTGATAACAATTCGCGGGCAGCGAGGCTTGCAGGCCTGGCGGCAGAAGCGCCTTTAAAGGGCTGGGACAGGCCCGAAATGACCGTGCCTGGATGAAGACTCAGCAAACGGGTCTGAGGGCGTGTTCGGGCTAGTTCAATCGCAGCCGTTTTAATCAACATGTTCAACGCTGCCTTGGAGGCGCGATAGGCATACCAGCCGCCCAGACGGTTATCACCGATGCTGCCCACCTTGGCGGAGAGCACTGCCATCGCACCACGAGGGTCAAGCAAGGGCAGGAAGTGACGCAAAATCAGTGCAGGCCCGAGTGTGTTGACTTGGAATATCGCCTGAAGCGCATCCGCTTCAATAGAGGTGTAACTTTTTTCAGGTTTGATGTCTTCGCGATGAAGCAGACCGGCAGCATGCAAAATCAACTGATACGGGGCTTCTTCGGCTAATTCGGCGGCTGCGCTGGCGATGCTGTCGGGCTTTTCCAGATCCAATCCTGGAGCACTATTGCGCCCCAGCTCACGAACAAACGAGCATCGTGGATCTTCGTTGAGCAACTCACAAAACGCCGCGCCGAGCGCTCCACTGGCGCCTATCACCAAGGCGCGGTAGCCGTAGCCGAGTGAGTTCATCTCAAAGGAACTGTTCATTTTGCCTCTCCCACACCTTGTGCAGATTTTGGGCCTTAACTGCGTCGCCCAATCAGTTGCAGGAACTCGAGACGCGTAGCGGATGACTCGCGAAAGGCCCCCAGCATCACTGAGGTCGTCATCACCGAGTTTTGCTTTTCCACGCCCCGCATCATCATGCACATGTGCTTTGCCTCAATGACCACGGCCACGCCGGCCGCATCGGTGATGTGATGGATGGCATCAGCAATTTGTTTTGTGAGGTTTTCCTGGATCTGTAAGCGGCGGGCGAACATATCGACGACTCGGGCGACCTTTGATAGACCCAGTACCCTTCCTGTGGGGATGTACGCGACATGAGCCTTGCCGATGAAGGGCAGCAGGTGATGCTCACACAACGAATACAGCTCGATATCGCGCACGATGACCATTTCATCGTTTTGCGATTCGAACAGGGCACCGTTGGTCACGTCTTCCAGACTCATCGTGTAACCGTTGCAAAGGTATTGCATCGCTTTGGCTGCGCGCTTGGGCGTGTCCAGCAGTCCTTCACGCTCAGGGTTCTCGCCTACGGCGACGAGAATTTCACGGTAATGCTTGGCTATTGATGGGTTCATTTAGACTCCTCGCAGCCATGCTGCGCTTCATGTGGCGGCAATCCTTGGCAGTAGGGGAGTGCCTGCTGCGCACCAGAAAACACGTTGTGCACCCGATCAGCTATGACCCAGGTTCTTCGTCGGGCCAATGTCAAAGCGAAGCGTTCTAGGGCTGCTTTGTTTTCAACGTGGGCCGCTCGTCTGGTGCGGGTTTTGACTCCGGCACCCCACAACGGTCATCCACACAGCGACGGCGGCCATCAGGGTGAGGAAGCCATGCCAAATGGGGGCGTAAGCGGCAGAAGCAGCGATAACCTAAAGCAAGCAGCGGTCGGATGGCACGCCATGTCAATGGCGCAGCCCAAAACCCCAGGCCTGCGGCTCGCCAGCTCCACAAGGTGGCGTCCAGACCGGTTACCCAGCGGCCATCGGCGAAACGGGCGTGCAGCGAGGACTGCATTTGCTCGAAAGTGAACCCGAGTGCCTTGGCGTCGAACGCACCGCTGCTGATGTCAATAAAAAGCAGTCGACTCTCTGTGGCGTGTCGATTCAGGATTTTGATTTCACGCGCACACAGTGGACATTGACCGTCGAAGTACAGCGTCAGTGGCCAATCCTTTTTATTGTACATTTCTAGCGACCTTGTATAGGTTTTGTACAAGATATGCTGAAAGAAAAGGACTGACAATGGGCACGATTCATTTGGCTGTTACGCTCAAACTGGAAGAGCGGCTGGTGTTCATTCGAAGGCTGCACTTTTCCCCGAGCATTTTGAGCAGGTTCGTCAATGGGAGTCCGGAATTTGCGCATCAGGTCAAGGCGCAATTGCCAGGCTAGATGGACAGCATTGAAACCGCGCTCAGGAGCCTGGCGCTCATGTGCTACGTGTAATGTGCGATACCGTAAATCCGCCGGGCTTCATGAATCGCCTTGGTGAATCCCCCCGAAAATCAGGGCTTGCTGCAGTTGGTGCCGGTCATTAACCGCAACGACGACGACCACCGGGCCAAACACCTCGTGCTGAAGTAACTCGTCATTGTTGATCAGTAGCTCAGCGTCGGCTTCGAAAGCTGTGGATGAGCCTGGCTACCTTCTTGATGATGGCCTGCTCGATGGTGAATTTGACCAATTCCAGACGGATCCACCGCAAATGGCGTCTGCCTCTGTCCTAATCTTGAATACTCAGTGCTTGCCAGCTGAACCTCCCTCGACAAGATCAACGACCCTAAATTGCTTGGGCGGTTATGTTCGGCATTGAAAGAGGGAGGCTTCGGCTTGAGAAAAAGGGCTTATGTCCAATGCGGTCGTGAATGATTTCATCCCGCAGCGGATCAGCGTCGTCCGGTCCGGGTGCTCACGTCTATCCATACGGCCAACACCAAAATGCTGCCTTTGACGATCATCTGCCAGTAACTGTCGACGTCAAGCATGGACATGCCGTTGTCCAGGCTAGTAATGACCAGCGCGCCGAGGAGGGCACCGTAGACCGTACCGGAGCCCCCGCGCATGGAGGTGCCACCGATAAAGCATGCAGCGATGGCGTCGAGTTCGCCCATGCTGCCGGCCGAGGGCGAGCCGGCGGCCAGGCGCGCCGTGTTCACCACGCCGGCGAGCGCGCACATTACGCCCATGATGCCGAAAATCCAGAGCTTCACGGCTTGCACATTGATACCGGACAGGCGCGTTGCTTCCATGTTGCTGCCCACGGAATAGACGCGTCGACCGAAGACGGTCTGACTGGTCACGTAGCTGAACACACCCAGCAGAATCAGCAGAAGCAGAACCGGCACGGGGATGCCGTCATAGCTGTTGAGCGTTTGGACGAATCCGGCCAGCACTGCACCGATCAACAGCACTCGAAAAACGTCACGCGCCAGTGAATGTGGCGCCAGACCATGGAGCGCGCGATTGCGCCGTTGTTTCCAGGTCAGGAACAGCGTCAATGCGAACAGCAGAACGCCCAGGGCCATGCCCATCGTGTGTGGCAAATAACCCTGGCCAATGTAGACAAACTCCGGCGACACCGGGGCGATGGTCGTGCCACCGGTAAGCCCCAGTAAAATGCCGCGAAAAGCCAGCATGCCCCCCAGCCCCACGATGAAAGACGGGATGCGCAGGTACGCGGCCATGTAGCCGTTGGCAAGACCGATCAGCAGTCCGCACAGGGCGACAAGGCTGAGATTCGCCAGCAGCGGTATGTGGTAGATCACGTCGAGGATGGCCGCCACCCCACCGAGCAAGCCCAGCAATGAGCCGACCGACAAATCGATCTCGCCACTGATGATGACCAGCACCATGCCGCAGGCAAGAATCCCGGTGATGGACATCTGCCGCAGCAGATTGGACAGGTTGCGCGGTGTTAGAAATCCGCCCTCGGTCTGCCAGCTGAAGAACATCCATATCATTGCCACGGCAACCAGCAGCGCGAGCATTTTGTAGCGGGTAAAAAGTTGTTTGACCTGATTCATTACGCGGGTATCCGATCATTATTGTTATAGCCACCAGATTGACTGAGTGCGGCGGCGAGCACCTGTTCCTGGGTGAGTTCGCGGTTGATGAAGTCGCCACGCAACTGCCCCTCGCCGATGACCAATACTCGGTCGGACACACCTAGCACCTCGGCCAGCTCCGAGGAAACCATGATGATCGACACGCCTTCGGCCGCCAGCGCTCCCATCAACTTGTAGATTTCGTACTTGGCGCCGACATCCACACCCCGGGTGGGCTCATCGAGGATCAGGACCCGGGGTTTGGTCAGCAGCATCTTCGCCAGCACGGCTTTTTGCTGATTGCCGCCGGAGAGACTGGTAATCGGCAGGAACGGGCTCGCGGTATTGAGGTGCAAGCGCGATATTTCCCGATCGATGCAACCTAGCTCGGCTTCGGCATCAATGCGGGTCAGTTTCGAGTAACCGTCCAGCACGGCCAGGGTGATGTTCTGGCCGACGCCCAGGTCTGGAATGATGCCTTGGCGCTTGCGGTCCTCGGGTACCAGGCACAGGCCGGCACGGATTGACTTGAGCGGCGTGCGGGTATCGATGGGTTGGCCGTCCAGCCAGACCTCGCCTTCATGACGGCCGGGGTAGGCGCCAAACAGCGCGGTCACCAGTTCTGTACGGCCGGCGCCGACCAGGCCGGCAATTCCGAGGATTTCCCCACGTTTGAGAACGAACGAAATATCGTCGACCCGTTTGCGTTTGGGGCTATCGACGTCGTAGCAGGTGATGTGACGGGCCTCGAAAATCACGTCGCCGATGTCGTGCGGCTCGGTAGGGTAGAGGTTGCTCATTTCCCGTCCGACCATCTGGGTGATGATCTGCGCAATGTCCATGTCCGCCATGGCGGTCGTGGCGATGTGCTTGCCGTCACGGATCACTGAAATGGTGTCGCACACGGCGGCCACTTCGTCGAGCTTGTGGGAGATGTAGACGCAGGCAACACCCTTGGCCTTGAGGTCGCGGATGATGTCCAGCAACACTTCGATTTCTGAGCGGGTCAGGGCCGATGAAGGCTCGTCGAGGATCAGCAGGCGCGCTTGCTTGTTCAGTGCCTTGGCAATTTCCACCAGTTGCTGATAGCCGCCGCCGTACTGCGAAACCGGTAGCGACACGTTCATGTCCGGCACTTTCAGTTCACGCATCAAGGCTTCGGCACGGTGGATCATCGCCGGGTAATTCATGCGTCCACCGGGCAGCGTCAGTTCATGGCCCATGAAAATGTTCTCGGCCACCGACAGGTCGGGAACCAGCGTCAGTTCCTGGTGAATGATGACGATACCGGCGGCTTCGGTTTCGCTGATGGATTGGGCCTTGAGCGGTTGACCATCCCAGAGAATTTCGCCGTCCCAGGTGCCATGGGGGTAGACCGCCGAAAGGATTTTCATCAGTGTGGACTTGCCGGCGCCGTTCTCGCCGCACAGTCCAACGCACTCACCCGGCCTGACTTTGATGTCGATTCCATTGAGCGCTTTGACACCGCCGAAGGTTTTGACGATACCGTTCATTTGCAGCAGATAATCGGGCATGGCAGAGACTCATGAGCGTGAGGTATGTGGCTGACACTGCAGGAACCAGGGGCTGGCCGGGCTCCCGCAGCGGGCCGTTGAGACGTTACGCTCTGCTGTTCATTTCCCGGCAATCTGTGCCTTGGTGTAGAACCCGTCCTGCTCCAGCAGGTCAATGTTGTTCTTGGTCAACGGGGTTGGCGTGAGCAGGATGGTGTCCACTTTTTTGCTGCCATTGTCGTACTGCGAGCTATAGGCGGGTTTCTCGTTACGCGCCAGTTGTACCGAGAGTTTGGCGGCTTCGGAGGCGATGAGTTTCAGCGGCTTATACACGGTCATGGTTTGAGTGCCATCGATCACTCGCTTGACCGCTGCAAGGTCCGCGTCTTGCCCAGAAATCGGCACCTTGCCAGCCAGTTGCTGAGACGCCAATGCCTGTATGGCGCCGCCTGCCGTGGCGTCGTTGGAGGCAACGATGCCATCGATTTTGTTGTCGTTGCGGGTCAAGGCGTTTTCAACAATGCTCAGCGCTTCGGTCGGGCTCCATTCCTTCACCCATTGTTGGCCAACAATCTTGATGTCCCCCTTGTCGATGGCCGGTTGCAGGACTTTCATCTGCCCTTCGCGCAGAACTTTTGCGTTGTTGTCGGTGGGCGCGCCACCCAGCAGAAAGTAATTGCCCTTGGGCGCTGCTTGCAGCACGCCGCTGGCCTGCATTTCGCCGACCTTTTCGTTGTCGAATGAAATGTACGCGTCGATATCGGCGTTGAGAATCAGACGGTCATAGGACACAACCTTGATTCCGGCCTTCTTCGCTTCGGCGACGGCGTTGGTCAGGACGGTGGCATTGAACGGCACGATGACGATCACATCGACGCCGCGGGAAATGAGGTTTTCGATTTGCGAGATCTGCTTTTGCTCGTTGCCATCGGCCGATTGTACGAAGACCTTGGCGTCCATTTTATCTGCTGCCGCGACAAAATAATCGCGGTCCCGTGACCAGCGCTCCAGCCGCAGATCATCAATGGAGAAACCGATTTTCGGGTGGGCGGCATCGGCCCAGAGCCAAGGCGCCGGCCAATAGCGTGCGTTTTACGTTCTTCATGGTGGTGCGTCCTTTTATTGTTGTTGGAAAGACACTGCCTGATGATGAGTATCGGGCTGGTAGGACTGTAGAGAGTCGGCAGGCGTTGCGGACACAGATTTGTCGCGTAAATGTCACAGCCCCGCTGCCCGCTGCCCGCTGCCCGCTGCCGGCTGACTTCGCTGGCGATCAGCGATAGATGAACCGGTTGACGACGTTCTCGAGCATCTCCTGCCTGCCGCTGACGGCTTGCGGGTTCAGCTCGTTAGCGAATGCATGTTCGGCCAGTGACTGGAGGTTGAAGTCACCCGTCAGCACCGCCTGCCCGAACGGCTGCTGCCAGCCGGAGTAGCGTTGATCCTTGAGTTGCTGCAGTCGGTCGTCCTGAACCATGGCGGCTGCCCGTTCCAGGGACAGGGCAAGAACGTCCATTGCACCGATATGGCCATGGAACAGATCAATCTCATCGAGGCTCTGGCGGCGGACCTTGGAGTCGAAGTTGTATCCGCCATTCATGAACCCGCCTGCCTTGAGAATTTCATAGGTCACCAGGGTCATTTCTTCGACGCTGTTGGGGAACTGGTCGGTGTCCCAACCGTTTTGCGGATCACCGCGGTTGGCGTCGATGCTGCCGAAAATGCCCAGCGTGACGGCCGTCGCAATCTCGTGATGAAAGCTATGGCCTGCCAGGGTTGCGTGGTTGGCCTCGATGTTGACTTTGATTTCCTTTTCCAGACCGAACTGCTGGAGAAAGCCGAAAACGGTCGCGCTGTCGTAATCGTATTGGTGCTTGGTCGGTTCCTGCGGCTTGGGCTCGATCAGCAGGTCGCCTTTGAAGCCGATCTTGTGCTTGTGCTCGACCACCATGCGCATGAAGCGGCCCAGTTGTTCGCGTTCACGTTTCAGATCGGTATTGAGCAAGGTTTCGTAACCTTCGCGACCGCCCCACAACACGTAATTGGAGCCTTTCAGGCGTTGGGTGGCGTTCATGGCGCTGAACACCTGAGCGGCGGCGCAGGCAAACACTTCGGGGTCCGGATTGCTGGCGGCACCGGCGGCAAAGCGTGGGTTGCTGAAACAGTTGGCGGTTCCCCACAGCAGCTTGATTGCGCTGTCTTCCTGATGTCGCTCCAGGTGATCAACCATTTGCGCGAAGTGGTGGCGGTACTCCTTCAGCGAATTGCCCTCCGGGGCGACATCCGTGTCGTGGAAGCAGTAATAGTCGATACCCAGTTTGGAGAAAAACTCGAACGCGGCGGCCGCCTTGTCAATGGCCACCTCCATCGGGTCGCCGGTGTGTTGCCACGGGCGCTTGAAGGTTGCTGCACCGAACACATCGGACCCTGGCCAGACGAAGGTGTGCCAATAACAGGCAGCCATGCGCAGGTGTTCACGCATGGGTTTGCCGAGGATGACTTTGTCGGCGTCGTAGTGTCGGAAGGCGAGAGGCGAGTTGCTGTCAGGGCCTTCGTAGCGAATCTGGTCGACGTTGGGGAAGTACGGCATCAGGCAAATGTCCTTGTTGTTCTTGGCGGTGTCCCGATACTAACAACGGCCCCGTTACCGCTGATTACGAAAATCATCAACACAGGGTGCGATTTTGAGTATTGAGATTCGTCGACCGGGCGCCTAGTCTGTGCCAATCGCCGTCCAGGACGGCTTGCCTCCAGACCATAATAAAAACAATGAAAACCGTACCTCCCGTGCACCGCATCGCGCTGCTGTTCAACGGCAGCAAGATCTATGACCGCGGCATCATCAGCGGCATCGGCAATTACCTGAGCAGCACCCGTGCCTCTTGGGACCTTTTTCTGGAGGAGGATTTTCTCTGTCGCCTGAAAGGCATCGAACGATGGCAGGGGGATGGGATCATTGCCGACTTCGACGATCCGCTGATCGGTGAGGCGTTGGCCGGCATCGAGTTACCGGTGGTGGCGGTGGGTGGTTCCTACGAGGATGAGCGCGCCTATCCGAAAGGTATCCCGTATGTGGCCACCGATAACGACGCCTTGATTACCCTTGCTTACAAGCACTTGATCGAGGCAGGGCTGACACGTTTTGCCTGCTTCAGCCTGCCGGAAGCGCAGGCCAACCGTTGGGCGCAGGAACGGGAAAAATCCTTTCGACGATTGATGCAACGCGATGGTCTGCACGCTGAGGTCTATCGGGGCATGGGCACCAGCGCGCCACTCTGGGACAGCGCCGTCGAGCAGCAGATCGACTGGCTACAAAGCCTGCCCAAACCCATTGGTATCATCGCCGTCAGTGACGCCCGCGCCCGGCAGCTGCTGCAAGCCTGCCTGACCGCCGGAATCGCCGTCCCGGAGGAGGTGGCACTGATTGGCATCGACAACGACCCGTTGACCCGCTGCTTGACCCGGGTCCCCCTGAGTTCGGTCATCCAGGGCACCGAAACCATGGGGCGCACAGCTGCGCGATTGCTGCACCAGATGCTGCACGGCATGCCCTCCACCGGCATGCACATCCTGATACCCCCGGATGCGATCAACGTGCAGGTCTCGAGTTTGCACCAACCCTTGGGCAACCCATATGTCATGCAAGCCCTGCTGTTCATTCGCCAATATGCCTGCCAGGGCATCAAGTCCGCGCAAGTGGCGGCCTACGTGGGGGTGTCTCGCTCATCGCTGGAATCGCACTTTCGCGATGTGCGAGGCTGCAGCGTCCACGACGAGATCCTGGGTTTCAAACTGGCAGCCGCCACTAACGGGCTGGAGAACACTGATTCAGCCATCGCCGACATCGCGCGCAGTTGCGGCTTCAAATCGGCGCAGTACCTGCACACCGTTTTTCGCCGCGAGTTGGGGTGCACGCCCCGTGAATACCAGCAGGGCGCCAGATAGCGACGCGAGGCGTGTTTGGTCAATTGCTGTGGGGGGCGACCGTCAATTGCCTCCCTTTCTTTGCAAGGTCGGCGATACCGCCGCCCGCTGTCAGTGTTCTCATTGCCTTATCCGAGTGGCGCTGTGACCGGAGCGATCACTCCATGCGCCGCGAGGATGAGATCGGCGGCTCGCTCGCCAATGACGACGCAAGGAGCCATGGTGTTGCCGACGGTGATGCGCGGCATGATCGAGGCATCGGCGATCCGCAATTTTTCGATGCCGTACACGCGGAGTTGATGGTCGACCACCGACATCGCATCTCGGCCCATTTTCGCGGTGCAGGACTGGTGCCAGTAGGACACTGCAGAATTGCGGATGAACTGCTCCATGGCGCGGTGATCTTTTGGCCCGGGGACCACCTCGCGCTTTACCAACCCATTGAAGGCTTCGCTGTTGCCGATTGCCCGGCAGAGGTCGATCGACGCAAACGCCGACGCAATGTCCTCGGGTGCGCTCAGCGAGTTCGGCTCAATCAGCGGTGCATCCAATGGCCCGGCGCCCGATAGGCGCAAGCGTCCTCGACTGAGAGGCCTGGCCAGCCCTGCGAACGTCGTCCAACCCTGTTGCGGCGGCGGGATACCCACTTCAGCCGGGGAGGGCACCGCAAATTCAAGCTGACAGTGCAGCAGGTCTGGGGAGTCCAGGCGACTGTCGCTTTTCCAGTACACAGTGGTTTCACAACCACCGCCGCCCACAGCTTGGGGTCGCAAGTATTCCCAGGTACAGGCAAAGGCAATATGGTCCTGAAGATTCTGACCCACGCCGGGAAGGTGACTGATCGGAACGATGCCATGGGTGCGCAGTTCGCGCTCCGGGCCGATTCCTGACTGCATGAGCACCTTGGGCGTATTCACTGCGCCCAGGGACAAGACGACTTCGGCTTCGGCATAGAAGCAGTGGCGTTGACCTTCGATGATCACTTCGACACCGACCGCCCGTGAGCCGTCAAGAAGAACACGGGCCACCAATGCGCCGGTGAGAACCGTCAGATTCGGTTGGTTCAGCAGTGGCCGGATATAGGAATCGAAAACGGACTCGCGCCTGCCCTGATTGATGCGCAGATCGGTGATCGCGGCCCCGCCCGGGCCTTCCATCATCGCGCCGTTGGGACTGTCATATCGGGGAATACCGAGACGGCTGGCCGCTTCCAGTATTGCCTTGGCGAGGGGCTGAGGCGTAGCCGGCTGCTCGACATGCACGGGACCACCAGAACCCCGCCGTGCGGCATCCGGGCTGCCGTGCCAGTTCTCGATCCTCCGGTAATAATCCAGTACCGAATCGTATCCCCAGGCAGCGTCGCCGGACTCGGCAGCGAAGTGATCCCAGTCCGATCGATGCCCGCGTGCCCAGACCATCACGTTGATGCTGGATCCACCCCCGAGCCCCTTGCCCATGTTCAAGGAAAGACGACGACCGTTGAGGTGGGGATTGGCTTGTCCTTCGAATGCCCAGTCGCGCTCCGAACCGAGGTTCAGCGGCCACTGCGCGGGTTCTACAACCTCTGGGCCGTTGTATTCGTTGCCTGCTTCAATCAATAACACGCGTGCGTTGGACTGTTGGGCAAGGCGGGCAGCAACCACGCAGCCCGCCGTGCCTGCGCCACACACGATGAAGTCGTAGTTGCGCTCACTCAGATGATTCATGCGTCCGTTCCGTATCGATGCAGCGGTTGAGTTCAGGGTTATCAGTGGCGCCGCACGCAGCAATCACTGCTCGCCGACTTTTTTCACTGCCTCGAGAATCACCTTGGCCACTTCGGCTGGCTGCGACTGCTGGGGAACATGGCTGGTGCGCAGCTCCGCCAGGGTGGCGCCGATGCGCTTGGCGGCAGAGCGCTGGACATCGGGATGGATCATCCGGTCCTCGGTGGCGAGCAGATACCACGACGGTTTGGTCTTCCAGGCCGAAACGGTCGTTTTATCCTCGAACGCGGAGGCTTTGATGGGGCCTTGCGTCGCGGTCATCACGGCGGTCTGCGTCGCAGGGAGGTCCTGGGCGAAGTCCTTGGCCATGCCTTCTGGCGTCAAGTAGAGGAAACCGTTGCCGTCAGCCTTGATCTGGCTGATGCCCGGAGGCGTGGGCGCGCCTTTTCCTTGCTCGCCGCTTGTTTGACCGGCATCAGGCGCAAAGGCGGCGACGTACACCAGGGCGCGGACTTTTTCGTCGCTGCCGGCCTGAGTAATCACGGTGCCGCCCCAGGAGTGACCGACCAGAACGACCGGGCCCGGCTGATTGTTCAAGGTTCTTTGCGTCGCGGCGACGTCATCGGCAAGCGAGGTGAGCGGGTTTTGCACGACCGAAACTGCAACCCCTTTGGCCTGAAGAAGCGGCACGACCTTGGCCCAATCGGAGCCGTCGGCGAATGCGCCGTGTACGATGACCACCGAAGGCGTTGTATCTTTGGCCTGACTGACACCCGCGACCAATGTGCTTGCAAGGGCAAAGGCGACGGTGGCGGCTTTCGATCTGAATGTTTTCATTGCATCAGCTCCTGTGTGGGAGCTCAAATTCTGCTGACTGGCCTGCTTCGTGGGCATCGGTCATTTATCCGACCCAAGGCATTTTTTCATGGATAGCGCGTTGCACCTGGACATCTCATTGAGCGGAGCGTTGCGGGCGATCGGCCAGGTCGGGGACCTCAGCATGGGACAGCCTCTCGGGCATTCCCGACGCGTTGCCGCACTGGCGCGGAGGTTGGCGCAGGCCGCACACGGCGAGGGCGAGCATCAGAGGGTAGCGGAGCAGGTCGCCTTGCTGCGCTGGTCAGGTTGCACCGCCAACGCCGAAGGGTTTGCAAATTTGCTGGGTGATGACGTCGATGGCCGCCGTGCGATGCTCGATCTGACCCTGAGCAAAGAGAAAATGAACGCGGTGCATCAGGCGGTCCCGCTTGCCGTGGTGCACTGCGAGGTCTCTGGCGAAGTCGCGAGAACCCTCGAACTGGGTGCCGCTGTCGAGGCCGGCTTGTGCGGCGTATTCGAAACCTACGATGGGACTGGCCGACCGCTGGGCCTGACCCATGAACACATTCCGGAGGTCGCCTATCAGGTGGTGCTTGCAGGTGATCTGGATATTCTCAGTCGAGCACATGGCCTCGACGCGGCGCTGCGCTGGATTCGCGACCAGTCGGATCGGCGTTATCCCGCCTCCCTCGCGTCGTTGCTCATGGATAACGCCAGGGAGTGGCTGGCAGACCTGGAAGGCCTCTCGCAACACCCGGCCGACGCGCAGGCCGAACGTTCGGTCTCGCTGACATTAGTGGGGGACGTGATTGACTTGAAGCTACCCTGGCTGGCGGGGCACTCGCGACGGGTGGCGCATGTCGCGATGGAGGCTGCACGTTCGTGGGGGCTAGGTGAACCCTCCCTGACTGCGATCGGCAAGGCAGCGCTCGTTTACGGTCTCGGCCGGGCAGCCGTTTCCAACCAGCTCTGGAATACCGCCGGGGCGCTTTCTTATAGCGCCGTGGAGCGGGTGCACCTCGTCCCCTACTGGACGCAGCAGGCGCTGAGGCCTATCAGTGAGCTGGCCGTGTCTGCGGAGATTGCAGCCCATGCTTACGAACGGCTGAATGGCAGTGGTTATTTTCGAGGCGTGATGGGTGATGCACTGTGTGCCGAGCATCGACTGTTCGCCACCTCCGTGGCGTGGGTCGCACTAAGGGAAGCCCGGCCATGGAGGACGGCCTATGGCGAATCGGAGGCGGCCAGTCTGCTCGCACAGGATGCCGCCGGTGGCTTGTTCGACAAGGATGTTTGTGACGCGGTTATCGCCGCTGCCCGTGGCGAGCGTCGGACTCATCAGCCGAAGGGCTCGTTACTCACCGCACGCGAGTGTGACGTGCTCCTGGAAATCAGCCGCGGCGCTAGTAACAAGCAGGTGGCGCGACTGCTGGACATCAGTCCGAGCACTGTTCGCACCCACATGGAAAGCATATTTCGCAAATTGGAATGCTCGACCCGAGCCGCCGCGACCCTGAAAGGATTGACGCTGGGTTTGATCGCCTGATGCCGAGTAGCGCCAGGTTAATCAGTGCGTGAGGCTCGTTTGTACAATCGATGGGCGACGTTTACGCGGGTCCATCTTTGGCGGGCGGATTGGCGCGAGCCAGGGCGATGAATGCCTTGATCGCGGCGGAGGGGTTGCGGCGGTTAGGGTAGTACAGGCAGAGCTTGTCTCTGGGGGGCGTCCAATCGTCCAATACCCGCTCGAACTGTCCGGCCGCGATTTCATCCCGGACGTCCTGCTCCATGAAAAAGCCGAGCCCCATGCTTTCCTGCACCGCTGCTTTGACGACGCTCGGTTCATCAAGCGTGAGCGGCCCGCTCACATCGAGCCTGGTCACTTCTCCATCTCGCTCGAAATGCCACGGGAAAATCGCCCCATTGGGCAGACGGACACGCACGCACCGATGGTTGAGCAGATCAGGCGGTGTCCGTGGCCTGCCGTATTGGTCGAAGTACGCCGGTGTACCGACCACGGCGTACCGTTGCGGCAGGCCGAGGGGGATCACGATCATATCGCTCGGCACGAGGCTCGCGGAACGTACGCCGAAATCGAAGCCATCAGCGACGATATCCACCAGGCGGCCTTCGGTGACAAGGTCGATGTGTACTTTCGGATGATGCCGCAAGAATTCCACCACCAATGGCAGGAGTGCTGCTCGAGCAGCGCTGGCGAACGCATTGATGCGCAGCGTACCCGAAGGGCCGGCATTGTGAGATCGCACCGCGTCGAGCGCCGCGCGCAAATCCTGCAGGGCCGGCCCCACCTGCTCCAGAAAAATCCTGCCGGCCTCGGTGACGGCCACGCTGCGGGTCGTGCGATTGAACAACCGCGTTTCGAGGCCTGCTTCCAGTTTAGCGATGGTGCTGCTTAACGCGGTGGTTGAGACATTCAGATCGATGGCGGCTTGTCGAAACGAAGCCCTGCGGGCAACCGCTATAACAGCGTCCAGCTCGCTCAGGCCTAAACGAGGGTCTGACATGAATTGTCCTGGATTATGGGATAGGTCATAAAGTTTATCCCAGTTGAGCAAACTATCAGTCAGGTCGCAAGATCACTCCAGGTAATCCATCCAGGAGATCAACAAATGAGCCTTAAGCTTCCCGTCGCCGTTGAGACGTACTTCGATGTCAGCAATGGTGGCGACCTATCACAACTTGCGAGCTGCTTCTGCTCGCATGCCAGGGTGTTCGATGAAAACAAAACGCATGAAGGCATTCAGGCCATCGACGTCTGGCAGAAGGAGGTCCGGCGGGCTTTCTCTTTTGAAGTCCAACCTTTGCAGGCAATGCAGGGGGAGGGCAGGCTGACCGTCATTGCACGGCTTACCGGCCGTTTTCCCGGTAGCCCGGTCCAGCTGAGTCACGTCTTCACGCTGGAGAGCGATCGCATAGCCTCCTTGGAGATCACGCCATGCTGAACCTTGGCTTGAGTGGTAAGCGAGTCCTCGTCACCGGAGGCACCAAGGGCATCGGGAAAGCTGTAGTCGACCTGTTTCTGGCCGAGGGCGCGAAGGTGATTACCTCTGCTCGGGAGCCAAACAGTGCCCTGCCGGATGGCCTGTTGGTTCTGGCCGATCTTTCGACCCGGGAAGGCTGTGATGCAGTCATCGCCGCGACCCGACAGCGACTGGGCAGTGTGGACATCATCATCCATGTCCTGGGTGGTTCGTCGGCACCTGGCGGCGGCTTCGCTGCACTGGACGAAGAGCAGTGGCAACGTGAGCTCAATCTGAATCTGTTTCCGGCCGTGCGCCTGGATCGTGCCTTGCTCCCGGATATGCTGGAGCGAAAGGAAGGGGTCATCGTCCACGTGACCTCCATCCAGAGTCGGCTGCCTCTGCCGGACGCTACGACAGCCTACGCAGCGGCCAAGGCTGCGCTTTCGACTTACAGCAAGAGTTTATCGAAAGAGGTTTCGCCCAAAGGCGTCCGTGTTGTCCGGGTTTCGCCGGGCTGGGTTGAAACCGAAGCCTCGGTCGCATTGGCCGAGCGACTCGCGCAGGAGGCAGGGACTGACTATCAAGGCGGCAAGCAGATCATCATGGAAGCACTAGGGGGCATCCCGCTCGGGCGCCCATCGACGCCGTCAGAGGTTGCCGACCTGATTGGCTTTCTGGCTTCGCCTCGAGCCTCATCTATCACGGGCAGTGAGTTTGTCATCGACGGCGGAACGGTGCCGACTGTCTAGCCGTCTTTTTCGCGCGAATTTGCCGAATGCCGAAACCAGCGACCAGCGCGTGTTCACTGCCGGTGGACATTTGGCGGATGTCCGCTTGGCCGTTAGCTGCATTTCATCATTGGCAGCTACCGACCCCGGCATTCGCCCCCTCGGAATCGGGCATCAGGACGGGACAATTTGCCTGATTGAGCTACTGTCTAATCACATTACCGCAGGCCACAGCGCTATGAGCAATTCGGATTCTTTGCCTCCCGTCCCTGAACCGGGCCGGATTGCACGTCGCGGTGTCGGTAACGAAACCGGGTGGGGTCGCTGGCTTCCTGGACTTCGCACGCTACGCGGGTACCGGGTTGCCTGGTTGCGTCACGACATCATGGCCGGGTTGGTGCTCACCACGATGTTGGTGCCCGTTGGCATCGCCTACGCCGTGGCATCGGGCGTGCCCGGCATCTATGGCCTCTATGCGACCATCGTTCCTCTGATCGCTTACGCGTTGTTTGGGCCCAGCCGAATTCTGGTGCTTGGCCCGGATTCTTCACTGGCCGCCGTTATTCTCGCGGTCGTCCTGCCCCTTTCGGGCGGCGATCCACAACGCGCCATCGCACTGGCGGGCATGATGGCGATCGTTTCAGGAACGGTGTGCATCCTGGCGGGTATCATGCGCTTAGGGTTCATTACGGAGTTGCTGTCCAAACCGATCCGTTACGGGTACATGAACGGCATCGCGTTGACTGTACTCATCAGCCAATTACCCAAGCTCTTCGGTTTTTCGATTGAGTCAGACGGCCCGCTGAGAAACATATGGGCCGTCGTCACCGCGGTGATGGAAGGAAAGACCAACTGGACCGCGTTCATGATCGGCGCAGCCACCTTGATCGTGATCCTGCTACTCAAGGATTACAAACGCGTGCCGAGCATCTTGATTGCAGTGGCAGGCGCCACTGTCGCTGTCGGTATGCTGGACCTTGGTACACGCGCGGGAGTGTCGGTACTCGGTTCGCTTCCACAAGGTTTACCGGAGTTGACCATCCCCTGGATCACCCGAGCCGATATTATCCCCGTGCTCATCGGCGGCTGCGCCGTCGCACTTGTGTCGTTCGCCGACACCAGTGTGCTCTCTCGTGTCTATGCAGCACGGACCAGAACCCACGTCGATCCGAACCAGGAGATGGCAGGGCTCGGTTTTGCCAATCTGGCGGCCGGATTTTTTCAAGGCTTTCCGATCAGTAGCAGTTCCTCTCGTACCCCTGTCGCCGAAGCTACGGGCGCCAAAACCCAGTTGACCGGCGTTGTCGGCGCATTGGCCGTGGCCCTGCTGCTGATGGTGGGGCCGGACCTGTTGCAGAGTTTGCCCAGCAGTGCATTGGCAGCGGTGGTGATCGCGTCGGCCATCGGTCTGATTGAAGTCGCTGACCTGCGACGCATTTATCGCATCCAGCGCTGGGAGTTCTGGTTGTCGATCGTCTGCACTGTCGGCGTGGCTGTGTTCGGCGCAATCGAGGGCATCGGACTGGCCATCGTGGTCGCCGTCATCGAATTTCTGTGGGATGGTTGGCGGCCGTATTCCGCAGTGCTGGGACAAGCCAAGGGGGTCAAGGGCTACCACGATATCCAGCGCTATCCCGACGCAAGCCTCATCCCCGGCCTGGTGCTGTTTCGCTGGGATGCGCCGTTGTTTTTCGCCAACGCCGAGCTGTTCAATGACCGCGTGCTGGACGCAGTGGCGGCATCGCCAACGCCCGTGCGCTGGTTAGTCGTTGCAGCGGAACCCGTCACCAGTGTCGACGTCACTTCTTCCGACATGCTATTGGAGCTGGACGAAACCCTGCGCGCCGCAGGCATCAAGTTGTGCATGGCCGAGATGAAGGACCCGGTCAAAGACAAGCTGAAGCGATTCGGTCTTTTCGCGCGACTTGGCGAAACAGCATTCTTTCCCACCATTGACGATGCCGTCGACAGCTACCTGGTGATCCATTCGAGGGATGGGGCAGGGCAGGACGAGACACGCTGAGTGGCGATCGTGCTCGAGCGACTGCTATTGGGCCTGCAGCAGTCGCTTGCGAGTTGCAGAATCGGCGATAAGCGGTCCGCCTGCGTCCAGGGTGATGCCTCTGCATGCAGATAGGATCTCTGCCTATCGGCACTCCGACTTCCGCTACGACCTACCGATTTGAAATAACTTGCAAACCTTGCGTGATTGAGAAACCCCACACGCCTCTCTAGATTTGAACTCGCAATGCCGGGCCCCTCTGACAGCTAACCGCTGCCATGTCGGAGTTGCAGTTTGTATAACTTCGACACCTAGAGGAGGGGCTCATGACTGCCCTGGAACCGTTCTTCCTGGCCGAGTTTCTCGGCACCGCCACTTGGTTGTGGCTCGCCTTTATCAGCATCGTAATAGGCCTGTTGGTGTTCGACCTCGGGGTGTTGCACCGTGAGCAGCGAGAAATCGGTGTTCGTGAAAGTCTGCTGCTGTCAGCCGGCTATATCACGGCTGGTTTGCTGTTCGGCCTCTGGGTCTGGCAGATCAAAGGCGGTGACGCCGGGATGGATTTCTACACCGGCTTTCTGATCGAGAAATCGTTGTCGATGGACAACGTATTCCTGATGGCGATGATCTTCAGCTTTCTCGCAATCCCCCGTAAGTATCAACACGAGGTGCTGTTCTGGGGCATTCTCGGTGTCATCGTGCTGCGCGCGATCATGATTGCCCTGGGGGCGGCGCTGATCGCCGAGTTCAGCTGGATTCTCTATGTGTTCGGCATTTTCCTGCTGCTGACCGGCGTGAAGATGCTGTTCAGCAAGGTCGATGCCCAGCCGAACCTCAGCGAAAACCTGCTGGTGAAGTTTCTGCGCAGACACATGCGGGTGACCGAGCGACTGCATGAAGGGCGCTTCTTCGTCCGCCAGGCGGACGCCAGCGGCAAGTCCGTGGTCTGGGTGACGCCGTTGTTCCTGGCCCTGGTGCTGATCGAGTGTGCCGATCTGGTGTTCGCCGTGGACAGTGTGCCGGCGATCTTCGCCATCACCCAAGACCCCTTCATTGTCTACACCTCCAACATCTTTGCCATCCTTGGTCTGCGTGCGTTGTATTTCGCTTTGGCGGCGATGATTCACCGTTTCGCCTACCTCAAGTACGCGCTGGCACTGGTGCTGGTGTTTATCGGTGCCAAGATCTTCCTGGTCGGCATCATCGGCAAGATTCCCGCGGTCATTTCCTTGAGCGTGACCCTGGGGTTGCTGCTGAGCGGTGTGCTGCTGTCGCTGTGGAAAACCCGCGATCAGGCCTCTGCTGGCCCGCAGGTGTAAATCCCCAAAGGTGGCGGCCAGCACCGCTTGTTCGCCTCAGTTTCAACCGAGACTGACGCCCAAATCCGTCGACCACTCGGTGTCAGTGTCGGTGTCCTGAGCCGTGTTCAAGGTGGGTGGTTCTGGCAAGAGCAATGGCAAGGCGCACATAAACGTAGCGCCTTGTCCCTTGATGCTCGTGGCCCAGATCCTGCCGTGATGAAATTCGATGATCGAGCGGCAAATAGACAGCCCCATGCCCAGCCCTTCAGCCTTGGTGGTATAGAACGGGTTGAACAGTAACGGCAAATCGGCGACATCAATGCCTTCGCCGCTGTCATTGACTTCAATGATCACTTCGTTGCGCTCAACCCTCGTGCAAATGTTCAGCGAGCGCGCTCCTTCACTCAGATTGCACATGGCCTGGCAGGCGTTCATGACGAGATTGATGATGACTTGTTGCAACTGCACGCGATCGCCATTGATGCGAGCGTCGGCGGCATCCAGCGACAAATGCTGTTTGATGTGTTTATGACTCATCTCGTGCTGAACCAGCAGCAGAGTGTCAGTCACGATTTTGTCGAAGGCATGATGTTGACGTTGTGGAACGCACTTCTTCGACAACGCACGGATGCCTGTGATGACGTCACTGGCGCGCATCGAACGTTGCGACCCGGTCAGAAAAGCCTGATTGCGGCGCAATTCATTGGTCGATGGTCACTATTCGGATCGAAAAAACATGCGCCGACATGAACAGCAGGGTGATGTAGAGCACGGCATGCGCGAGATCCGAGTCAATCAAAAGATTGATGACGGAGATAGTGGCGATTGTTGAACCGCAGGTCGAGGCGAATGTAGCGCAGGATCAACTAGCCAAACCCCAGCGCCAGGAAGCCATAGACACCGAACAGGGCAGCGTGGGCATGTAGCGGGGTGGTGTTCAAACCTTGTATGTAGAACAGCGCGATTGGCGGGTTGATCAGGAAACCGAAGACTCCGGCACCGAGCATGTTCCAGAAGGCGCAGGCCACGAAAAACTGTAATGGCCAACGCACGCGTTCCATCCAAGGGGCGCGGTCGCGCAGACGCCAATCAGCGCCGGGGAGCGGTGATTCAATTCTCTCTGCCGCCTCATACGCCTGCCTGATCGGTCGCGACTAGCCCTCTGCCTTGTCGATATTCGTGGGTAGGTCGTCCTGCCCCGGTAACTCAGTAATTACACTGAAGTCACTCACCTCAACGGCCCCCAACCCGTAGCCCAACAAGTGAAAAGAGAACGCCTTGCGCGGCTGCGGATTGTCGAAACTGAAGTGCATCTCCAATGGCTGATCCGCAGTGACAATCATTTCTGCGGGGAGGCCCAGTGGGACATCCTGTTCCCGCTCCTTGGCCTTGAGCAGAATGTAGGCATCCTGTTGTGGATCTACCGAGCGCACGGTCAGACGCACGCGAGTGAGTGAGCCCTTTGGCATTTCCAGGTACTGCGCACCAATGAGGTTATCGGCCCAGTCATCCTTGATCGCTGTCTGAAGAGGGATGATGGCGGAACTGCCGAACTGGTAGTGCTGGTTCAAGGGTGTGCGCAGCAGCGAATGATCCAGCGCCGTCGCTCTGGCTGCGATTTGGCGGGCGCGCTTGCCTCCGTACTGACCAGTCAAGGTCGCATGTTCCGCGATGAAGCCTGGGCTGGCGTGATTCCGGCAGCGCTGTTGAAAGTCACACTCGGTCAAGGTGCCCTGACCATTGTGATAGCGCAGCTTGTCGTTGGTGTACGACATGATTTCGCGGCCCGTTTCATAGTCGCGAAACAGGGAGCGACCGCTCAAGGCTGGGGGGAAGGGCAAGGCGAAATAGTCGAGTATCGAGGCACTCAGATCGACATGCCCGTAAACCCCGGGCTTCACCTTGGGCAGCTGATCCTGCTCGGGCGCGAGCATTAGATTGAAGCCCCAAGAGGACGCCAGGCGCACTCCATCGATACCGTGGGATTCATCCGAGGTGATCACCACCAGGGTGTCTTTCAAGACTCCCTGACGTTCCAGGCCGTTGAGGAATTGCCCAAGCGCATCATCCAGATACCCGACGGCGGCCTGCTTGGGTGTGTCGTAGCGCTCCAGGTAGTCTTCAGGGGCCGAATAGGGCTGGTGGGTGCCAACGGTCAGTAGCGTCAGCATCCACGGTCTTTTCTGTTTTTTCAGCTGGCCAACGTACTCAAGGGCCCCTTCGAAGAAGGCCTTGTCGTCCTTGCCCCAAGGGAATTCCAGGTAGTTGCTGTTGGTGAACCATTCCAGTCCATGAGTGGCATCGAAACCGATGTGCGGCATGATTTTGTCTTTTGCCATGAAACGCAGGCCCGCACCCTGGAGATAGTGCGTGGCGAATCCGTTCTGGTGTAACTGGGCTGGCAGGCACGCTTGATTGCGTTCGCTCTGGGTCAACATTTCCACCCCCTTCGGCGTGCCGTTGTCCAGTTTGTCGTAATCGCCACACAGCATTGCATACAGACCGCGAATGGTTTGGTGACTGTGAAGGACGTAGTCCGGCGTATTCATGCCGCGCTCTGCCCATCGACTGAGATTGGGCATGAGATTTTCCTGATAGCTGCTGTGCAAGGCTTCGCGATTAACACCCACGTAGGCGCCGGGAATACCTTCCAGTGCGATGATCAACACATTCCGCGCCCGCCCGGGAGCGGCGAGCAGTTTCTGTCCGTCCAGATCGAGTTGGGTGAGTCCCGCCATTTGTGGAGGGACATCGACAACATCACCTGCCAACCATTCTTCAGCACTTGACTGAACGTCTCCAACGCTCGCGGACAGTAACTGATGCGGGAGGTTGAACAAGCGCCAAGGGTCTTCGTCGGTGGGGTAGAGGTGCTGGGCGCCCCAGTGGCCGATCAACAGCAGCAACGGTGCTGCCCACATGCTACGTGGTAAGGCCGGAATAGGTTTGGAGCGGCCCATCCACTGCGTGATCAACCAGATCGCCAGTCCAAAGCACAGAGTGGCTGCCAGCCATGGCTGGGCGAAACCACCGCCGGCAGAGTTTTCCAGAAATTGAGGGTCAATCAAGTACTGCAGGTCTGTGGCGTTTGGAAACCTCCCGACCGCGCTGACGAGTTCAGCAGTCGCCAACGTCATAATTCCCCAAACCAGCAACACCGGCAGCGCTAACCACCAGGGACGACGATGCAGGGTGACGATGAGAAGACTGGCAATTCCCAGATCTGAAAGGTAGCCGAGTGGACTCGACCAACCCAGTGCCGCACGCAGGCATAGAGGCAAGATCAGGACCAATCCGATCAGCGCGACGAGGCGCGCATAGGGTTGTCGTAACCAGTGACGGATAACGTTCACAAAAAGACCTTCCAGACATTAAAGCTTCATACAAGTGTGCTGAATGGTATCAAGCGATGGCAGGACTGGTCGGGACATTCGAATAGGAGGAGGGGTACTGAAACGGTGGGTAGCCTGGATAATGGCCTACCGGCTAAAAAGCTTCAGCTCTTACCCCCGTTCCAGAGCCCTGAATGAAGGATATTAATGCCGGGTGATGGCCGTGAACATTAACTGTTTCAAGCTGTTTAACGATGGGTGTTCCGTCCGATTGCGGGCGGACGTGCGCACGGCATCACAATGCCGGGTGACGAGAACGTTGTAATTCGCCACACTTTTGGCTTTTGGCTTTTGGCTTTTGGCTTTTGGCTTTTGGCTTTTGGCTTTTGGCTTTTGGCTTTTGGCTTTTGGCTTTTGGCTTTTGGCTGTGGTTAAACTATAAATCGATTCACCATTCCACTTAGATCAACAGCCAGCCGTGACAACTCATTACTGGCCGCACTGGTTTGATTGGCACCTGCTGCAGACTGAGTCGACAGGTCGCGGATATTAACCAGATTACGATCAACCTCTCTAGATACTTGTGCCTGCTCCTCCGAAGCGCTTGCAATGACCAGATTTCGCTCGTTGCTCTGAGAAATAGACTCGGTTATCTGTGTTAAAGAATCACCCGCGGCATTTGCCAGCTCGAGCGTTGATTGTGTGCGATCGCTATTCCGTGACATGGACAGAACGGCTTCAGTCGTACCACTCTGTATCCCTGCAACCATGATTTCGATTTCTTCTGTCGACTGGGCGGTACTATGTGCCAATGCTCGCACTTCGTCGGCGACAACGGCAAACCCTCTGCCGGCTTCACCTGCGCGTGCCGCTTCGATCGCGGCATTAAGCGCTAAAAGATTGGTTTGCTCGGCGATTGATCGGATCACATCCAATACGCGAGCAATATTGCGACCCTTTGCTGGTTTTGCCACTCGCTGTATTCAGCGTGAGGCTGATGGAGTTATCTGCGATGCCACTATGGAGTTTGGCTTGGGCAGCCGCCAGCTCGCCAGCTTCGAGAGGCCTTCCAGTCGATGAGCGAAGGACTGACTGGGAAATGTTCTTGTTGGTCTCAGCCAGTTGCAAAAGCAGCGATGCGCCCAGATTTTGGAACCGGCCGGCCGTCGACGAACTTCCGAAATTGCCCCTCATGTGCAAGGACACTTTGTCATGCTGCGTGTATTCCCAGGAAAGCGGTGCGTCAAGCTGCGCTATCCCGCCCCGGGAGGTATACGTCAGTGCATCGACGGCTTTGTTATCTTGCAGCAAGGTGACTATCGACGAGGGCGAATCACAGCTTGAGGTCCGATCCCGGAGGTACAACCGGAAAACGACAACCTTGCAGGGATCAGATACCAAGCCAGCCACCTTATGATCAGTCTCTTGTTGCCTGGCTGTAGAATCGTGCATCAATGCCCGGGCGATCAGAGGGGAGGGCACAAACACCCGGGGCCAAGAAAACGTGCTGCCAGAATTTTTTTGAAATCAAGGGGTTGCCAGCCTCAGGAAATGAGTACATAATTCACGCCATCGAAAGCACAGACGGCTGAAAAAGCTCAATGTTTTCAAGGAGATAGAGCGTGAATCATAAGCTCGTTTCCTGTTCCAGGTTTGTACACATTTGATGTTGCGCTACATGACATCAGATGTTTGAGGCCGAGTAGCAAAATGGTTATGCAGTGGATTGCAAATCCACCTACGCCGGTTCGATTCCGACCTCGGCCTCCACTATAAACAAGCTCCGTAGATCTATGATTTACGGAGCTTTTTTATTTGCGCTACCTTGCAAGATTTTGTCTTGAAAAGGGGATCTGCGAACTTGCTTCACCGGGGCGGGATGTATATATTTCGTCCTCTGTTGCACAAGCCAGACAGCTTCACCGCGCTACCGCCCGAATGGCGAAACTGGTAGACGCATGGGACTTAAAATCCCCCGCTCGTAAGGGCGTGCCGGTTCGATTCCGGCTTCGGGCACCATACATATCAAAGGCCTGCATGAGGAAACTCATGCAGGCCTTTGTCGTTTCTGCTCCGCAATTCTTGATAAATGACCCTCGTCAACCTCAAACCTGGTTCTGCCAGATTTTTGTAGCAGCGGTGCGCCGAACATAATCGCTGAAGTCGCGCGCGGGCCGGCCAAGTGCGCGCTGAACGCCATTGGCTAACGGCGTGTTGCGACCGTCGAGCACCGTGGTGAAGAGATAAAGCACCAGGTCAATCAACGGCGCAGGAAGTTGTGCCTGCTCCAGTGCCTGACGATATGCATCCGGCGGTACGGCGACGAAACTGATCTCGCGCCCGGTCCCTTGAGCAATCTCATCGACCGCTTGGGCAAAAGTCAGTGCCCGTGGCCCGGTCAATTCATAGAGTTGGCGTGAATGCCCCGGTTGGGTCAGTGCCTGGACTGCAATTTCGGCAATGTCCTCCACATCGACGAAGGGCTCCGCGATATTGCCGACGGGAAGGGCCAGTTCTCCTTCAAGAATGGGCTCCAGAAAATGCGCCTCGCTGAAGTTCTGGAAGAACCAGCTGGCCCGCAGGATCGTCCAGTCGACACCGCTGTTTTGAATGACGCGTTCGGCTTGTTCCGCTTCAACCTCGCCACGTCCGGACAGCAGAACCAATTTGCCGACGCCACGTTTGACGGCCAGGTTGGTAAACGCCTGGATAGTATCGAGGGCGCCCGGAACGGCGAGGTCCGGTTTATAGGAAATGTAAACAGCGTGAACGCCATCAAGCGCCGCATCCCAGGTCCGTCGATTTTCCCAGTCAAAGGGAGGATTCGCGCCGCGAGAACCCAAGCGCACGGGCAATCCTGCGGCCTGGAGATGCTGGGTGATCCTGCGCCCTGTTTTACCGGTCGCACCGAGAACGAGGAGGGTGTCCTGAGTGGTTTTCATCGCGTTCATCTCCATCGGTTAATGTGAGGAATACTCACGTTAAGAAGATGATAAACGCTCATGTTCTACCGTCAACCAATGTTAAGGAGGAAACCGACATACGGATGCAACCACTTGGGAGCGTTCGCGGGTGGTGCTAAGGTGAGTGCTTGTCATGTTATTGATCGGAATCACGCCAGTGCCAAAGAAAGCTGCCACCGGGCTCGAGCAACCTGTTACGGAGCCGACCCGCCGCAATCCCACGCAACAACGCAGTCGCGAGCGGCAGGAGCGAATCCTGGCGGTGGCGACGCAACTGATCGCAACCAAGGGCAGCGACCAGGTAAAAATGAGCGAAATTGCCGAATGCTCGGAGATCTCGATCGGATCGCTTTATCAGTACTTCCCTGACAAGAGCTCGGTCATTCGCACACTGGCCGAGCGCTATAACGCGGCAAGCCGTCGTTGTATCGAAGAGGCGCTGGTGACGGTGCAAGATGCGCAAGGGTTGGCGGATGCCTATTCGGACCTGCTGGATCAGTATTACGAGATCGTTCAGGCCGAACCTGCGATGCGTGATATTTGGTCAGGCATGCAGGCAGACAAGCAGTTGCTGGCGTTGGAGCTGGAGGAGAGTCGTGTGGCGGGCGGCTTGCTGGCCGATGCGATGCTGCGGGTGTTTCCAGGCAGCGATGCGCAGCGGGTTGCTGATTCTGCCTTTCTGATCTGGCAGCTAGGTGAAGCGACTATGCGACTGGCCATTTCTTGTGCGCCCGAAGAGGGCCGGCGGTTGTTTGAAGCCTTCAAGCGCATGTCGCTCGCTGAAATCATGGAGCCGGCGAACCTGAACACGTGCGACTCATCAACAGACCTGTCAGGGCCAATCCCCCGGTGAGAGCGAGCCGGCTCGCGATGGTTGAAGGTCAGTCACATCAATGTTGAATGTGCTGCCCTCATCGCGAGCAGGTTCTCTCCCGCATGAGATCTTTCCTGGCGCAGTTTTTAAACGAAAGGCTGGCCGGTAAAACCACGGGGTAACCTTTGCAATCCGGCCATGGCGGTCAACCGTTGTACCCAGGCGGCGCGCCAGTCATTGGCGGTGTGAGTGACTTTGGCCTTGCGCGCAGCACGGCGTGCTGCGTTACGTTCGGCTTTGCGCGCGTCCTTGAACGCGTCGGTGTTGCGGCAGCTTCTGCACTTTACGCGGGTCAATTCGCTGGTTGATGTGAGATTGCTGCCTTTGTGACCGCAGGCCAGATGCCCGCTGACTTTGAAGTGAGTGACCATGGGACGTCTCCTTCGTGACGTGTGACTGTTTGACCTCCAGCTAATGAAGACGTTCGTTGGCTGACCAGCGGGCAAAAAAATGGCCTGCATGCGGGCAGGCCAAGGGGTTCATCAAAGGAGTGAACCCACTGTAGGGTGTGTGTTGTGAACGTTACGTGAAAAGAAGTCACAAAAAATCCCGGCGTCAGGTCAGGTGGGGTTTGGAGAAAAAGATAATCAGACAGGCAAGGACGCGCTGACGATCAAGTCGCCGTTCACACGTCCTGGATCAGACCCTGTTCTTGAATCGCGCGCCCAGATCGAATCATCTGAACCGTGGAAGAGGCGGGTCGACAGGTTTTAACGAAGACAGGGTGTTTCGAATCAGTGGCGCGTCTTTTTCAATGTCGTTCAGGCGGTCACGAATTCTGAGGGCTGTCGGATGCCCTCCTTGATGATCTACCCAATCGGCAATCTCCTTGCACGCAGCGGCAAGTCGAGCCTGGCGGGAGTCGAGCAGGGTAAGCAGGGTGGTGATGGACTCTTTTTCGGACATGGCAAACACCTCCGTTCAAGAAACCTGACAAATAGCAGCAAAAAGCCCGCTGGGTGCGAGCTTTCTGCCGATGGGGTCGCTGGTCCTTCAGCTGATTTCAGTATAGACCCGGACTTCAGGCTTGTCGGGCCGTCACTTGTGACCTGGTATTGAGCTGCCGGCATTCACGTCGGGCATCTTCTTCAAGATCGAAGCCGTCACCGATAAAGCCACGGGTGCGGGTATCTTCAATGCGATACCAGACGGCGGCGTCGGGTGGCGGGTGGCCGGCTTCTCCGGCCCGGCGGCCATGAATGATGATCTTGTTGCAACGCTTCACAACGAAAATGTCTTCCATGGCGTCACCGCAGCTGATTCATGTCCACATCAACTATAGAAGCTCTTTGCAATCGTGCAAAAAATGGACGGGTCATTTTGTCGATTCTGCCTCAGCGATCATTTTCTCCAGATACATGGCGAGCCCGACTTCTTCTGCCCTGAGACCTTTACGCAGTCTCGGCCGCGGCAGTTGGGCCAAGGCACCGAGCATAAAACCTTCGAGCACCGCCGGGTGGATGTAGCACTTGCGGCACACGGCCGGGGTGTTACCGAGTTGCCTGGCAACGTTCTTGACCATCTCGACCACATGCCGTTTCGCGTCCGACTCAGGCTCCCACTGCAACTCACGCAGCACCGACAACGCCAGGACGCTCCCGGCCCATGTCCGATAATCCTTGGCCGTGAAGTCGGCGCCGGTGAGGGTTTGCAGGTAGGCATTGACATCTGAGGAGCTGACGGTGTGTCGCTCGCCATTTTCGTCCAGGTATTGGAAAAGGTCTTGCCCGGGAATCTCCAGGCAGCGCTTGATAATTCGCGCCAGGCGTCGGTCTTTCACGGTGATCTGGTGTTCGACACCACTCTTGCCGCGAAACTGGAACAGGATCGCGCTGCCGTTGACCTCGACGTGACGGCTGCGCAGGGTGGTCAGGCCATAGGATCGATTTTCCCGGGCGTATTGCGTGTTGCCGACCCGGATCAGCGTCGCATCGAGCAAGGTAATCACGGTGGCCATGACTTTATCTCGGCTGAAACCCGGAGCGTCCAGCAGCGTTTCAAGCTGTTTGCGCAGCTTCGGCAGTGCCAGGCCAAAGTCCCGCAGGCGTGAGTATTTATCGGCATCGCGCACTTCGCGCCAACGCGCGTGATAACGGTATTGCTTGCGACCGCGAGCGTCACGGCCGGTGGCTTGCAAATGACCACGTGGGTCGGCGCAGATCCACACATTGGTATAGGCCGGTGGCACGGCAAGGGCGTTGAGGCGCCTGATTTCGTCGGGATCGGTAATGCGCTGGCCCGCAGGATCGAAGTAGCAGAATTTGCCACGCAAGCGTTTGCGGGTGATTCCAGGCTGCGTGTCGTCGACGTAGTGCAGGTCGGGTGGCAGCACATCGGGCAGCGCGGTATCGGGCATGGCAAAAAATCCTTGGCGACGAAGTCAGGGGGCCTGTACAGCCATTGACCGCGTCCATTCGCCGTGGTGCCGACGAATTTACGCCAGCACGGCCACCGCTTTGATCTGCGCCCAGAGTTGCTGGCCGGGGTGCACGCCCAGTTGGTCCCGGGAGTAGCGGGTGATGCGTGCCAGCAGCGGTGTGCCGGCCGCATTCAGGCGGATCAGCACGTGGGCGGCGTTATCGGCGCCGATTTCGCTGATCACCGTCACCGGCAAGCGATTGAGGATGCTGCTGTGCTCGACGCCTTGCAGGCTCAGGCTGACATCCCGCGCCTGGACTTTGCAACGTAGCGCCTGGCCTTGGGTCATCGGAGCGTGCGCCACGCGAATGCTCAGGTCGGTATCGGGCAGCTGCAGCGTCAGCAACTGATAGTGCGGGTCATAGGCGCTGACATGGCCTTCAATCACCACGCCCGCATCGTCGCCCAGCGCCAGGGGCAAATCGAGACGCGCCAGGGTTTCACCGATTGGTCCGCTGGCCAGCGCCTTGCCGTCGCTGAGCAGGACGATGTGGTCGGCCAGTCGGGCGACCTCATCCTGTGAGTGGCTGACGTACAGCACCGGGATATCGAGTTCATCGTGCAGGCGTTGCAGATAAGGCAGGATTTCGTTTTTGCGCTGGCTATCCAGCGCCGCCAGCGGTTCGTCCATCAGCAACAGTTTGGGGCTGGTGAGCAGCGCGCGGGCGATGCCGATTCGTTGCCGTTCGCCTCCGGACAGGTGCTGCGGATGGCGGTCCAGCAGATGACCAATGCCCAACAGTTCAGTGGCATGCGCCATGTCAACCCGGCGTTGCTGCCTGGGGATGCGCTTCAGCCCGAACTCCAGATTGGCCAGCACCGAAAGGTGAGGAAACAGGCTGGCCTCCTGAAAAACATACCCCAGCGCACGTTTATGCGGCGGTACGAAAATCTTCTTGTCACTGTCCTGCCAGACTTCATCGTTGACCTGAATAAAGCCCTGTTCGGCCTGCTCCAGACCGGCGATACAGCGCAGGCACGTGGTCTTGCCTGACCCGGAATGGCCGTAAAGTGCCGTTACTCCGCGGCCGGGCAATTGCAGAGCCACCTCCAGGGCGAATCCTGAATAAGTCAGTTTAAGGCGCATATGAATCATCGATCAGCTCCAGCCCGCTTTGGTTTTACGGCTGGAATAGAGCGCCAGCAATACGGCAAAGGAGAACACCAGCATTGCCCCGGCGAGCCAATGGGCCTGGGCATATTCCATGGCTTCAACGTGATCGTAGATCTGCACCGAGACCACGCGGGTCTTGTCGGGAATGTTGCCGCCGATCATCAGCACCACGCCGAACTCGCCGACAGTGTGGGCGAAACCGAGAATGGCCGCGGTGATGAAACCGGGGCGAGCCAGCGGCAGAATCACGCTGAAAAAGGTGTCCCATGGATTGGCGCGCAAGGTGGCGGCCACTTCCAGCGGGCGGGTGCCAATGGCGGAAAAGGCGTTTTGCAGCGGCTGGACCACGAACGGCATCGAGTACAGCACCGAACCGATCACCAGTCCCGCAAAACTGAATGTGAGCGTGCCGAGCCCCAGTGACTGGGTGAATTGGCCGACAAAGCCGTTAGGGCCGAGCGCCAACAACAAGTAAAAGCCAATCACCGTGGGCGGCAGGACCAGGGGCAGGGCGACAATTGCCCCGACCGGGCCGCGCAACCACGAGCGGGTGCGCGACAGCCATAACGCAATCGGAGTGCCGATGATCAACAGGATAACCGTCGTCAGGGACGCCAGTTTCAGGGTCAGCCAGATGGCGGAAAAGTCGGCACTCGTCAGCGTCATTTAGAGTTGGTAACCGTAGGACTTGATAATGGCGGCGGCTTTGGGCCCCTTGAGGTAGTCAGCCAGTGCCTTGGCGGCCGGGTTGTCCTTGCCCTTGTTGAGGATCACCGCGTCTTGTTTGATCGGGTCGTGCATGTCGGCCGCGACGATCCAGGCCGAACCGCCGGTGACTTTGCCGTCTTTGTAGATCTGCGACAAGGCCACGAAGCCGAGTTCAGCGTTGCCGGTGGAAACGAACTGATAGGCCTGGGTGATGTTCTGGCCTTCAACGAGCTTGTCTTTGACCTTGTCGGTCAGGCCCAGTTTGGCCAGCACCTGAGTGCCGGCAAGGCCATAAGGCGCGGCTTTCGGGTTGGCGATGGAAAGGTGCTTGTATTCGTTCCTTTTCAGCACATCGCCCTTGGCATCGACGTAATCCTCCTTGGCTGACCACAGTGCCAGCGTGCCAACGGCGTAGGTGAAGCGCGAACCCTTGACGGCGTCGCCTTCAGCTTCGAGTTTTTGCGGGGTGGTGTCGTCGGCAGAGAGGAACACTTCGAACGGCGCGCCATTCTTGATCTGGGCGTAGAACTGACCGGTTGCACCAACGGAGGTGACCAGTTTATGCCCGGTGTCTTTTTCGAAATCGGCGGCGATGGCCTGGATCGGCGCGGTGAAGTTGGCGGCGACGGCCACCTGGACTTCGCCTGCGTGGGCGGAGCCGAACGCGAAGACGGCGAGCAGGCTTGCGAGGCAGGCCGGGGCAAAACGTGAGGCACGCATGGGCATGAAACGGCTCCGTGATAGGCGAATGCAACGAGGGGGCGAAACGCTATATATCGAAATATATAGCGTAATGCCCGCAAACGGAATGTGTTGGAGCCGAGTCTGTGAAATTGCGTGAACCTGGAGCAGCAGGCTACAGCAGCGTGCTTCAGCGACGGAGCAACTTGGCCAAACCTTCCTCCGCCAAACGCCGAGTCAGCTCTGCCGTACTCACTTCAACGCCCAACGTGAATGCCTGCCCAGCCCAGAGATTGCTGAAATCCGCTTCGCCCTTGGCCCGCAACGGCATCAACGCACCGCCGGCCAACGGGAAGGCCGGGGCTTTATCGCTCATGGGGCCGAGTTCGCGCATCACCCGATTGAGGATTCCTCGTGCTGGGCGGCCGGTGAAAAGATTGGTCACCGCAGTCTCGCTTTCCTTGGCCGTGCGCAGCGCCTTGTGGTGAGACGCGCTGACCTTGGCCTCCGGCGTGAACAGGTAAGCCGTCCCCACCTGCACCGCCGAAGCGCCCAGCAGAAAAGCTGCCGCCACCCCCCGCGCATCACCGATCCCACCCGCTGCAATCACCGGCACTTTCACCGCATCGACGACCTGAGGCACGAGGGCGAATGTGCCGACCTGACTGCTCAAGTCATCGCTGAGGAACATTCCCCGATGTCCGCCTGCCTCGTAGCCCATGGCGATGATCGCGTCGCAGCCATGTTGTTCCAGCCAGACGGCTTCTTCGACGGTGGTCGCCGAGGAAAGAATTTTCGCCCCGGTGGCTTTTACCCGATCCAGCAGTGATTGTTCCGGCAGGCCGAAGTGAAAACTTACGACTTCGGGACGGAATTCTTCGAGCACTTCGCAGGCGGCGTTATCGAACGGCGCGCGATTGGATACCGGTGTGGGGGCCTCGAAATCGACGCCCAGTTCCCGATAATACGGTTCCAGCAGGTTTTTCCATTCCCGAGCCCGTTGCTCATCGGCGGCCGGGGTCTGATGGCAAAAATAGTTGATATTGAACGGACGCTGGCTCTGTTGGCGGATCGTCTTCAGCTCTTCGCGCAACTGCTCGATGCTCAGCATCGCCGCGGGCATCGAACCCAGTCCGCCAGCGTTACTCGCGGCGATAACCATGGCCGAGCCGGTAGCGCCGGCCATAGGTGCCTGGATGATCGGCAGTTCGATGCCGAGCAGGTCAAGAATACGGGTGTCTGGCCATTGGCTCATTTCAATGATTCTCCGGCGGATAGAACCGGTTTTTTACCAGCAATGGTTGATGCAGAGCCAGTCGACTTTTGTATCCGGGACGTTTTCCGTTATTCAAGGGCCTTAAAAAAGGCGTAACCGCACGTCATGGTAGCGCTCGGTGCATCGTAGGTTTGGCTAAAGTCTTGTACGGCGAGATGTTTCTTTGTGGTATTTCAATGCCCCCACAACCGGATCGATTGCATTGAGAGGCAATGATGTTCAAAGGTATTTTGATCGACAAAGACGACAGCGGTTACCGGGCCACACTGCAAGAGATCAATGACGATCAACTGCCCGAGGGCGATGTGACAGTGCGGGTCGCGTACAGCACGTTGAACTTCAAGGATGGCCTGGCGATCACCGGCAGCAGCCCGGTGGTCAGGAAATTCCCCATGGTGCCGGGGATCGACCTGGCCGGTACGGTCGAAGTCAGCGAGCATCCGGACTACAAGGTCGGTGACCAGGTCTTGCTCAATGGCTGGGGCGTAGGCGAAGGGCACTGGGGCGGGCTCGCGCAAAAAGCACGTCTGAAGGGCGACTGGCTGATCCCGCTGCCCAAGGAATTCACCGCGGCTCAAGCCATGGCAATCGGCACGGCCGGTTACACGGCGATGCTGTGCATCCTGGCGCTGGAACATAATGGTGTCACGCCTGAGCAGGGCGAAGTCCTGGTCACCGGGGCCAACGGCGGCGTAGGCAGTTTCGCCATCGCGCTGCTGAGCAAGCTTGGCTATAAAGTCGTAGCGTCCACGGGGCGCACCGCCGAGCACGATTACCTCAAGCAACTGGGCGCCAGCGAGATCATTGATCGCGCCACTCTGTCCTTGCCGGGCAAGCCGCTGGCCAAGGAACGCTGGGCGGCGGTGATCGACTCGGTCGGCAGCCACACGCTGGCCAACGCCTGCGCCAGCACCAAGGCCAATGGCACGGTCGCCGCCTGTGGTCTTGCACAAGGCATGGATTTCCCTGCCTCCGTCGCGCCGTTCATTTTGCGTGGCGTGACGTTGGCCGGGATCAACAGCGTGACCCAGCCCAAAGCCAAGCGGATGGAAGCCTGGAATCGGCTGGCCAGGGATCTGGACTTCGCGTTGCTGCCACTGATCAGCCATGAAATCGGCTTGAGCGAAGCTATCGACGCCGCACCGCGCTTGCTCGCCGGGCAATTGCGCGGGCGAGTGGTGGTCGATGTGAATCGCTGATTACACGGTTTCGCGTTCCAGCAACTGACGCTTGCGCTCGACACCCCAGCGATAGCCCGAGAGGTTGCCGTCGCTGCGTACCACGCGGTGGCACGGGATCGCCACTGCAATACTGTTCGCGCCGCAGGCCTGAGCCACGGCGCGCACGGCTTTGGGCGCGCCGATACGCTGTGCGATATCGGCGTAGCTGGCGGTGCTGCCTGCAGGAATCTCCCGCAGCGCCTGCCAGACCCGCTCTTGAAAAGCGGTGCCGCGCACGTCCAGCGGCAAATCCAGGCCAATTGCCGGGGCTTCGATAAAACCGACAACCTTGGCAATCAACTGCTCGAACGCGTGATCGGCGCCAATCAGATTCGCACGCCGAAACTTGTCCTGCAGATCGCAAACCAGTTGATGCGGATCATCCCCCAGCAGGATCGCGCAAACACCGCGTTCACTTTGCGCCACCAGAATGGCCCCCAGGGAACACTGGCCAACGGCAAAACGAATGTCGTTGTTCTGGCCCGCCGCGCGGTAATCCCCCGGCTTCATGCCCAGCAGTTTATCGGCCGATTCATAGAAGCGGCTGTTGGAGTTGAAACCGGCGTCATACAGGGCTTCGGTGACTGAGCCGCCGTCGGCCAGGCGTTCGCGCACTTTGCGGGAACGATGGGCGGTGGCGTACCCCTTGGGTGTAAGCCCGGTCACGGCTTTGAACACGCGGTGGAAATGGAAGCTGCTCAGGCCCGCTGCCTGCGCCAGCTCACTTAACGCAGGCGGATTTTCGGCGGATTCGATGTGGCGGCAGGCGACAGCGACGGTTGCTGCGTGTTGTGCGGCGACATCGCTTTGATCCTTCGTGGCACGTTTGCTGGGACGATAGCCCGCCGCCAGGGCTTGTTCTGCCGTGTCGAAAAATTCGACATTCTGCGGTTTGGGCAAGCGCGCCAGGCTGCTGGGGCGGCAATAGATTCCGGTGGTTTTCACGGCGTAGACAAACTGCCCGTCGGCACCGGGATCCCGTGCAACGACGGCGGCCCAACGAGGATCGTCCTCGGTGGCAATCCTGGTCGAATGAGTTGTCATGGTTTCATGTCCGTTGACCCGTTTTTTCCAGATTAACAAGCCCCCAGCACCACAGCACTCCGAGTCTTGCGGTTGAATTCTTGGGCTTCATCCGGCGGTTCGAAAGGTGAAGTTGATCCGTTGTTCACCCAGGCGCGGGTGATGGCCGTCCTTGATCGGCAGCACGCCGTGATAACGCAAACGATCGACGCCACCCCAGACCACGATATCGCCATGCAGCAACGGTACACGCTGGCTTTTATCGCTTCGTTCAAACCCGCCGAACAGGAACATTGCCGGCAATCCCAATGACACCGACACGATCGGTGCGGCGTAGGAACCTTCGTTCTTGTCTTGGTGCAATGACATCCTGGCCCCGGGGACATAGCGGTTGATCAGGCAGGAGTCAGGGACAAACCCGGCAAATCCCGCTTCCCGTGCCGCCGCTTGTGCCAGTTCGAAAAACACGTCAGGCATCTCGGGCCAGGGGCGTCCGGTCTGTGGGTCATTGCGCGTATACCGGTAGCCGCTGCGGTCGGTGGTCCAGCCCCAGGTGCCGCAACTGCTCAAGGCCACCGACATGGTAAAGCCGCCGGGGGTGACCATCTGCCGAAACGGAGCGGCCGCCAGAACCGCTTCAAGTGCTGGCAACAATCGATCGAGCCGGGGCAGGGCAAAGCCGCGCAAGACGAAGGACTGTTCACCGATCTGCTCACGTCTGGGCTCCTGCTCGGGTTCGGCATCGGCAAAAAGATCGAAAGTGGTCGGGCTCATGGGGTCATAACGCATCGTGAAAGATGATTCCAAGGGTATGCCGTTTTCCGCTGTGCAGGCGACTCACGCCGTGACGCATGGTCACTCGGTAATAGCCGCGAACGCCTTTGACCGGTCGCTGGCTCACGGCAAAGATCAGACCATCGCCTTTCTTCAGGCGGATCACCTGCGGGCGTGACTGCATCCGCGGGCGTTGTTCGGTTAGCACAAACTCGCCGCCGGTAAAGTCTTCGTCCGGTTCCGACAGAAGAATCGCCACCTGCAGCGGGAACACGTGTTCGCCGTACAGATCCTGGTGCAAACAGTTGTAGTCCTGCGGGCCATATTGCAGCAATAACGGAGTCGGGCGTTCCTGACCGGCGGCATGGCAGCGTTGCAGGAACGCTTCGTGGGTTGCGGGGAAACGGGACGGCAAGTCCATGCATTCATACCAGCGGTTGGCGATCGGCACCAGTCGAGGGTAGAGCGCACTGCGCAAGCGGGCGACTGTGTCCGGCAAGGGGTAGTTGAAATACTTGTACTCGCCACGGCCAAAACCGTGTCGCGCCATGATCACTTGAGAGCGGAAGGGCGCTGACTGGGTATAGAGCGCACTGACGTCATCGCACGCCTGCGCACTCAACAGCGACTTGATGACAGCGCAGCCATCCTGATCGATTTGTTGCCCCAGGGCCGCCCAGTCCAGCGCATCGAAGGTTTGCTCGCTCATCGCTGAGCCTCGCGATCCAGCAACTGCCGTTTGCGCTCCAGTCCCCAGCGATAACCGCCGAGGCTGCCGTCCTGGCGCAGCACCCGATGGCAAGGCACGATAACGGCCACCGGGTTGGCCCCACAGGCATTCGCTACCGCCCGGGAAGCGCTGGGCTGACCCAGGCGCTGGGCGATATCACGGTAGCTGGCGGTTTCACCGACGGGGATTTTCCGCAGGACTTCCCAGACTCGCCGTTGAAATACGCTGCCGCTCAGGTGCAGTGGGAGATCGAGTGCGGTGTGTGGGTTTTCGAGGTGGCGCAGGGTTTGCTCCAAGGCCGGCATCAAACCTTCATCGCGCTGCGGCGGTGGCGGGCCAGGGAAACGCCGCGCCAGATCGCGTTCGAGCGTGATCAAGTCTTCACCGAGCAGCAACGCGCACAGGCCCTCGGCGCTGAACGCCAGCAACAAGACGCCTAGGCTGGAAGTGCCGCTGATGTAGCGAATCGGGGAGGTAGACATGTTCTGACTCCTTAACCAAAGGTCGAGGTGGCCAGTCTAGGGGGCGCCAAGGGAGTGAACACTCCGGCGCTTGCGGTCGAATTCAAGACGGGCGCGGAGCACGACGTCCATGTTGTCGCTCCGGGTGCCGGGTCGCGTTACAGTGCTTTGCTGACGGCAATGTCGCTGATGACGTCGTCGCTCGAACCATGAATGGCGTCCAGCGCAGCTTTGGCTTCTTCTTCAGTGCCTTTTTCGAGCTGGGCAAATTCGAAGCGGCGTTCGCCGTTGAGTTTGTATTTGATGACGTACTTGGTCGTTTGGGCCACGGTCATACCTGCTTTTATTCGTGTGGGAGCGTCACTCAGCTCAGTTTTGTACTGGAGCGACGGATGATCTTGATCGAGTGCGTCAGGGTCGGTTTGCGGGTCACGCTGATCGGACGGCGGTTGACCGTGTCGATGGTGATGTTCCAGAAACCGGTGCTCGGTGCAGTAATCCGGGCCGGGAAAGTATCGAACGCACCGCCGTGGTAAGTGTGACGGCCGCCGTTCTTGAAGCTGCGGAAGTTGGCGTCGTTCATCAAGCGGATGTTGCATGTTTGGGAGCACTGGATGACGACGATGTCGTCTTCGTTGAGGTGCTCGCGCTGGTGGATAAATTTCATGAGGCGCCTCCAGAAGGGCTTTTTCTACAAAATCAAAACGATAGCATGGGCGATTGGCGCAGTTTATCAGCCCGAACAGGTTATTATCCGGTCGTCGAGGTTCGCTTTGACAATTAAAAACAGTTATTCGGAATTCTATGAGCGATAAACGCAGCGAGCCTCGGAGAAAATCAGCATTTGTGCTGTCGGAGGGTCTTTATCGGAGGTTTTGTATGAAGTGGGGTGTGTTGGCCTTGCCGTTGGCATTGGTGATGAGTGGCTGTGCGAATGTCTCGGAGATTAATGAGACGTTGCCTACCATGAACGTGATCTCAGGCAAAAGGCCCAATGAATACGCGCAATGCCTGGTCGAAAAACTGGCCGACAGTCGTGGCGCCCTGCAACTGGAGTCAACCAAGGACGGGATGCGCGTCATCGTGCCGGCGAAATTTTCATCGGCCCCGGCAGCCGTGTTCGACATCGAAGACCGTTCGGGTGGCAGTGGTATAAAGCTGCATGAGCGTATGTCCAATGTGCCGGTGCGTCCTAAAGACGTGCAGAAAGCCGCCAACGCCTGCATTTCCGGCTGATAGACTAGCCACCGTTCACACCGATGCCGTCAAAGTCATGCTTTGGCGGCATTGTCTTTTCTGGAGTCGAGCATGAAGCGAGAGCAGGTACAGGAACGCCATGCAGAGGGACTGATCTCTGCCACCCACGTCATTCAAAATCCCGCGAACCCGGGGGAATGGATCGTGTTTTTCAAGAAGAGCGCCGGGCGCAGCTATTTTCTGGTGGATGATAACGATGAGGTCGAGTCGTTTGCTCGTCTCGACGATTTGATCGAGACCGTGCGTGGTCTCGGAATCAAATTTGCGGAAATTCACATGTAGGGCAGGGCGCCCTACTTGCAGACCACCACGACACTGCGGTTCTTGAAGTTGCCGACATCGACCCCCAGGGTTTTGTCGCTTTCCTTGGTGGAAGGCGATCCGTCGGTGCCGACGATCCGGTAGCCGGTCCCCGCGCAAGAGGCATCGGCTTTTTCATAGCACGTGGCCCAGGAGTTGGCTTCGCCGGAGCAGTCGATTGCCAGGCCTTGCTCTCCGTTGTTCAGGTACATTTTCTCGGAAGTGGCGCAGCCGCTCAGGGCCAGGATTGCAATCAGGGGCAAAAATTTAGTCATGTCGTTGTCGTCGTCAGGATGATGGGGCTAAGCCTGTGACAGCGCAGGCAGCAAAAGGTTATAGCGAATGGCCACTTGTTTGTACCTGGCCACAAAAAAGCCCTGCTCAATGGCAGGGCTCTGCGAGTGCCGCAGGATATCAGTCCTGACTCTTGCCGCGTCGCTTCGGCGCGGGGTGGGTGTAGTCGAACACCGACGCCACTTCAATCGCCATCGCTTCGCTGGGTAACGGCCCGGAAACATCTTCGCCATTGGCGGCGGTAATGCGCCACTGGCCATCTTTTCCTTTGTCGACCGTGTACCCGTTGATGATTTTCGTTACGGTCATCTATCTGTCTCGTTCACTGGTTCAAAGTCGCCATGATACCGGCAAATGCTCGCATTGGGGGACGATAAGCGTATGGTGGTCGAGTTTGTCGGCCTCTTTGAGCTACGCTGATTTGACCGCGTGAAAATGCGGATTGAACTATCCGCGGGAATATTTCTCTATGATGGCATTGGTTAGCCAGCGCGGGGCATTGTAAGGTGCACGCCGCCTGATTAGACTGCGCCGAAACTCGTACACACAGCCCTTTCAAGGACTTATATGATCAAGAAATGCTTGTTCCCAGCAGCCGGTTACGGTACTCGCTTCCTGCCAGCGACTAAAGCCATGCCCAAAGAAATGCTGCCGGTGGTAAACAAGCCACTGATCCAGTACGGCGTCGAAGAAGCACTGGACGCTGGTTTGACTGAAATCTCCATCGTCACCGGTCGTGGCAAACGCGCCCTGGAAGACCACTTCGACATCAGCTACGAGCTGGAAAACCAGATCAAGGGCACCGACAAAGAGAAGTACCTGGTCGGCATCCGCAAGCTGCTCGACAACTGCTCGTTCTCCTACACCCGCCAGACCGAAATGAAAGGCCTGGGCCACGCGATTCTGACCGGTCGCCCACTGATCGGCGACGAACCGTTCGCCGTGGTGCTGGCGGATGACTTGTGCGTCAACCTCGAAGGCGACGGCGTACTGACCCAGATGGTCAAGCTGTACAAGCAGTTCCGCTGCTCGATCGTTGCCATCCAGGAAGTCGACCCGCAAGAAACTCACAAGTACGGCGTGATTGCCGGTGAGATGATCCGCGATGACATCTACCGTGTTCACAGCATGGTCGAGAAGCCAAAGCCTGAAGATGCACCGTCGAACCTGGCGATCATCGGTCGTTACATCCTGACGCCGGACATCTTCGACCTGATCGAACAAACCGAGCCAGGCAAGGGTGGTGAAATCCAGATCACCGACGCCCTGATGAAGCAAGCCCAGAACGGCTGCGTCATGGCTTACAAGTTCAAAGGCAAGCGTTTCGACTGCGGTGGCGCTGAAGGCTACATCGACGCGACCAACTTCTGCTTCGAGAACTTCTACAAGACTGGCAAGGCTTACTGATAGCGCTTGACCTGCTTGTATTGAAAAGCCACCTTCGGGTGGCTTTTTCATTTGCCGCCCCCCGATATCGCTTGCAGCGCTTGCCCAACGGACGTCTGCGGGTATGCTGGTTGCCTGCCGAGGAGATTGAAAATGGCCTACGATTTTGACCTTTATGTGATTGGCGCCGGTTCCGGCGGTGTACGGGCTGCGCGTTTCGCTGCCGGTTTTGGTGCGAAAGTGGCTGTGGCTGAAAGTCGTTACCTGGGTGGTACGTGCGTGAACGTCGGCTGCGTGCCGAAGAAACTGCTGGTCTACGGCGCGCACTTCGCCGAAGACTTCGAGCAGTCTTCGGGCTTTGGCTGGACGTTGGGTGAAGCGAAGTTTGACTGGGCGACGCTGATCGCCAACAAGGATCGCGAGATCAATCGCCTGAATGGCATTTACCGCAACTTGCTGGTCAACAGCGGTGTGACCTTGCATGAAGGCCACGCCAAAATCGTCGACCCGAACACCGTCGAAATCAATGGCGAGCGTCACACCGCTAAAAACATCCTGATTGCGACCGGTGGCTGGCCGCAGATCCCGGAGATTCCGGGGCATGAGCACGCGATCAGTTCCAACCAGGCGTTTTTCCTCAAAGAGTTGCCCAAGCGCGTTCTGGTGGTGGGCGGCGGTTACATCGCTGTCGAATTCGCCGGGATCTTCCACGGGCTGGGCGCCGACACTACGTTGTTGTATCGCGGCGAGCTGTTCCTGCGCGGCTTCGACGGTGCGGTACGCAAGCATTTGCAGGAGGAGCTGACCAAGCGCGGCCTGAACCTGCAATTCAACGCCGACATCGAGCGCATCGATAAACAGTCCGATGGCAGCCTGAAGGTGACGCTCAAGGATGGTCGCGAACTGGAAGCGGATTGTGTGTTCTACGCCACCGGTCGCCGGCCGATGCTCGACAACCTCGGGCTGGAAAATACCGGTGTCAAACTCGACAAGAAAGGTTTCATCGCGGTCGATGATCAGTATCAGACTGCGGAGCCGTCGATTCTGGCGCTTGGCGATGTGATCGGCCGTGTCCAGCTGACCCCCGTCGCTTTGGCTGAGGGCATGGCCGTGGCGCGTCGCTTGTTCAAGCCTGAGCAATATCGTCCGGTGGATTACAAGATGATCCCGACCGCCGTGTTCAGCCTGCCAAACATTGGCACTGTCGGCTTGAGCGAGGAAGATGCGCGCGAAGCTGGCCACGAGGTGCAGATTTTCGAAAGCCGTTTCCGGCCGATGAAGCTGACCCTGACCGAGTGCCAGGAGCGCACGCTGATGAAGCTGGTGGTCGATGCCAAGACCGACAAGGTTTTGGGTTGCCACATGGTCGGGCCGGATGCCGGTGAGATCGTTCAGGGCTTGGCGATTGCCTTGAAGGCTGGTGCGACCAAGCGCGATTTCGACGAAACCATCGGCGTGCATCCTACTGCCGCCGAAGAGTTCGTCACCATGCGCACGCCGGTTGCCGGTTAATCGCTCTTTTCACTCTCTGATGCGTCTGGCGCTGTTGCAATGACAGCGGCCAGGCGCGGGCTTTCGTCGAGGCTCGCCTGAGTCTTGAGCAAATCGATTTCCAGCGCTTTGTTTATCTGCGACTGCTCGTCGACGCTTTGCTTGAGCGACTGACTTTCCAACAGCGCGGCACGCAAGCGTTCTTGGAGGAGGGTGCGCTCACTGTCAATGCGGTTGACCTGCTCCAGCAGTTGATCCTGGCGGCTGTGGGTGTGTTTGAGTTGCTCCTGTAGCAGCCCAAGTTCGCGTAGCGTTCCACGGTTCTCAGTGAGCAGGCGCTCGTTGTCGCGGTGCAATTGAGTGATTTCGTCCTGACGCACCAATGCGCTTTGCTGGGCCTGGCGCAATTCCATCTGAATCTGTTGCAACTGGCCTTCGTGGCGGCTCTGTTCCTGCTCGCGCTGTTCCTTGATGGCGTTGCGGTAGTGTTCCAGTGCATCGCGTGCGTGCAGGTGCTTTTCTTCCAGTGAGCGGATCTGCACATCTTTGTCTTGCAAGCGTAAATCGAAATCGGCCAGTGCCTGGTTCAATCCGGCGTTGCGGGTTTGCTCGGTCTGCAGCATGGCGCGGGTTTCGTGCAGCGCTTCGGACTCTTGAGTCAGGGCCAGGCTTTGAATTTCGTATTGCTGGTGCAGTTCAGTGTTGGCTTGCCGGGCTTCAGTCAGCTGGATTTCCAGTTCCTTCCGTTGCTGATCGAATTGCGCGCGTGCCTGGTCGATGGGCTCTTGCGCCTGCTCCTTGAGGCGCTGCGCCAGACGCGCGACCAAGCCTGCGAGCTCATCATCGATGGGTTCAGAGGGCGTTTCAGCGCGCTCGCTGCCGTCGTCCAGCTCCTTCAGATAGCGGTGAATGGTGGTTTTTGAGCCGGTATTGCCCATCTCGATCCGTACTGCATCGATGCTGGGGTTTTCGCCACGGGCAAGGATTGCCAAACGTGCCGCCTGCACCACCGCTTTGTTTACGCCGCCACGAGCCATTTCTTCTCCTACGATTTCGTACTGTGGTACATGCCACTAAAGTACGCAGTGTACCATCATCAACAAAAAGATAAAAAATGTAAGTTGTTAAGGCGGGATATACTGGTATTACCCCGCGTGATACGCCGTGTTACACGTTTTACTTCACCAAAGCGGTACATTTTCGAGAGATAAGCCCATGACCGATCTGGATCGCTACCTGCAAGCCGCCACCCGCGACAACACGCGTCGCAGCTACCGGGCGGCCATCGAGCATTTCGAAGTCAGTTGGGGTGGTTTCCTGCCTGCGACGAGCGACAGCGTCGCGCGTTATCTGGTGGCCCATGCGGGCGTGCTGTCGATCAATACGTTGAAGTTGCGTTTGTCAGCGCTGGCGCAGTGGCATAACAGCCAGGGATTCGCCGACCCCACCAAGTCGCCGGTGGTGCGCAAGGTCTTCAAGGGCATACGGGCGCTGCACCCGGCCCAGGAGAAACAGGCCGAGCCATTGCAGCTTCAGCATTTGGAGCAAGTGGTGGCATGGCTGGAACAGGAGGCCAAAACCGCCAAGGCGCAAAACGATCAGCCAGGATTGCTTCGCGCCAAACGTGACACCGCGCTGATCTTGCTGGGCTTCTGGCGTGGCTTTCGCAGTGATGAATTGTGCCGCGTACAAATCGAACACGTGCAGGCGATCGCCAGTTCAGGCATCACCCTCTACCTGCCGCGCAGCAAAAACGATCGCGAGAACCTCGGCAAGACTTACCAGACCCCGGCCCTGCAGCGCCTCTGCCCAGTGAACGCCTACATTCAATGGATCACGGAAGCTGCGCTGGTCCGCGGGCCGGTGTTTCGCGGAATCGACCGCTGGGGTCACTTGAGCGAGGAGGGCTTGCACGCCAACAGCGTGATCCCTTTGTTGCGCCAGGCCTTGGAACGTGCCGGCATTTCGGCGGACCACTACACCAGCCATTCCCTGCGCCGCGGCTTTGCCAGTTGGGCCCATCAGAGTGGTTGGGATCTGAAATCGTTGATGAGTTATGTGGGTTGGAAGGATGTGAAGTCAGCCATGCGCTATGTTGAAGTCAGCCCGTTTCTCGGGATGGCCCGAGTCGCTGAAAAGCCATTGGTGAGCTAGATACCGTTTTCTTCTATTAATACTGTCCGCTAATAGCGAAAACCAATCAGCAGCATGAGCTTTGCCAATGAGCCAGGCGGCGATCGAGTGGGTAGGATTCACCCCATCAACTTCTCAACCAAACTTTTCAACCCTGACGGAGAGTCATCGATGCCTATCATCAACAGCCAAGTTAAACCGTTCAAAGCTGACGCCTTCAAAAATGGCGACTTCGTAAAAGTGTCGGACGCTGACCTGAAAGGCAAGTGGTCTGTCGTGTTCTTCTACCCAGCCGACTTCACCTTCGTTTGCCCGACCGAACTGGAAGACCTGGCTGACAACTACGACGCGTTCCAGAAACTGGGCGTCGAGATCTACAGCGTTTCCACCGACACCCATTTTGCCCACGCTGCCTGGCACAACACTTCGCCAGCCATCGGCAAAATCCAGTACACCATGATCGGCGACCCGACTCACGCTATCTCCCGCAACTTCGACGTGCTGATCGAAGACGCTGGCCTGGCTGACCGTGGCACCTTCGTGATCAACCCTGAAGGCCAGATCAAAATCGTTGAACTGAACGATGGCGGCGTTGGCCGTGACGCTTCCGAGCTGCTGCGCAAAATCAAGGCTGCCCAGTACGTCGCTGCTCACCCAGGCCAGGTTTGCCCAGCCAAGTGGAAAGAAGGCGAGGCCACTCTGGCTCCGTCCCTGGACCTGGTCGGCAAGATCTAAGTCTGTGAAAGCACTATCAGGGCGGGTTTCCGCACCTCAGTAAGCTGCAACCGCCCTCAAAAACGCCCGGGCGAGATTCGCTCGGGCGTTTTTTTTCGTCTCAAGTAAAAGGAAATCGCCCGTATGTTGGACGCCAATCTTAAAGCCCAGTTGAAATCGTACCTGGAACGGGTCACCCAGCCGATCGAGATCATTGCTTCCCTCGACGACGGTGCGAAATCCCAGGAAATGCTCGAACTCCTGAAAGACGTTGCCAGTCTTTCCAGCCAGATTACGTTGTTAGATAACGGTGACGATGCACGCAAGCCATCGTTCTCGATCAATCGCCCGGGTGCCGATATCAGCCTGCGTTTTGCCGGCATCCCGATGGGCCATGAATTCACTTCGTTGGTGCTGGCCTTGCTGCAAGTGGGCGGCCACCCTTCGAAGGCCAGTGTCGAAGTGATCGAACAGATCCGTTCGCTCAAAGGCGAGTTCAGCTTCGAGACCTACTTCTCGCTGTCCTGCCAGAACTGCCCGGACGTGGTCCAGGCGCTGAACCTGATGGCGGTACTGAACCCGAACATCCGCCACGTCGCCATCGACGGCGCGTTGTTCCAGGCCGAAGTCGATGATCGTCAGATCATGGCCGTGCCAAGCATTTACCTCAACGGCGTGAACTTCGGCCAGGGCCGCATGGGCCTGGAAGAAATCCTCGCCAAGATCGACACCAGCGGCATCGAGCGCCAGGCCGAGAAAATCAGCGCCAAGGAAGCCTTTGACGTATTGGTCGTCGGCGGTGGCCCGGCCGGTGCTTCGGCAGCGATCTACGCTGCTCGTAAAGGCATTCGCACCGGTGTGGCGGCTGAGCGTTTTGGTGGGCAGGTGCTCGACACCATGGCCATCGAGAACTTCATCTCCGTGCAGGAAACCGAAGGCCCGAAACTGGCAGTAGCGCTGGAAGAACACGTCAAGCAATACGACGTCGACATCATGAACCTGCAACGCGCCGACAAACTGGTGCCGGGCAAGAACGGTGAGTTGCACGAGGTCCATTTCGCCAGTGGCGCGACCCTGAAAGCCAGGACCGTGATCCTCGCGACCGGTGCGCGGTGGCGTGAAATGAACGTCCCGGGCGAGCAGCAATACCGCAACAAAGGCGTGGCGTACTGCCCGCACTGCGACGGTCCGCTGTTCAAAGGCAAGCGCGTGGCGGTGATTGGCGGCGGTAACTCCGGCGTCGAAGCGGCCATCGACCTGGCGGGCATCGTGTCTCATGTCACGTTGCTGGAGTTCGATGTACAACTGCGCGCTGACGCGGTCTTGCAACGCAAGTTGCACAGCCTGCCGAACGTCACTGTGATCACCAGTGCGCAAACCACTGAAGTGTTGGGCGACGGTCAGAAGGTCAATGGCCTGCGTTACAAGGATCGTCAGTCTGACGAGCTGCGTAACGTAGAGCTGGAAGGGATCTTCGTGCAGATCGGTTTGCTGCCCAACACCGATTGGCTCAAAGGCACCATCGAGCTGTCGCCTCGCGGCGAGATCATCGTCGATGCCCGTGGTGAAACGTCGATGCCGGGCGTGTTCGCTGCCGGTGACGTCACCACCGTGCCGTACAAGCAGATCGTGATTGCAGTGGGCGAGGGCGCCAAGGCTTCGCTGAGCGCATTCGATCACCTGATCCGCACCTCCGCGCCGGCTTAGACACCAACGCTGAAACACAAAACCCCATGAGCGATCATGGGGTTTTTGTGTGCGTGATACTGATCGTTCCCAAGCTCTGCGTGGTAACGCCTACCGAGCTGAATTCCACGCAGAGCGTGGGAACAATCAGTGGCAGCGAATTTTTTACATCGGTGCCGGTTGGATGATCTCGACCCAGTACGCATCCGGGTCTTTGATAAAGGCCAGGCTCTTCATGCGCCCGTCGTTCAGGCGTTTCTGGAAATCGCAGCCCAGCGCTTCGAAACGTTCGCACGCCGCACGGATGTCCGGCACGGAGATGCAGATATGGCCGAAGCCGCGCGGGTCGGTGTTGCCGTTGTGGTAGGCGAAATCCGCGTCGTTCTCGGTGCCGTGGTTATGGGTCAGTTCGAGAATGCCAGGGATCGATTTCATCCATTCGGTACGGGCGGCGGCGTCAGCCGGAATCTGGTTTTTATCAACCAGCGCCAGGAAATACAGACTGAACTCGGCTTCCGGGAAGTCGCGTTTTTCCACCAGCGAAAAACCCAGGATGCGCGTGTAGAAATCCAGGGACTTGGTGATGTCCTTGACCCGTAGCATGGTGTGGTTGAAGACGAACTTCTGGGTGGCGGTGTCAGGTTGAGCAGTCACGCCGGGGAAAGTGTTCAATTCGTGCAGGCTCATGGGCCCTCCGGAAAATAAGTGGGGCTAACGAATGGTGACAATGATACGCAAGGGCTGGGACATCACCAAACGCTAAGAGTCTGCTATTGCCTGACGGACGGGTGAGGCTCAGACTTTACGGTTCAATCCGTGAGTGCTCATTGCAATGATCCGATTCTGTAAATCGACGTGGGTCCTGATTTTCCTGTTGTCAGGTGTCGCCAGCGCTCAAGCGGATGCACCGGTGGTGACCTGGCCGAAGGGCTGGGAGGTGGAAGCCGTTCCGCAAGATGATGCCAAACCAGGGGTTTCCCGACAGCGCGCGGTGAAAGTCGACCAAGGCGGCACGCCGGTAATGGTGATGGAATTGACCATGACTCAAGTAGAAAGCGGTCATCAGGTCAATCTTGAGGGTGTGCTGCTGGAAATGCGCAAGTCGGTGCAGAAGGACTTCTTTCAAGGCGGCTATCAAAGTGTCTGCAACAAAATTCATCCGGCGACCTTGAGCCGCTTATCGGGATTGGAAACTACCTGCACGATTACGCAGAATGGTCGACATGTGCTGTCGCAAACATTGGTCGCGGCGGTGGATGCCGATAAGGCTTATGTTCTTTCCTACGCGGGGCAGGCTGAGGCTTATAAGGCAAGTGAGGATGAAATTGCGGCGGCTCGTAACAGCTTGAAACTTTAGTTGCGGGTTTGCGTGACTGCAGATTTCAGCGCGATCTGAAATCTTTAGATACCCAAACGGATTAAGCATAAAGTTTAGTCGGCAAGTAGCGAGTTGAACGACTCCCTTCGTTGCATTGAGAGGCCGGCCATAAAAAAAGCCCTGCATTGGCAGGGCTTGTTTATCACCGCGAGTGCTTAGCCCCGCAGCCAGGAATCTACGGTGGCGGCACCGTATTGTTCCTTCCAGGCTTTCAGGCCACGGTGGTTGCCGCCCTTGGTTTCAATCAGCTCACCGGTATGCGGGTTGTGATAAACCTTGACCACACGGGCGCGACGGGTTTTAGGGGCTGCTGCCTGCAGACCGGATTTTGCCGGGTTCGGATCGAGGATGGCGATGATGTCGCGCAGGCTTTTGCCGTAGGTTTTCATCAGCCCCTGGAGCTTTTCTTCGAATTCGATTTCTTTCTTGAGCCCGGCATCATTCTTCAGCGATTCCAGCTGCTTGAGCTGTTCTTGAAGGGCCTTCTCAGCGGCACGAAATTCAGCGAGTCTGGACAAATTCATTACTCCAATAGTGTGTTTGGCTGATACCAACCGCAAACAAAGCTATAAGCCAAGAGCCTTGAAGCGACTCGGTGATAGTGGCTCACCTGCCAATCTTGCGCAGGCATGAAAAATTGTAGTAGTTAATTGGCCAAGAGTAAATCCTGTCTTTTTCTTCATGTAACTACAGTAGTCTTTTGATTCAATTTGGTGCGCTGCTTCGTTGCCTCGTCGCTTAAACCGCAGGTTAATGGTGCCTTAATGCATTAATGAATTCGGCTCCTGGCATCGGTCGACCGAACAAATAACCTTGCAGAAAGTTCACGCCGTGTGCGGCCAGATAGTCACTTTGCTCCTCGGTTTCCACGCCTTCGGCGACGATGCCCAGATCAAGCTTGGCCGACAATTCGATAATGCTGTCCAGAATGTGCCGGGAAAGCGCGTCAACGCCGATCATCGCGACAAAACTCTGATCGATTTTCAGAAAGTCCACATTGAACTGACGCAGATAACCGAGGCTTGAGTGACCTGTGCCAAAGTCATCGATAGCGATCATTACGCCCAAGGTGTGAAGCTGCTCGAACAGCTGGTGCGTAATGGCCGTTGGTTCGATCAGTTCGCGCTCGGTCAATTCCAGCACCAGGTGGATGGCCCCTGGTGCGAAGGCACTGAGAAACTCCCGGCAGTCTTCAACCAGGTCCAAGTCCTTGCAATGACTGGCGGTGATGTTGATGCCAATGTGAAACGGCCCATCGAACGAAGCAGCCGCAGGCGCCAACAGCGCCGCGGTGTGTCGCATCAACGAGCGGGTCATTGGCACGATCAACCCGGAATGCTCGGCAAAAGGAATGAACAGGTCCGGGCGTACCAGGCCTTCCTTCGGGTGATTCCAGCGCATCAACACTTCGGCGCCGGACCAGGTTTTGGTATCGCCATGCACCACGGGCTGAAAGTAGGGAACAAACTCACCGGCCTCCAGCGCACGCTGCATTTCATGGCTGGGGGACGACGAGCGCTTTTGCAGGACATGTCCGATTGCGCCCGAGACCACGCCGAAGAAGATCAGCAAACTGAACAGCGGTGGGTACTCGCTGTTCATGTAGCGCCAGGTTTCACCCTCGGGGAAACCGGCTGCGACCGTAAAGCCATAACGCGTGGACGTCAGTTTGCTTTCGGCTACGGGCGGGACGGGAAGGGCGACATCGTGAACCTTGCCGTCGGCGGATAACCAGTTGGGGTTATGCCGAGATAAGGCAAAAATTAGGACATTCGTTCTGCAAGATATTGAACTAAAAGGAAATTTATTGAGTTCTTGATTGCTGGTCATCCCCCGCCTGACTAGCCGTCTATGCTGATGTTTTGCCTTACTTGGGGGATGAACTCAATGGCTTCGGTGGAAAGGACAGCCTACCCGCTCTTGCCCAGTCAGTTGCCAGCTAAGGAGCTGCATCGATGCTATTCCCTGTCTGATTCAGAGATCGAATGGGTCAATAACACCGCTAAGAGTCCAGCGCTATCGATTGGGCTGGCAATCCAACTAAAGGTGTTTCAGCAGCTACACTATTTTGTTCCGTTCGAGGAGCTTCCTCAGGAGCTCATCAGTCATGTCCGACAATGCCTTCGCTACGGCGCACGAATAGCTCCGCGCTACAGCAACCCCCGCACCCTTTACCGACACCAAGCGGCGGTTCGGCAGTACCTGCAGGTTACACCCTTCTATAGCAGCGACGGGCTAGCGATCACTGAGGAAATCGCACGTGACTGCGCTGTAGTGCTTGAGCAGCGAGTCGATCTCATTAATGCCATGCTTGATGAGCTGATTCAGCGTGGCTATGAGCTTCCGGCTTATTCGACGCTCAACAACATCGCAGAAACCGCTTTGGCGAGTGCTCAGGAAGTTACCTTCAACCTGATCGTGCTCCGAGCGCCAATCGAGGTGATCTACAAGCTAAAGGAGCTGCTCGACACGGATTTCGGGCGTCGGCAGAGTGACTTCAACGCACTCAAGCAGGCACCCAAGAAGCCTTCCCGCAAGCACCTGGAGGTGTTGATCGACCACCTGGCGTGGTTAGAGAGCTTCGGAGATCTGGATGCCATTCTTGAGGGGGTCGTCGATGCTAAGATCCGCCACTTCGCCACCCAAGCCGCCGCGTCGGACGTCGCCGAGCTGAAGGACTGCTCGCTGCCGAAACGCTACACACTGATGCTGGCCTTGATCTATCGGATGCGGGTGCGAACTCGGGATCACCTGGCCGAGATGTTCATCCGACGGATTTCGACGATCCACAAACGCGCCAAGGAGGAGTTGGAGCAAATCCAGGCGCGGCAACGCCAGAAGCTGGAGCAACTGGCGGCCACCCTGGATGGCGTGGTGCAGATTCTTGTTCAGGAACCGGATGACCAGGAGGCTGGCAGTCTGATCCGGGAATTCCTCTCTCCCGATGGCAACCTGGATCGGTTGCGCGAGACTTGCGCCGAAGTCCAGGCTACGGGCGGTAACAACTACCTGCCGCTGATCTGGAAGCACTTCAAGTCCCATCGCTCGCTGTTGTTCCGTCTGAGCCACCTTCTTCAACTGGAACCCACGACTCAGGATCGCTCACTTATCCAGGCGCTTCAGCTCATCCAGGACAGCGAAAATCTACACCGCGAGTGGATCGACGAGCATGTCGACTTGTCGTTTGCGTCGGAGCGCTGGGTTAAGGTCGTGCGTCGTCCTGCCAGTGAAGGGCCACCTACCAACCGGCGCTATCTGGAAGTCTGCGTGTTCTCTTACCTGGCCAGTGAGCTGCGCTCGGGTGATATGTGCGTGCTGGGGTCGGAATCTTTCGCCGACTACCGTAAGCAGTTGCTGCCCTGGGAAGAATGTTTCCATCGTCTACCGGCCTACTGCGAAAAGGTGGGGCTGCCTGGCACGGCGAAGGAGTTTGTCGCCTCCCTCAAGATTCAGCTGGAGGAAACCGCGCAGCATCTGGATGAAAAATTCCCTTCTTGCCGAGGTGACGTATCGATCAATGAAGCCGGCGAACCGGTGCTACGCCGAGTGATAGCGCGGGACATCCCGCCTTCGGCCATCTCGCTACAGACGGCGCTTATGCAGCGCATGCCGGCCAGGCACGTGCTCGACATCATGGCCAACATTGAGCATTGGATTCAGTTCACTCGGCATTTCGGGCCGATGTCCGGCAACGAGCCAAAGCTCAAAGAACCGGCCGAGCGCTACCTGATGACGATCTTCGCCATGGGCTGCAACCTTGGCCCCAACCAGGCCGCACGGCATCTGGCCGGTAATGTCACGCCGCACATGCTGTCCTATACGAATCGCCGCCATCTCTCGCTTGAGAAGTTAGACAAGGCTAACCGCGAGCTGGTGGAACTCTATCTGCAACTTGACCTGCCCAAGCTCTGGGGCGATGGCAAGGCGGTGGCCGCGGACGGTACGCAGTTCGACTTCTATGACGACAATCTGCTGGCCGGCTACCACTTCCGCTATCGCAAGATGGGGGCCGTGGCGTACCGACACGTGGCCAATAACTACATCGCGGTGTTCCAGCACTTCATCCCGCCTGGTATCTGGGAGGCAATCTATGTGATTGAGGGGTTGCTCAAGGTCGACCTCAGCGTCGAACCCGATACGGTGTACTCTGACACCCAGGGCCAGTCGGCCACGGTGTTCGCCTTCACTCATCTGCTGGGCATCAATCTGATGCCGCGTATCCGCAACTGGCGCGACCTGGTGATGTGCCGGCCAGATCGCGGCGTTTCGTATAAACACATCAACCGTCTGTTCACCGACACCGCCGACTGGCACCTGATCGAAACCCACTGGCAGGATCTGATGCAGGTCGCGTTGTCAATCCAGGCCGGCAAGATTTCCTCACCTATGCTGCTGCGCAAACTTGGCTCCTACAGTCGGCGCAACAAGCTCTATCATGCCGCGCAAGCGCTGGGCAGCGTGATCCGGACGATCTTCCTACTCAACTGGATCGGCAGCCGCGAGTTGCGCCAGGAAGTCACCGCCAACACCAATAAGATCGAGTCCTACAACGGCTTCTCTAAGTGGCTGTCCTTTGGCGGTGACGTGATCGCCGAAAACGATCCGGACGAGCAACAGAAACGCCTGCGCTACAACGACATGGTGGCCTCGTCGGTGATCCTGCAGAACACCGTGGACATGATGCGCATCCTGCAGAAGCTCGCCCGTGATGGCTGGCAGTTCACTGACGACGACGTATCGTTTCTCAGCCCCTACCTAACCAGCAATGTCAAACGTTTTGGGGAGTTCAACCTGAAACTCAAACGCCCACCGGAACCCTGGATCAAGGATTCCATTTTCCAGCAGGCTGCGGGATCAATGCGTGCGAAACAGATGTCTGACAGCAACGTTGAGGTGACGAACTGATGCATATCCCGCCAGCTTCGTTCCGCGTGACACCTTATGGGGACGTCGATACCAAGGTACTCGACTCTCTGCGTGCAAGCTACGACACCGCTCAGTTGCTCAACTTGGTCGACCGGCTGGATGCCTGCCTTGCTGAAATCGGAGGGGTCGGCAGCATTCGAGAAGACTTCCTACGCCTGCATGGCATGGCCATGACGGTACTGGAAGGTTTCCCCCTCACTGTGGCTACCAGTGATGTCGACAGTATTTGGGCGCAGGCGATGGCCCTTCAAGAGGATATTTCTGCTTTATGTTCATGCTTGCAGGCGGGTTCTAAACACGTTGCTCCTTTGGCAGCGCTTGCTCCTGACTATCAGGACTAGACTATTCGTGCAAATGGGCTGCCGGCAGACTGAATACAATGGAGGTGCAGAGTAAAACTGATGCTGCAGGACTGACGAGTAACTCTATAGCATCGCTGTACTGTGGGGTGAATTTGACTCTGGGTAGCCGGTTTTGACGCCCTGTAGGCACGCTGCCATCCTCCCGGGCATCGGCCTAGATAAAACTACTGACGAAGCCTTCGGGCTTACATTAGCCACGAGCGGACTTGCATTAAATCTCAATGGACTCACGCTTTCTAAAAAAAACCAGAGCCACTTTCCAGAGGCAAAGATTAGTCGTCGTGACGGGTACTGACCTCTGGTGTGCAGGGGTGATCAGGCTCGGATGCCGCTCTCTTATCCGCGCGCGATATGAAGCGCTGATAGCATTCAAGGCCACAGAAGTGCACGACGTACTCGGTACCTTCCGGCGTCAGTGCGGCGTCAAGGGAAATTTCCTTGCAACATTCGCAGCAACTGATAGTGGGGGTGTCGTTTGCGTTCATGATGGGGTTTCTCCATCGTCCAAGAAAACCTAGTAACTCTTCCACACCTGCGATCGAACCTGCGCGCAGATCGACCTGCGGCTGGCAGTGCAGCAACAATTCCCAACGCTCCCAAGCCTGCCGCAACTCGGCAGCGGAGACCGCGCCGTGCTCCGAGCGGGTCACGCCCGCTTCCGAAAGGCCCGTAGAGCCGCTCTCAGGAAGAGGACGAAGAGAACCGTCAGCACGAGCGTCGCGAGGCTCCAATGCTCGCTGACGAAGGCCCCGGCCGCAGTCCCCGAGAGCAGTAATGCCAGCACCGGCAGATGGCAGGGGCAAGTGAGCGCGGCGAGCACACCCCACGTGTAGGCGTGCCAGCGGGGCATCTTGATTGATTCGGATTGGTTGGTATTACGCATGGGTGTGACCTTCGATGGCACGATGAGTCAGCCCGGCCAACTCCGTTTTCACTGCGTCTAAAGCTGCCAGCCGGGTCGCGATTTGCCCAAGCAAGCGGTCGATACACCCGATCACATCGGTACTATCGTCTGCATCGAGCGCTCGACAGAGCCGCGCCAATTCGTCGAGCCCGATACCGGACTCAAAGGCGGCACGTACGAAGCACAGCCGCGCCAGGGACCGCTCATCGAAAATGCCGTAACCGCTTTCCGTGCGCCGCGCGGGGTGCAGCAAGCCGCGCAGCATATAATCTCGGACTATATGGACACTGACGCCCGCGTCCTCGGCCAATCTGGATATGGAGTAGGCATTCATCGCCGACACTCCCGACCTTCACCGCAAACTGGGGCGCTCAGATATTTCCTTCCGGCTAGGCGCTCAGGTAGCCAGATGAGCAACGGTGCAGCTCCCAGAGCCAGTAGCAGCCACAACCTGGAGAGATGCTCGCCGTTTTGGTCAAACACATAAGCCAATAGCGCACCAACTGCGAGCAACAGGAAGTGAGGCCCCGTTATGTAGCAGTGAAGGCGGCGACAACGCGTGGCGTTGACCAGGCAGGCGCCGCCCATCACGGCCAGCGCGGCGCCTGCTGCCAGGAACAACGCGGGGCGTCGATTAGACAGAACAATCGCTATCGTCGCCACGACGGCAGGCAGGCCCCAGAAGCTGACCAACTGCCATGTCTTGCGTAGGCTGTCGCACCTACCGAGATCGTCTGCCGTGTTGCTCATGTTTCAACCTCCCTCTCTCATTACCCTGCGCAGCAGGACAATTGTTTGACGTCTTTGTTAAAGGTCTGTGCGGCGAGTTTCAGTCCCTCGACCATCGTCAGGTAGGGGAACAACTGGTCAGCCAATTCCTGCACGGTCATACGGTTGCGGATGGCGAGTACCGCCGTCTGGATCAGTTCTCCTGCTTCCGGGGCCACAGCCTGCACTCCCAGCAGTCGGCCGGAGCCCGCTTCGGCAACCAACTTGATGAAACCCCGCGTGTCGAAGTTGGCCAACGCGCGCGGCACGTTGTCCAGGGTCAAGGTGCGGCTGTCGGTTTCGATCCCGGCGTGCTGCGCTTCGGCTTCGCTGTAGCCGACGGTGGCCACTTGCGGATCGGTGAACACCACGGCCGGCATGACGTCGAGATTGAGCTTGGCCTCGCCGCCGGTCATGTTGATTGCCGCGCGGGTGCCAGCCGCTGCCGCGACGTAGACGAACTGCGGTTGGTCGGTGCAGTCGCCGGCCGCATAGATATCCGCTGCGCTGGTGCGCATGCGCTCGTCGATCTGGATGCCGCCGCGCTCGTCCAGCTGCACGTCGGCCGCTTCCAGGTTCAGGCCTTGGGTATTGGGCGTGCGGCCGGTGGCGACGAGCAGTTGGTCGGCACGTAACTCACCATGGTTGGTGGCCAGTACGAACTCGCCGTTGGCGTGGGACACCTGGCTGGCTTGCGTTTGCTCCAGCACTTCGATGCCCTCCATACGGAAGGCCTCCGTCACCGCCGCGCCGATGGCCGGGTCTTCGTGGAAGAACATCGCACTGCGTGCCAGGATCGTGACCTCGCTACCCAGCCGGGCGAAGGCCTGCGCCAGTTCCACTGCCACTACGGAGGCGCCGATCACGGCGAGCCGCTTAGGGATTGTATCGCTCGCCAGTGCCTGGTCTGAGGTCCAGTACGGCGTGTCTTTCAGTCCTGGAATCGGTGGAACGGCCGCGCTTGCGCCGGTGGCGACCAGGCAGCGGTCGAAGGCTACGATGTGCTCGCCACCCTCGGCCAGTTTCACGCTGAGCGTGTGGCCGTCCTGGAAACGGGCGGTGCCGCGCAGCACGCTGATCGCCGGCGTGCTCTCCAGGATGCTTTCGTACTTGGCGTGGCGCAGTTCGGCGACACGGTCTTGTTGCTGCGCGAGCAGACGTTCGCGTAGGACGGTCGGCGTCATGGCGGAAAGCCCGGCGTCGAACGGGCTCTCGCGGCGCAGATGGGCCACATGCGCGGCACGAATCATGATCTTGGAGGGCACGCAGCCCACGTTGACGCAGGTGCCGCCGATGATGCCGCGCTCGATCAGGGTGACGCGGGCACCGCCTTCCACCGCCTTGAGCGCGGCCGCCATGGCGGCGCCACCACTGCCGATGACCGCGACGTGGAGCTTGTCGCCCTCTTTCCCGGCGTCAGTGCTGCTCAACCAACCCCGTGCCTTATCGAGCAGGCCAGGACGGGCTTGTACCATGGCGTCTTCGAACGCCGCTCGATACCCCAGGGCCTCGACAGCGGCCTGCATCTGCTCACGGCTTGCGCCCTCGTCGACCTTCAGTTCGGCCTTCCCGCTGGCGTAGGAAACATCCGCCCGATGCACGCCCGGAATCTTCTCCAAGGCCTCTTTCACATGCACGACACAGGAGGCGCAGGTCATACCAATGATTTTCAGTTCGGTCATTTCGTTACTCATTAGATCGTCTCTTGTCAGGTTCACTGGTTTGGCGGCGTCGGACAGGCATCCGGCCCACAACGGCGATGAGCGGGCGACACGAGATCCCATATCGACACCCCAAACATGAGGGCCAGGCCGATATAGAGCAGCCAACCGCTCCGCCAGCCATAAGCCCGCATAAAAAATACCGCTGCCAGTACCAGGGTAGGACCGATCAGGCCGAGCGCAGTCCGTCGCCACTGCCGATGATTGAGCCAGCCGAGGGCATTGACGAGCAGAGCCAGTCCAGCAAACAGAGGCAGCAGCGTGGTGATGAACAGGCCTTCCCACTGGCTCAAAAAGCCCAGACCGAACGCGGCCCCCAGACTAGCAAGGGCGGGAAAGCACATGGCGCAGCCTATGGCAGAAATCAGCACGCCGACGGAGCCGGCTTTGTCACCGATCCGCGTGAACAGATTGAGAGGATTTGCCATCGGAAGTCCCTCCTATTGCTTGACGCTGGACGGATAGCCAGCGTCCTCGGTCGCCTTAGTCAGCGCCAGGGCATTGGTCTTGGTATCGTCGAAGGTGACGATGGCCTCGCGGTTCTCGAAACTCACCTCAGCCTTGGTCACGCCATCGACCTTGGTCAACGCCGTCTTCACCGTAATCGGGCAGGCGGCGCAGGTCATGCCCGGCACCGCCAGGGTGACGGTCTGCGTGGCCGCCCAGACGGGTGTGGCGACCAGGCTGGCGAGGGCTAAGGATGCGAGCAGTTTTCTCATGGTGAACTCCTGATCAGTAGAACAAGGGAAGGATGTAGGGGAAGCCGAGCGCGACCAGCACCAAGGCCGCCACCAGCCAGTACAGCAGCTTGTAGGAGGTACGTACCTGAGGGATGGCGCAGACCTCGCCCGGTGCGCAGGCTTGAGCGGGGCGGAAAATGCGCCGGTAGGCGAAGAACAGCGCCACCAGTGCCGCGCCGATGAAGAGCGGGCGGTACGGTTCCAGCACGGTCAGGTTACCGATCCAGGCCCCGCTGAATCCCAGTGCGATCAGAATCAGCGGCCCGAGACAGCAAGCCGAGGCGAGAATCGCCGCAAGCCCCCCGGCGACAAGAGGGGCGCGCCCGTTTGATGGTTCAGACATGCATTTCTCCTTTCGAGCATTTGATCGATGGTTTAAGGTTAGTCCCGTAGTCATGTACGGAATCAAGCGGTATGAAAAACAATTTGGAAAGCCTGACCATTGGCGCTTTCGCCAAGGCGGCCGGGGTCAACGTGGAAACCATCCGGTTCTATCAACGCAAGGCGCTGTTACCCGAACCGGACAAGCCCTACGGCAGCATTCGCCGTTACGGTGAGGCGGATGTCGCCCGGGTGAAATTCGTTAAATCCGCGCAACGGCTGGGCTTTAGCCTCGATGAAGTGGCCGGGCTGTTGAGGCTGGATGACGGTGCTCACTGCGATGAAGCGCGTGTGCTCGCCGAGCAGAAGCTTGGGGATGTGCGTGGCAAGCTCGCGGATCTGCGACGGATCGAGTCAGTTTTGGAGCAACTGGTTCACGACTGTTGTGCGAGCCACGGGACTGTTTCCTGTCCGCTGATCGTTTCGCTGCATGGGGACAACTCGGGCGTTAACCGAGGATTTCCCGTTGCGTAAGGCGCCCCTGTTGGTCGGCTTGCGCTTAGAAAAAAGCGGCGCTCAATGAGCGCCGCTGAATGGCCAAAGGAGCACTTGCAAAGGGCACAGTTTGGTATTGCTATTTGCCCTCGCGCCTCAGCAGAGTGGGCTCACGTTGCATCTGGTCGAGTAGCACAGGCTCTACTTTGCAGGCGGACAGGCGGGCTGCGCTTCGCTACGGCCTGCCGCCGTGGGGCCCAGTTGCTTAATCTCCTTGACGGTTTCCGCCACCAGGGTCGCTTCAGCCCTCTCGCGTGCAGCAATTCGCTCAATCGCTCGGTCGCTCCCGCCCTCGGCCCATACGGTGGATGACAGCAGAGTCGCACCCACTACCAGCAGCAGTCTTAGGTGTTTCATAACGGCGATCTCCTCTCGGGTTTTCGATCCACGATTCAACTCTACCTCCGTAGTTAAGTACGGAATCAAGGAGAGAGGAGATGAAGGTCCTGGATTATGGCGCTGAGAGGAAATGGCAGGGCTCCGCCATGAAGACGGCGATTGCTTCAGGGCCGTCTAGGGCTGCTGCTGGGTCGTAGTCGTAAATTTTTTCGCTCATTCTGACCTCCACTCGCTGGCGAGTTTTTTAGCCGCTTCAATATCACGGCTTTGGCTGCTTTTGTCGCCGCCGCACAACAGCAAAACGAATTCATCACCTCGCTGCTGGAAATAGGGGTTGGGGGAGCAACGGAACAGAAAGTGCACTTAAGCTCAGTCGCTGCCCCGCAAACCCTTGCAACGTCTGGATAGTTTCGAAAAACGACCGTTTTATGAAACCGTTTCCGCTATCGCGAGGAAAGGTCACCAACACCCGAAAATCAGTGCAATAAACCTTTCTCACGAATCAAAGTTCGTTAATTCGCAGTCGCTGACGAGTAAAACGAACTCTAATTCGGCTTACGTTGGTTTTCAGTTCCATTGCTCCCCAACCCCCGATGTCGCCCGGGTGAAATTCGTAAAGTCCGCGCAACGGCTGGGCTTTAGCCTCGAAGAAGTGGCCGGGCTGTTGAGGCTCGATGACGGCGCTCACTGTGATGAAGCGCGCGTGCTCGCCGAGCAGAAGCTTGGGGATGTGCGTGGCAAGCTCGCGGATCTGCGACGGATCGAGTCTGTTTTGGTGCAACTGGTTCACGACTGTTGTGCGAGCCACGGGACCGTTTCCTGTCCGCTAATCGTTTCGCTGCATGGGTAAAACGCTCTGCGTTGGCCAGTGGTTGTGAAGGGAACCAGCGGACAAGGTCTACGGCTGCCGCGGCTGTGAAGCCGCACCGGTCACCGCCGACAAACCGGCTCAACTGATCGAAAAGAGCATGGCCAGTCCTAGCGTCCTGGCGATGCTGTTGATCACCAAATACGTCGATGGTCTGCCGCTGCACCGCTTCAAAAAAATCCTCGGTCGTCACGGCGTCGATATCCCCCGCCAAACCCTGGCGCGCTGGGTGATCCAGTGCGGCGAGCACCTGCAACCGCTGCTGAATCTGTCTACGAAAACAGCCCGGCGTGCCGCGTCGGCACGAAGGCCGTATTGCGGTGCAAACCAGCGATACGCGTTGGTGCTCGGACGGCTTTGAGTTCCGCTGCGAGGACGGAGCCAAATTGAGCGTAACCTTCGCCCTGGACTGCTGTGATCGCGAGGCCATCGGCTAGGTCGCGAGCCCGACCGGGTACAGCGGCGATGATATCCGCGACTTGATGCTGGAAAGCGTGGAGAGGCGCTTCGGTGATCAACTGCCCGCCACGCCGGTGCAATGGCTAAGCGATAACGGCTCGGCGTACACCGCCGACCAGACGTGCCTGTTTGCTCGACAGATCGGCTTGCAGCCGGTGACCCCCCAGTTCGCAGCCCGCAGAGCAACGGCATGGCCGAGAGCTTCGTGAAGACGATCAAGCGTGATTACGTGGCGCACATACCTAAGCCGGATCGAGAAACGGCACTACGTAACTTGGCCAATCCCTGTGATCCTGCGTGGTCGTCTTACTTTGCCCAACGTCGAGCTGCGATAGACGTGGATTGATTGCCCGGTACTAGACCATGGTGCTGACGAAAGACTTGAGCCGGATGAGGCGCGACTCTCATGCCCGGTTCTTTGGGGGCGGTGGCGCAGTAATGCGCTGCTGTTACCCGACGAAAGTGTACTTAAGCCCTACCATCTTATCTCGGCGCCATAAACCAGGACCTTCATCTCCTCCCTCCTTGATTCCGTACTTAACTACGGAGGTAGAGTTGAATCGTGGATCGAAAACCCGAGAGGAGATCGCCGTTATGAAACACCTAAGACTGCTGCTGATAGTGAGTGCGACTCTGCTGTCATCCACCGTATGGGCCGATGGCAGTTCCGATCGCCTGTACGGTAAGATGATCCAGGCCAACGAGCAATCCATGCGCGAATACGCTAGCGCCCAAGGCAAGAACCCGCCAGAAGTCACTCACTACCGCTATGGCATGAAGCTCGACATCGCCAAGGTCATTCACGTCACGTCGACCAATGGCAACTGCGATGTGATGCCTGCGCAAATGACCTACGAGGATTCGAGCGGAAACCTGCATATTCTGGAGTACCGCGTATCAGGAACGGATTGCAGGAGCCAGCACTGAGCATTGTTGACGTGTTGCTGACGGAAAAGTAATTTTCACGTCACCCTGACGTTATTTTGCATGTGGAAGTATGTAAGAAGCGCACCCGGCTATGCCCGGCGCGCTTCGGCATATACACAACCGCACAATGAAAAATCTGCCAAAACATCAAGAGCGTTTATGAACAACAAGGCCCTGTTGGGACTTTCTCAGATCGTCTTGAGCATCAGCGCTGCGCAGGCTGCAATGGCCGCCGAGGAAAAAGGCGAGGGATTCATCGAAGGCAGCAGCCTGAGCATCCTCAATCGAAATTTCTACTTCAACCGTGATTTTCGCAAAGGCCAGTCCAGCAGTACAGGAAATGGCTACTCGGAAGAATGGGCCCACGGAGTCATAGGCCGATTCGAGTCGGGCTCGGCCAGGCCGAGGACAATTACTCCAAGCTCGGCGGCGCCGTAAAGACCCGTTTCCTGGACACTGAAATCAAAGTAGGCGATGTCTTCCCTGTCACGCCTGTCGTGCAGTACGGCGATTCGCGACTGCTTCCGGAAAGCTTCCGCGGCGTCACCGCATACAACACCAGTGTCGAGGGCTTGGTGCTACAGGGCGGACGCCTGCACGCGATGAGCCAACCCAGCTCCAGCAGCATGCGGGATGATTTTGCAACCTTCTACGCAGGCGAAGTCGGCTCTCCGTGGATAGTCGGCGGTGATTACACACCCAACGACAACCTTGGCTTCAGCCTTTACACCAGTTGTCTCAAGGATGCCTGAAACCAATACTATACCGGCACTACCTGGAGCTACCCGCTTGCAGATGATGTCGCCTTGGTCGGTGGTTTGAATTACTACAAGGCCGTCGATGAGGGGAAGCAGCTCCTCGGCAGTTTTGAGAACGATACCTGGAGCGGCAAGGTCGGCCTCCGTGTCGGGGCGCACACCGGCGAGGGACGGAGACGGCCGACGTGAACCAGATCGCTATTGTGCCTTGCTATCGCCCTTCGGGGACTCCATTCCAATGTGTTGGTTCATGTTCTCCATCATTGTATTGCAGTTTTTCATCATCTTGGACATTTCCTGCATGTCCATCATCGGCATATGGTTGCCGTCCATCATGTGCATGTCCTCACCCTTATTTGTCTCGGCACTGCTTTGGGCGGGGGCTTTGGCCTGTTCGGCAAATCCCGTGGCAACAGTTCCAAGGGCTATGAAGGTAGCAAGGACGGTGTAGGTAATGGCGTTACGCATGGCGACTCTCCTCATCTACGACCTTGGTTTCCAGCCAGGCTGTGTATTGAAGAGTTGATTGCTCCACTGTCCTCCTGTTTGGCTCCTTTGGTTTGGAGGATGGTTTCAGGCGCCTGAGGTAGGCGCCTTTTTCGGTCAACAAGTCTTCGGCTTCATCGCTCTGGACTCTGCGAGCTGGCTTGACAGCACCGCGTTGTCTTGCACGAGAAGCTGCTTTTCTGTGGCCAACTGGCTCAATTGGCTTTCAGTTTGGCTTAAGCGTTCCGCCAGCAGGCTTCGCTCCCGTTCATTGACGGCCAGGTAAGTCCGCGTCTCAGCCAAACGCTGCTCACCTTGGCCATGGCGCTGCTCCAGTGCCTGATGCGACTGTTGCAAGTCGGTGAATTGAAGTAAGACGTGTTCATGCGCAATCTGACTCTGCGCGAGCGTCGCTTGCGTCGTGAGCAGGGTGCTCTCTAGACGATCATGGTCCTGCACCAGGCGTTGTTCCTGCGCCTGCAGTTCGCCCAGGCGGGTTTGCTGCGCGAGCAGACGCTGCCGGAGCGCTGCCAATTCGTGTTCCAGGCGCTGCTGGCGTTGCTCAGTGGCCTGGCGCTCGTCGCTGCGTTGTTGCGCGACCGATGCCTGGTAGTGCTCAAACTGCTCCCGCGCTTGTTGCAGTTGCCGGGTCAGTGCGGCCGCCTCGGCGGCGCGGTCAGCCAGACGTTGTTCGAGCCCGGTCTTTTCACTGCCCAGGCTGGCCAGGGCGATCTCCTGACGCTGCAGGGTGTCAGCCAGCCCCTGGCTGCGCGTAGTGGCTACGGCAAGTGCCTGGGCCTGCTGCTCCTGAACGCTGAGTTGCGCGTCGCGCTCGACGAATGCCTGCTGCAACTGTTCCTGCAACGCGTCGGCCTCTGCCTGGTGAGCCGCTACGGCCTGCTGGAGTTGGACGGCCGCCTCCGCCTGAACTTTTTCGTACAGTCCTTTCAGCGCCAGGACCAGCTCCGCGGGCAATCCCAGTTCGGCCTGGGCCAGCGTGCCGGGATGCGCGGCTTTCCAACGCTTTAACAACGGAGCAATCGTGCTTTTGCTGCCCGTCCCACCCAGGGCGACGCGGATGCTGTCAATGGTGGGGTTGTGGCCCGCAGCCACCAGTTGGGTGGCCGCCTGGGCAACATGCAGGTAGAGGACGCCGGAACGGGCCATGAACACCTCGGATTTTTTCGTACCGTATTATGGAAAACGTAATACAGCAATTTAAGTACAGAATAGCTCAACCTTGAGTAACTGCTGCTTGGCCCACGATAAGCGCGGTTATCGTGAGTTAAGTCATCGCGATCGAGGGTTGTGTCTATAATCTGCGGTACACATGGCCTAAACAGGCGCTTCGTGATGACAGCCGGCAATAATGACGAAAACCTCCCCACCAGGCGGCACGAAGAGCCGACAGTACTTGCGCGTACCCCCGGTACGCTCACCACCCCCGAACAATTGGCTGAGCAACATCAGCGTTTTCTCGCCGCCGCGACAACCGACAACACCCGGCGCACCTACCGCTCGGCCATTCGCCACTTTCTCGCCTGGGGCGGCGTGCTGCCGTGCGATGAAGCCGCGCTGATTCGTTATCTATTGTCTTTTGCGGAAGTATTGAACCCGCGCACCCTGGCCCTGCGCCTCACGGCGCTGTCGCAATGGCACCGTTATCAGGGTTTTCCTGACCCTACCGCCAGCGCCACCGTGGGCAAAACCTTGCGCGGTATTGAGCGGGTGAACGGGCGGCCTCGACAAAAAGCCAAGGCCCTGGTCCTAGAGGATCTCGAACGCATCGTGGTGCACCTGAACACGCTCGACGGACTGGCGACACTGCGGGACAGTGCACTGCTCCAGGTCGGGTATTTTGGTGCGTTCCGGCGCAGCGAATTGGTCACGCTGGAGATGCAATACCTCGAGTGGGAGCAGGAAGGTCTACGGATCACGCTGCCCCGTTCCAAGACCGATCAGGAGGGCGAGGGACTCGACAAGGCGATCCCATACGGCGACAGCATCTGCTGCCCCGCGACAGCGCTACGCCGGTGGTTGGACGCGGCTCAGATCGTTCAGGGGCCACTGTTCCGGCGCATCAGCCGCTGGGGCGTACTCGGCGAGGTGGCACTGCACGAGGGCAGCGTGAATACCATCCTGACGGCACGTGCCGAAGCCGCAGGGCTGTTGTATGTGCCCGAACTGAGCAGCCACAGTCTGCGTCGGGGACTGGCTACCAGTGCGCATCGGGCTGGGGCGGATTTCCTTGAGATCAAACGACAGGGTGGCTGGCGGCACGATGGCACCGTACACGGCTATATCGAGGAAGCTGGAGCTTTCGAGGAGAATGCGGCTGGCTCGTTATTACGACGCAAACCGTAGCCAAGGTTTGTAAGCAGGGCTGGTTAGAATCCCAAGTGGCCACCCTCTATTCTCGACCGTCCTTCCGCAGCACATGAGCAGTTCCCTTAAAAACAGTTACTTACAGAACGAATGTCCTAATTTTTGGCTTATCTCGGCACGCCCCCCAGTTGGGACCGACTTGCAGCAACAGGATCGTCTTGCGACCAATCATGCGCAGCACGTTGCTCAGGTGATAACCGTCCAGCGTACTTAAAGCTCCCTGTTTTCCTTCGCCCAGTCGATACACCAGTATCGCAGTGTCAGGCGTGACCAGGTTGCCTTTCATCAGTAGCAACCGGCCTTTGGAGTAGTCGCCGGCACTGAGCTTTTCGTGGTAGTCACCGAACAAAGAACTGCAATAAATGCTGTCGTCCCACACCAGATTCGTCGCGCGCACGAATGGACCGCGGGTGACCTGTTCACGCAGGGCCAATTTGACGTCTTTGCAGTTTTGGCCGGCCAGCGGCAGCAGTTCTCGTGCCGCCTGGGCGTTACGGTCGAGCATCAGTTCGAATTGGCGGATGGCTTCTTCGGCCGTCAGCTCGGTGCTCTGCTTGAGCGCACGCTCGGCCTGCATATAGAGAATGACAACCCCCAACAGCACCGGGAGTACCCCGCTCAAAACGGTCACAGCCATTCGTTTGCCGCGTTTGTGGGTCTTGGCGTTTAGTGGCATTCACAAAGCCTGTGACGAAGGGATACGGCTCTCAAATGCAGGGAGGACAACGGCACGCCTCCCAAAAAAGAGTTCAGGTAGTGGGCATGATAGATGGCTGTCGGTACTTATGCCGGTCAACGATAGTCAAGGTTTGTAGCCATTTGGATAAACGCCAGCGTTGCGGGCGACGATTGACGTTGGTCGAGCACTGCCAGGCCCACCTGCCGATTGACGGATGGAGACAGCGGTTTTTTCACGTAGCGGCTGTCGTTGTCGTCGGGCAACGAACCTTCGGCGACCACGGTCACGGCATCGCCTCGGCCTACCGTGTCGAGGGTGCTGAGCAGCTGCGAGCAGCGATAACGGATGTTCGGTGTCAGCCGGGCAGCCGTGAACAGCCGTGAAACCAGCTCCGAAGACCCGGCTTCGGTCAGCACGAACGGGTCGTGACACAAGTCGCTCAAACTCAGGCTGTCGCGACCGGTCAGCGGGTGATCGGAGGGCAGCAGCGCGACCATCCGGTCTTCGATCAGCCTGAAGGTATCGAAGCGATCTTCGGGCAGCACCACGAAACCGATATCGATTCGTCGTTCTTCCAGCCACTGGATAATCTGCCGGTCCGGACCCTCGTCGATGTGCACTTCGATACCGGGGTGAGCGGCGCGGTAGTGCGCCAGGATCTGTGGCAGCAGTTTGATCGATGAGGTGGGGCCGAACGAGCCGATGCGCAGGGTGCCGCGCTTCATCCCGCGAGCGTCGGCGGCTTCCTGGCGCAAGGTGTCGGCCAACCCGAGCATGGCCCGGGCGCGCGACAAGAGCTGTAGACCGATGTCGCTCGGCTCGACTTGGGACTGGTGGCGCCGGAACAACTCCACACCCAATTCCTGTTCCAGCGACTTCAAGGCATGCGACACCGCCGATTGGGAGATCCCCAGCCGATTGGCCGCCGCCGTGAACCCGCGCAGTTCGGCGACCAGCGAAAAAATCTCGAGTTGTGTCAAGGTCATGAGTCTTTACTCATTTTACGATGATCATGCATTAGTCAAATGATACGTCATCTTCCCTGACTGAAGTCCTTGCACCTCATGAATGCTTACGCGCAAACAACCTCATCGGATGTGCCGGTTTATTTGAAACTCGCCGCCGTCACCATGATCTGGGGCGGGACGTTCGTGGCTGGCCGGTTTCTCGCGGACAGCCTCAGCCCATTGTTCGCCGCCAGCCTCAGATTCCTCCTGGCCAGCGTGGCATTGCTGCTGTTTTTGCTGCTAGCCCGCGTACCACTGGCGAAGCCGAGCCCCGGGCAGTGGCTGCAACTGGCGCTGCTGGGGTTCTTCGGCATCTTCTTCTACAACCTGTGCTTCTTTTATGGACTGCATTACATCAATGCATCGCGAGCGTCATTGATTGTGGCGCTGAACCCCGCCGTGATCGGACTGGCGTCGTGGCTGCTGTTCAAGGAGCGCTTGAGTCGGGCGAAGGTTATCGGGATCGCGATCTGTATCGCCGGGGCAAGTCTGGTGATCGTCAGTCGCAACCCGCATTTACTGGTCGACAACGCCGACGCGTGGATCGGTGACCTGCTGATTTTCGGCTGCGTGCTCGGCTGGGGGATTTACTCGCTGTTCTCCAAAGAACTGAACCACTCGCTGGGGCCGGTGCAGACGGTGGCGTATTCGATTCTGCTCGGCACCCTGATGCTGTGGGTGGCAAGTGCGATACGGGGTGAACTGAGTGTTAGCGCGCTCATGAGCCTCGGTCCGCAGCAATGGATGAGCCTGATGTACCTGGGTGTATTGGGCTCGGCGCTGGCCTACATCGGCTATTACGATGGCATTCGCCAAATCGGCGCGACACGTTCGGGGGTGTTCATTGCCCTGAATCCGCTGACGGCGGTGATCCTCGGCGCGTTACTGTTGGGCGAGCAGTTGACGCTGACGATGTGCCTGGGAGGCGGGCTGATTCTCGCGGGGATTTTCCTGTGCAACAAACCCCTTGCGCGAGCAGGGAAAAAGGGGATTTGATACAGAAGGCGGACAAACCTATTTACGCTGTGTAGAATCGGGTTACGCATACAATAATAATCGTCTTCTGCCAGCAGAAGCCTCGCCCGCATCAGCCTTGGGTCGACAATGAAAAGTTTTGGGTTTCAATTGATCTACGGTGACTTCCTCGCCCGCAGCGTGCGGGGCATCTCCTGCGCGCCACCCGCCGGCTTCAGCATTCTTAGCAACTAACGTTCCGTTAATTCTAAAAAATGATGAGGCGCCAAAATGGCAGATTTATACGAAAACCCAATGGGCCTGATGGGCTTTGAGTTCATCGAGTTCGCATCGCCGACCCCGAACACCCTGGAGCCGATCTTCGAGATCATGGGCTTCACCAAGGTCGCGACCCACCGCTCCAAAGACGTGCACCTGTATCGCCAGGGCCAGATCAACCTGATCCTCAACAACGAACCGCACAGCGTTGCTTCGTACTTCGCGGCCGAGCACGGCCCATCGGTGTGCGGCATGGCGTTCCGCGTCAAGGATTCGCAACTGGCCTACAAGCGCGCGCTGGAAATCGGCGCCCAGCCGATCCACATCGAAACCGGGCCGATGGAACTGAACCTGCCGGCGATCAAAGGCATTGGCGGCGCGCCGCTGTACCTGATCGACCGTTTTGGTGAAGGCAGCTCGATCTACGACATCGACTTCGTGTTCATCGAAGGTGTTGACCGCAACCCGGTCGGCGCCGGTCTGAAAATCATCGATCACCTGACCCACAACGTGTATCGCGGTCGCATGGCGTATTGGGCCAACTTTTACGAGAAGCTGTTCAACTTCCGTGAGATCCGTTACTTCGACATCAAGGGCGAATACACCGGCCTGACCTCCAAGGCCATGACCGCGCCGGACGGGATGATCCGCATCCCGCTGAACGAAGAATCGTCCAAGGGCGCCGGGCAGATCGAAGAGTTCCTGATGCAGTTCAACGGTGAGGGCATTCAGCACGTGGCCTTCCTCAGCGATGACCTGATCAAGACCTGGGATCACCTGAAAAGCATCGGCATGCGCTTCATGACCGCGCCACCGGAAACCTACTACGAAATGCTCGAAGGCCGCCTGCCGAACCACGGCGAGCCGGTCGATCAGCTGCAATCGCGTGGGATCCTGCTGGACGGTTCGTCCGAGTCGGGCGACAAGCGTCTGTTGCTGCAGATTTTCTCGGAAACCCTGATGGGGCCGGTGTTCTTCGAATTCATCCAGCGTAAAGGCGACGACGGTTTCGGCGAAGGCAACTTCAAGGCACTGTTCGAATCGATCGAGCGTGATCAGGTTCGCCGCGGTGTACTCGCCACCGATTAAGCCGCTTCACCGTTAAAACTGCAGGAGTGAGCCTGCTCGCGATAGCGTCGTCAAATTCAACATCATTGTTGACTGGCAGATAGCTATCGCGGGCAGGCTCACTCCTGCATTTGGTTTTGTGTAGGGCTTAAGGTTTGCGATGCCGAACCAGGTGCTTGAACCCTTCAAACACCAGCACTACCACCGCCAGCCAGATCGGAATATAAGTCAACCATTCCCCGGGCTTGATGCTTTCCCCAAGCAGCAATGCAACGCCCAGCAGCAACACCGGCTCTACATAACTCAACAGCCCGAACAGACTGAACGGCAACAACCGGCTGGCGATGATGTAGACCACCAGCGCCGACGCGCTGATCACTCCGAGTATCGGGATTAGCAGCGACAACCACGGGTGTTGATCAAACACGCCGAAACCCTGTTCGCCACTCTGCACGAACCAGAATGCCACCGGCAGCGTCAACGCCATGTCCAGCCATAAACCGCCAAGGTTGTCGGCGGCCAGGCGCTTGCGCAGGATGAAATACAAGGGATAGCCGATGCAGACCAGCAAGGTTGCCCAGGAAAAACCACCGACCTGATACACCTCGTTGATCACCCCAAGGCAGGCCAGCACCACGGCGATTTTTTGCAGATACGAGAGGCGCTCGCCATAGGCGATCCGCCCGGTCAGGACCATGGTCAGCGGCAACAGGAAATAGCCGAGCGACACATCCAGGCTGTAGCCGTTGAGCGGCGCCCACATGAACAGCCAAAGCTGCACGCCGAGCAGGGCAGAGGAGGCGATCAGGCCGGCGATCAGTTTGCGATTCCCTGCGATGCGCCGGAAAATCTCGACCACCCGTTTCCATTCGCCGGACACCATCATGAACACGGTCATGCACGGCACGGTCAGCAGCATGCGCCAGCCGAAAATCTCCACGCCGCTCAAGGGGGTGAGCAGCGAGGTGTAGTAATACATGACGGCAAACAGCACCGAGGCCGAGACCGATAAAGCGATACCTTTAGACAAACTGCCCTCGCGAGGTTGAACGTGAAACGGGCGCAGAGGATACGTGGTTTTCGCGTTCAGTATTGACCAACATCGATCGAGTGCGAGAGCGGCGCTTCGGTCTTAGCTCAGAAGGCGAATCGGCTCACCCGCCGACCACGCTTGAATGTCCTCGATCATTTGCGAAAAGAACTGATGGTAGTTCTGTTGGCTGACGTACCCGACATGCGGCGTTGCCAACACGTTGTCCAGCGTCCTGAACGGATGATTCACCGGCAATGGCTCGATGTCGAACACATCCAGTGCCGCCCCCGCGAGTCGATTCTTTTGCAAGGCCTTGATCAGCGCAGCCTCATCGACAATCGGTCCGCGGGCGGTGTTGACCAGCAGCGCCGAGGGTTTCATCCAGTCCAGCGCCTGGGCGTCGACCAATCCGCGGCTGCGATCACTGAGCACCAGATGAACCGACAGCACATCGGCCTGCTCGAACAGTTCCTGCTTGCTGACATAGGTCACGCCCACTTCAGCGGCACGTTCGGCCGTGAGGTTTTCGCTCCACGCGATCACCCGCATCCCGAACACCTGACCGAACTGCGCGACCCGTTGGCCGATGCTGCCAAGGCCAAGGATCGCCAGTGTGTTGCCGTGCAAGTCGCCGCCCAGGCCTTGCTGCCATTTCCCGGCGCGCAAGGCATTGGCTTCGGCCACGAGATTGCGGGTCGCGGCCATTATCAACGCCCAGGTCAGTTCTGGAGCGGCGTGTTTGTAGCTGTCGGTGCCACTGACCTGGATACCCAGTGCCGCAGCGGCCTTGAGATCCAGCGCAGCATTACGCATACCACCGGTGACCAGCAGCTTGAGTGTCGGCAATTGGCGCAGGAGGTCTTCATCGAAGCGGGTGCGTTCGCGCATTACGCAGATCACTTCGAATTTACCCAGGCGCTCCGCCAGGGTTGCGTTGTCGGAGGGGTAATCATGGATAAAACTCACCTCGCCGAGGCTGTGCAGCACTGACCAGTCGACCACGTCACGGGCCACGTCCTGCCAATCATCGATCACCGCAATCTGCACCGCCATCAGCCTTACCTCATTAACGCACGGGATTGGTTTTGTTCAGCCAGTCGAGCAATGCCTGGTGGAATTGCGCCGGTTCTTCCATCTGTGGCGCGTGGCCCATGCCGGGGAATTCAACCAGTGTGGACTGCGGAATCAACTTTGCCACTTGCTTGCCGAGCACGTCGTAATGACCGAGCCTGGCCTTGACCTCCGGGGAGGCAATGTCACTGCCGATGGCCGTGGTGTCGGACGTGCCGATCAGCAACAGCGTCGGCATCTTCAGGTCCTTGAACTCGTAGTACACCGGCTGGGTGAAGATCATGTCGTAGATCAACGCCGAGTTCCAGGCCACCTGTGTGTGCCCCGGGCCTTTGTTCAAGCCGGCAAGCATATCGACCCAGCGATCGAATTCAGGCTTCCAGCGGCCACCGTAATAGGTGTTGCGTTCATAGGTGCGGATGCCGTCGGCGCTGAGCTTGAGTTCGCGCTCGTACCATTGATCGACGGTGCGATAGGGCACGCCAAGGGCTTTCCAGTCTTCCAGGCCAATGGGATTGACCAGCGCCAGTTGCTCGACCTGATCGGGGTATTGCAACGCATAGCGTGTGGCGAGCATGCCGCCGGTGGAGTGCCCGAGCACGCTGGACTTCTGGATGCCAAGGGCTTTGAGCAGTTGCTGGGTATTGGTCGCCAGTTGCTGGAATGTGTACTGATAGTTGTCGGGTTTACTGGAGGTGCAGAAACCAATCTGGTCCGGCGCAATCACCCGGTAACCGGCTTCGCTCAGGGCTTTGATCGAACTGTCCCAAGTGGCGCCGCAGAAGTTTTTGCCATGCATCAACACCACGCTGCGCCCGTTGGCCTTGCCGTGGGCGGCGACGTCCATGTAACCCATCTGCAAGGATTTGCCTTGGGACTCGAACGAGAAGTGCTTGACCGTATACGGGTACTCGAACCCTTGCAGTTCCGGCCCGTATTCCGGGCCTTCGGCGTGAGCCAGAACAGGCAGTGCAGCGGTCAGAAACAGGCCGGGCAGCCAACGGGAGAGGGGAAGGGACATGGGTGAACTCCATAGAAAACCCGCCGATGCTGGATCGGCATGATTAGGGCGACATTAAAGACAGGCAATCGCCGCCGCCGATCGTTCAACCGATCCAGCCGAGCGTGGCCAGGGCCAGCACGCCATAACGAGCACCTTTGGCGAGCGTCACGATCAGCAGGAACCGCCCAAGCGGCTCGCGCATGACGCCGGCCACCAACGTCAGCGGGTCACCGATGATTGGCACCCAACTCAGCAGCAATGACCAATGACCATAGCGTTGATAGTGTTTTCGGGCCTGCTCCAGATGGCGCGGGCTGACCGGAAACCAGCGCCGGTCGCGAAACCGCTCGATGCGACAGCCGAGCCACCAATTCACCACCGAACCGAGGACATTACCCAGCGTCGCGACGGCCAGCAGCAACCATAGCCAATACTGTTCGCTGAGCAACAGCCCCACGAGCAGCGCTTCGGACTGCAACGGCAGCAAGGTCGCGGCACCGAACGCCGCGAAGAACAGCCCGATGTAGGCGCCACCCATCAATGGGCCGGGTAGTCCGCCACCACCACATCAGTGCCGTCCTTTTTCAGGCCGATCACTTGATAGGCATCGCTCATGCCGTCCATTTCCATGCCCGGCGAACCCATAGGCATGCCCGGTGCCGCAACACCCAGCAGGTCATTGCGTTTGCTCAAGGCCAGGACTTGATCCGCAGGCACATGGCCTTCGACGAATTTGCCGTTGATCAGGCCGGTGTGGCAGGACGCCAGGCGTGGAGGCACGCCGTGCTGCTGCTTGAATTCGCTCATGTTGGATTCGACGTGGTCTTCAACCTTGAAGCCGTTGGCCTCGAGGTGGCTGATCCATTTTTTGCAGCAGCCGCAGTTGGCGTCACGGTGGACTTCGATCGGGACCAGGTCGGCGGCCTGGGCCATGGAGGAGATAAAAAGGGCGCTCAGGGCGACCAGACGCAGGTGGATTCGCATGGGGGATCTCGTCTCGGGTTGCGGCCAAAAAGATGCATTTTGACCATTTTTTGCCGGGAAGAGATACGAGGTTGTTTCGAAGTAATACAGGTACGCCAAGCTGTCGTGGCGAGGGGGCACGCCCCCTCGCCACAAAGATCCTCACCAGACCCAACTCCCCGGCCCAGGGAGCATGTGTAATTCAGCAGCGATCAACGAACCTTGAATCGCCCCATGATCGAGCTGACACGCGCGTTGGCTTGCAGCAGTTGTTGGGTATTAAGTTCGCTGGCCTGGCCGCTTTTCACCAGCTCATCCACCATGTGACGGATCTGCACCATGCTGCGGTTGATCTCTTCGGTCACCGCGCTTTGCTGCTCGGCGGCGGTGGCGATCTGCGTACTCAGGCTGTTGATGTGGCTGACCGAGCCGGCCATTTCATCCAGGCCCGTGTTGACCCGCGCCGTGGCGTCGGCGGCAGACTGGCAACTGGCCTGGGTATTTTCCATCGCAGTTACAGACGAACTCACGCCTTGGGTCAGGCGCTTGAGCATTTCATTGATTTGCGAAGTGCTGGCTTGCGTGCGGGCGGCGAGGGCGCGGACTTCATCGGCGACGACCGCGAAACCGCGACCTTGCTCACCGGCCCGGGCCGCTTCGATCGCGGCGTTGAGCGCCAGTAAGTTGGTCTGCCCGGCAATCGCGCCAATCACCCCGAGGATTTCGGTGATGCGTTGCGCGTCTTCCTGCATGCTTTCGACTTTATGGGTGGCGCTCGCCACTTCGTCGATCAAGGCGATCACGCTGCTGGACGCTTCACCGACCACGACCCGTGAACGATCGGCGTTCTCGTTGGCGCGCTGGGTGAAGGCCGCCGTTTCAGCGGCATTCTGCGCGACGCTTTCGGCGGTCGAACTCATCTCGGTAATCGCCGTGACCGTCTGATCCGTTTCAGACGCATGGCGCACCAGAATCTGACTGGTGTGGGCGGAAGTCCGCTGCAGGTTGTCCAGACTGGAGGCCATGGCACCGGTGGCCTGGGTGACTTCGCCGATCATGTTCTGCAAATAAATGATGAAGGCGTTGACCGAGTGCCCGATGGCGCCCAGTTCGTCTTCGGCGCGGATAGTGATGCGCTTGGTCAGGTCGGCATCGCCCGCGGACAGGGCATCAATGTTGGCTTTGAGGATTTTCATCCGCTGGATCAGTTGGCGAATCGCATAGATCTGCAGCAACACCAGCAGAATCACCATCGGGATTTGCAGCAGGCTCAAGGTACTGAGCACATCGTCACGCTGGGCGGTGATCAGCGAGGTCGGCAGGGCCGTGGCGAGGAACCACGGGGTGCCTTCGATCGGGCGCATGAAGAAGGTGTTGGCTTCACCGTTGTTGTCGAACTCGACCCGCTGCGACTGATCACGGTTTTGCAGGCCGGCCTTCACTTGACTGGCGAACGGCGAGTTGCCGGCCAGCTAACTGATGTTCTTCAGCACGATTGGCCCACTGATCCGCGAGCTGTTGCTGATGATCTTGCCGTCGGCTTCGACGATCAGCATTTCGGCGCCGAGGTCTTTTTCCTTGCGGGCGATCAAGTCATTGAAGAAGCCCAGCGTCACGTCGATAGTCGAGACGCCATACGCCGCGCCATTTTTCTGAATGGCCATGGCGCAGTTGGTCCGTGGCTCGGCGCTGGCGTCATCTTTATAGGCCGCGGCCCAGGCGCATTGGCCGCGCGGGGTTTGCATGCCGCCCTTGTACCAGGTCTGGTCGTAATAGTTGGGAGCGGCGTCACTGTTCCAGAACGTATTGACCGCCAGCTTGCCCGAGGCGTCGCGGTGCCAGAAGGTGCTGAACTTGTTACGCCCGGCCTCACGCTGGCCGGGTAACGGCCAGATACCGCCTCCGAACACTTTCAACTCGCCGTATTGATCGACCAGGCCTGGCAGCACCGTGTCGATGGCGGCGCTGTCGAGCAACGGAATGGTCTGGGTGATGCTGCGCTGTTGCGCCTGAACCTTGTTCAGTTCGCCCTGGATTTGCTCGGCCACTTCGGCGATGCGGTTGAGGGCCACCTGTTCTTCGGTGTGACGAAGCTTGGGGGCGACCAACTGGCTGATGCCGACCACCGTGAGGACGAACAACAGCAGGATGAACAGGACCAGAAACAGCGTGTAACGAGCCTGGATGGTGCGGAATGCGGGCATGGGACCGGTCCTTGTGCAGCGTTCTTATTGTGGTTTTCGGAATGAAAATCGGCGCTTCGAAGAGCTATCGGCTTGCAAGGGACGAGCTTTAGGTACGAGCGTGCTAGAAAGGGGCAGGGTGACGAGCGGTCAGGGGCCGGACAGTGTCGATGTTGATACAAATAAACTAACCAAGACGTACAAGAGGCTGATTAGTTGGCTAGACCTCTTTTGAAAAGAATGTGTAGACCAATGAAACAAGGCGCTTGGTGCTTTGTATCTAACATGTACAGAAATTGTAAAAACTGGAAAAAAGTTGTTGGTATGGCTAGTTGCCAGGCCGATACTCGGCGGCTCTAAAACTGGACTTAACAAGGAATTTTTTATGGTCACGCAGTCGGGAGTTCATTCATGACTATCGGCTACACAGGGGCCTGGACTCCCAAGGCAGGGTTGCTGGTTCAGGATACGGGCGGGGGCAAACCTGTCACCCACAGCGCCAGGGTCAAGCAGATGCTGGCACTGGTGGGGACCAATCCAAACGCGCTGAACACGGCGAAAATGGATGAGCAGAAAATCCATCGGAACGTGAAAGGCTTTGACCCGGAAAATGTCTCCGCCAAACAGCTGGGCAATCTCAGCGCCTTTTTGCGAGGCAAGGGATTGATCTCCGATATCACGTCGATGACGTTGATGAACGCCGGTGACAAATTCGACCGGTTTGGTATTCAGAAAGACCCGGATGCAAAATTCAATGCGCTGGAGTATTTCGCTACGCAACTGGACACCATCCAGAACAACAGCATCAAGGGCGACAGATACGCCGCCGGCCTGATTCCGGAATACAAGACGGCGATTTATGTGCTGCAGAACCTGCAGGCTTACGGCAAGGGCAACGGTACAACGGTGCCTGCTACCGACGGTGGCGTCAGATCCAAGGCTTGATGTTCGCAGTGCCGGCCCACTCAGACCGAATGGGCCTGCCGTTGGTTACCGATCAAGTAATTTCATGACTTCCTCTGGATAGCGCAAGCCTGCGGTGGCATTGGCCGGGAAAATCGCTTCCAGGGCATGCAAGTCGTGGTCGCTGAGTTTCACCTCCAGTGCGCCAACGTTTTCTTCAAGGTATTTACGCTGTTTGGTCCCGGGAATCGGTATCAGGTAGTCACCTTGCGCCAGCACCCAGGCTAGCGCCAATTGGCCCGCCGTCACCCCTTTGTCGGCTGCCAAGGCTTGTACCTGCTGCACCAGCAACAGGTTTTTCGCGAAATTTTCCCCTTCAAAGCGCGGGCTGAAGCGCCGGTAATCGTCGGCGGCAAAGTCATCCGGGCTTTTCAGTGCCCCCGTCAGAAAGCCACGACCCAATGGGCTGTAAGGGACGAACGCAATGCCCAGACGCTGGCACGCAGCCAGGCAACCGTTCTCTTCCTGGTCACGGCTCCACAGCGAATACTCACTTTGCAGGGCGCTGATCGGATGAACCTTGTGTGCCCGTTCCAGCGTGGCCACTGACGCCTCACTCAAGCCCAGATAACGCACCTTGCCGACTTTGACCAACTCGGCCATGGCGCCGACGGTTTCCTCAATGGCCACCTGCGGATCGATCCGGTGCTGGTAGTACAAATCCAGGGTTTCAACGCCCAGTCGTTTGAGCGTGCCGTCGATAGACGTGCGAATGTAGTCCGGTCGGCCGTTGACGCCCCGGGCGCCGGGATTGGACGGATCGCGGACAATGCCGAACTTGCTGGCCAGGAACACCTGCTCGCGTTTGCCGACGATGGCCTTGCCGATCAACTCTTCGTTGGTGTGCGGGCCGTACATGTCTGCGGTGTCGAGCAGGTTGATCCCCAACTCCAGCGCCCGATGCAGGGTGGCGGTGGCTTCACGGGTATCGACACCGGTCGTATAGAAATCGGTCATGCCCATGCAGCCCAAACCGATGGCAGAAACCTGTGGGCCGTTTTTGCCCAATTGACGTGTTTGCATGAAATGAACTCCCTGTGGTGTAAGCCTCCAGTGTTGACCTCGACAGAAACAAGATAAACCGGCTACAACTGCTATCACTGTTCGCAATTTCTAAATAATCAACCGGATCGCCTGACAATGGACCGTTTTAACGCCATGCGCGTGTTCACCCGAATCGTCGAGCTGGGCGGCTTTGCCAAAGCCGCGGACAGCCTGCAATTGCCCCGCGCGTCGGTGACCATCCTGATCAAGCAACTTGAGGCTCACCTTGGCGTGCAACTGCTGCAACGGACCACGCGGCAGATCAGCCTGACCCTCGACGGCGCAGCCTATTACCCCCGTTGCGTGCGGTTGCTGGCCGATCTGGAGGAAACCGAAGCGGTGTTTTCCGCCGCCCGCCACAACCCCAAAGGCTTGCTGCGAGTGGACATGCCGTCCGGGATCGGGCGCCTGATCGTGATTCCGGCATTGCCGCAGTTCACCCGCCGCTATCCGTTGATCGAACTGGAAATCGGTTTGAATGACCGACCTGTCGACCTGATTCGTGAAGGCGTCGATTGTGTGCTGCGCGGCGGGGCGGCGCTGGATGAGTCACTGGTGGCGCGGCCGCTGGTCATGCTCGACCAGATCACCTGCGCCAGCGCCGAGTACCTGGCGCGCCATGGAACCCCGCACAATCTGGCTGACCTTGAGGGCCATCAGATGGTGGAGTATTTCTCCGGCACCACCGGCAAGCGGTTCGGGCTGGAATTCATGGTCGATGATCAACTCCGGTTGATTGACCTGCCCAAGCACGTGTCGGTCAACAGTGCCGACGGGTACCTGGCTGCTTGTGAGGCGGGTTACGGACTGATCCAGACGCCGTACTACCATGTCGCCCGCCAATTGAAGGAAGGGCGTTTGTGTGAAGTATTGAAAGCGACGCCGCCCCCCGGGATGCCGTTGACGGCGCTCTATCCTCCACACCGCCAGTTGTCCCGGCGGGTGAGGGTGTTTGTCGACTGGCTGGTGGAGCTTTGCGCGCAGCCGGGCAATGAGTTTTACCGAAAAGACTCAAGCGGCTGAGCGAGCGCTGCCCAGTGCTTCGGTGTTTTGCTGCAAATCGTCGTGCAACTGTTGCATGTAGGGGCAATGCAGATTGAGGGACCGAGGCCGCGCCCCTCGATGAAAGAGGGCAAACCATCCATGACTGCCGGGAGCGGGCATCAACCCGGTAAACGAGAAGCCAAGCGTCGTCAAACTGCGCAAGTCTTCGGCGAAGTGTCGCGACAACGCAAGTCGGGTCGAGATCATCCAGTGACCGGGCAATTGCCGGATCTGGTCGAGCAGACGTTTGGTCAGACGGTGAATGACCATGTCGAAGCGGTGATGGTGCTGCTTGATCTGCAAGGGTATCGAAGGTTGTGGGGGCATTTCTGGATGGGTTCCGAACAGCGAACTCAGGTGCTGCATAAACCCCCGGTAGCGTTCGGGCCAGGGAATGTCGGGAAGAGGACGCGCCTGCCCTTCGACCACGTGGCAGCCCATCACAATGGTTTCCGGGTGTGGTTCGGCGAAGGGCGAAGGAACGTAGTCGGGCAGCACTCCCGTGCTGTGGAAACCGATGTTTGCGGCCATGCGTTGCGTGTACGGATGGTGGGTCACTTGCTTGATCAGGACGCTCTTAAAGCCCAGTGCCCCGGCCTGCAACAGTAACTCCCGGCCCAGGCGTGTCGCGATACTTTGCCCCTGCGCCGCGGGATGCACCACGCTGAGAGCCAGTTCCGCGCTCTGCGGGGACGATTCGTGGCATAACGCGGCATGCCCCAGAACGCGTACATCATCCACCGCCAGCATCGATTTCCAGCGACCCTCGGCGGTGTGCTGGCTGATCATGTGCGGCAGGTAAACATCCGGTTGAACGTAATGATCGCCATAAACCTCGCGAAACAACTGGCTCACGGCACGGGCATCGGAAGGGCGGTAGCGTCGAAAAATCAGATGAGACATCACGCAGTCTCCAGCGATGGCGCGTCATAGGGGCGCAAATCCAGGACCCGCATCTGTTTGCCGGAACGAGGGTGAAGCTTCAGGTCGGTGACGTTGCAGGACAGCACTCGCAACTCCAGCAGCCCTTCGCGATTCAGATGATCGAGCGCGGGGTAATGGGCCATAAGCGCTTCATACAATGCCAGGCATCGTGGGGCGGTGGCCACGGCGTTTGCGTCAGGCACCCATGTCACACTGACGATGTCCTTGTAGCCGTCATGTTCGATGCGCAATTGCCATTGGTCGGTGCCAGCAACGCGCTGGACGATCTGTCGCATTTCGTCGATCAACAACGACGCCGACCCCACACGAACCCGCTGACTATGGGCGCTACGCCCCTTGAGGGCGAATTTGCGCATCGGGGTGTTGGCGGGCTCACGCCAGCAGGCGCGGTCGCCTACCGGATAACGCAGCAGCGGCATGAGTTGGCGGGTCAGGTTGGTCACCAGCAATAATCCGGTGTGGTCGCATTGTTCAATGACTTCACCGGTCAGTTCGTCGACGATTTCCAGCAGGGTCTGGGGTTCAAATACCCGATGCTCGCCCAAGGCGCAGTCGCGGCTTGTCGCGCCGATCAGGCCCGCATCGACACTGGCGTAGCCGATTGAGGCGATGCGCACGTTGGGAAATACCTGGGTGAGGATGGCCAACTGCGGGCCGAACAGGCTTTCGCCGCCGTACAGCAACGTATCAACCCCACACAGCACCCGCTGATGCTGATTCAGGTACGCGGCGAATTTCAACAACTGCGCCGGCACACCCACCAGCACGTTGATCCGGTGCTGATCCAGCGCATCCGCCAGGACATCCATGCTGACTTCGCCGGTGAACGGAAACTCACAGATGGACCTTTTGACGTGCGCCAGCGAGTCGTGGATGAACAGAAAACTGGCGTAGAGATCGCCGGAAAAGAACAGGTTGGCGACCCTGTCACCGTCCTTCAGTTGAGAGGAAACACTGTTTCCAAACGTACTGACCAAGGCTTGCCACTCGCGGGTCGAGTAAACCGTCAGTTTGCCCTGACTGGTGGATCCGCCGGTTTTAAACACCAGCGCGTCTTCGATGTTGCCGGTCAGCACAGGCCAATGATTCAGGTCGTTACTGTCAGCCCAATAGTCGGCCACATTGGTCAGCGGCAGGTCTTTTAAAGTAATACCTTCTGCCGGTAAGTGTTGCAGGTGTTTGCGATAGAAGTTTGAGTGTTGCCTTATATAAGGCAAGAGTTGTTCAAGCGAATAAGTTATTTTCACTGGGTTCTCTTTTTTTTATCAGGCGTTGTGAGATTAAAAGACAAACGAGATGTTTAATGTCTGTTGTCGATAACCAACGGCGTTTTTCCGCTGTGTTTGTTTTTGGTGAATTCGGATTCAGCACACTCGTGAACTTCTACCGTGATCAGCGCGGCACTCACGGCATTGGTCAGTGCGGCGTGGGTCAATAACTTTTCATACGCCTTTTCGGCCTCCAGGTTCACTAAAACCTTCAACCGCTCGCTGCCATCGCAGGCGTGGTCCAGCACAAGTTGAACGGGCAGGCCGAGGCTGTCCTGCAGCGCCGACGGTGAAATGAATTCCGTGCCCATCCGTATCAGCTTGCCGTGGCGCTGCAGCAATTCGAATCGCGGTGAGTCGAGCCCGCAAGGGCAGGCTCCGGATATCCAGCGACCGGTGTCCCCCACGTCATACCGGCGCACGGCCTGGCCTTGCCGGGCCCGAGAGGTGAACAGCAGCCGGCCGATCTCATCGGCTTGCACCGGAGAATCGTGTTCGAGATGCACGATTTCCAGATGCTGGGTATCGCACATCAAATGAAAGACGCCGTCTGCCGTTGCCGAGCAGGCATGCCCCAGCGGACCGGCATCGACCGAGCCATAAATCGCGGAGCGAATCGTCGAGACTCCGCAGCTTTCCATCAGGCGCAGGCTGGCCTGGCCAGGGTGCTCGCCGCCGAGGAACACTTTGCTGATGCCCGAGTACGCGCGAAGCTGGCTTTGTTCGTTGAAAAACAAGCGATGTAACGTACTCGGCATGCCGATCAGCACGGTGATGCGATGATCCACGATCATTCGGGCCATTTCGCTGAAGTCATCATCGTGCGGCGCCCCCATGGGGAAATGTGTAACGCCCATCAATTCCAGAACCTTGGTGAAGCTGGAGAATCCCCCATACAGGCTCCCGCCGTAAAACAGGTTCATCACCCGATCCGTTGACGGGTCGAGACCGGCGGCGAACAGGCCGTCTGCCGCCGCGCGCATCTGCCGTTGAAAGTCCTGATAGCTGAACCCGGCCAGGGCTGGTGTGCCGCTGCTGCCCCCAGAGCGGAAAAACAGCTGGGCCATGGCGTTGATCGGCTGGGTCATGAATGTGTTTTTGTCCATGATCGGCTCATGGCGTGTATCCGCAGCGGTTGGCAGCGCGTCGAGTGTTGCCCGGCCAGGCACGGCCTCAGGCGACAGACTCACCGAGAGGCGGCGACTGAAGCGCGACAGCGCGTAGACGCCGTCATGGGGTTCCCCAGGGTAGCCGTCATGAATCAGCCCGCACGGGGCAATACGCGTAACGCCGGCATTGACCAGCGAGCACACCAACCCGGGTGTATGCACCGCAGAACACATCAACACGCAGCTTTGCAGGACGGTGCGCCAAGGCAATAGCGTCTCGGCGATCAAGTGTTGCGGCACCGGTTTGAGCAGCAGTGTACGAAACAGCGGCGAGGGCGCGAGCGTCTGATGGTGATCCCAGATGACCCTCCATCCCGGGCCGGTCCAGACCTGACCAGTCTGCTGCGCAAAGCAGTGCTCCAGCCTCGCCATCGCGGTACGGGTGGTGATTTCCGAAGCCTCCTGGTCGGTAGGAACCAGCGCCGGCCAATGTGAGGAACGACGTGTAAAGGCTTTGGCCAGACGTTCACCCAGGTCCAGCAAAATCGCCGGATCGTTGCTGTCTACCAGCAGCCATTGCGGGCTGGAGCAAGCTTGCTGATCCAGACTGCACACTTCATCCACCAGCGCGTCCAGCGCCGAATCGCTCGCCGCCTCGGGCGACAGATAAGCGAAGCTGATCCTGTGGCCCCAATCGATCCAGCGACACCCGGCCGGGATCTGCTGACGAATCGCTTTTAGCGCGTTTTCACCACCCCAGGCGGCGACGCCATCGGCGCGGGTGCAGAGTTGCGCTATCTGAGCCGTGCTGACCGGCAGCACCGCGATGAAATCAGCCAACTGGCCACTGGTGTCGCAATGCACCAGCGCGGCGAGTAACCGGGCGGTCAATCCTTGATCGCTGGAGCTGGGGCGCAGCCAGTTGATGTTGCCGGCCAACAGGCTTTCCAGGACCGCGCAGAACGCCAGCATCGGCGCATTGCCCGGCGTGATGTGCACCACCAGCCCCAGCGGATGCCAGCTTTCAAAACAGGCTTGCCGGTAATCAATACGCCGTAACGAACGCGGTTGCACACCCAACTCACGTTCAAGCTTGGTGGTGAGGTGGCTGCGTTGGCAGAAGTCGACAAGCCCCAATCGTTGATCGTTGTCGAGGGGCACATCCAGTCGGCCAGCTTGCAATTGCAGGGCAAATCGGGCCGCTGCGTCGATGACGGTGTCGCTGTCGATCGGTGCATTCAACCGCTGTGGCAATTGTGGATACAGTTGATCGAGGGCTGTCTCGAGGGTGATATCGTCCCGCAGTTCACCATTGATCAAGTACATGTCAGGCTCCTTCAATCAGTTCAGACGCGGCCATTGCGCAGCTTCGGCTGGCGGTCGTGCCGGCGCGTCCATGCAGTTCAAACCAGTCGGTCTGCAAGCCGCATCCGCAGCTGGCAGCGGGGTGCAGCGTCGCCAGGTCGCCCATGACAACGGCGTGCGCGGGGCTGGACGAAATGTACGGCGACACGAACTCCAACAAGCCGCGCTGACCGTAGGGTTGAACAGTGAAACTGGATGGGTTGCGCACGAAGACCTTCGAATACACCGGCACATGGAAATGCTGCCGAGCACACTGGATGTAGGGCACGGCATGCTCGACAGCGCCGTAACCGTCCCGGCAGCGGGACAGGTCGATGCCCAATTGGCGGTGGATGCGTTGATACAACTGCGATAAAGGAATTTCCTGTGCGGCCTGGGTTTTCCAACCACCCCCGAGAAACACCAGGGACTCGGCCGCTAGCTTCAGATCCGCGACGCCGGTGTCTTCCATGTGCTGCAACGCGTGGGAGAGGAACGCCGGGAAGCCGAGAATGCGCACCGGCAATCCTTCTTCGGCGAATTCCTGCAAGGCGCGGATCACCCCAAAAACATCGAACGCGTGACCGTTGCCCGTCAGGCGCAATCCATAAGCGATGCGGTTGACCGGCGCATAGCTGCACAGAAAGTGGTCGGTGTAGGCAGTGCCCAAGGTGATCGCAGCCTTGGGTTCATAGCTCAGTAGCAAGTAGTTGCAGGGACTGTCCGGAGTGTCCCAGCCGTAATGGCGAAAAATGTGGCTCACCATGCCCTGGGCGGCCGCCATGCTGCGCTGGTCATAGCGCAGGCGACTTTTCTGGCCGCTGGTGCCGGACGATGTCAGCTCCAGCGCGCCTTCGCCCGTAGGGCCGAACAACAGGTGACGTTTGAAATAGTGAGCGAAAATCGGAGGTAGTCTTGACCAGTCATCCAATGTCGCCAGGTCTTGAGCGACCAGCCCGTTGCTGTTGAGCCAGCGCTCATAGCCTGGCGTGTGGTGACAATGAAACAGGCTGATTTCCCCCATGGCCCGGTCGAACAGGCCTTCAGGCACGGAATCCAGGCAATAGGGTTGCGTTAACGCGCAAAGCGCATCGGTGTGGGGTAAATGGATCATCAAAGGACCTTTCGGGTGGAGTCAGGCAGCAAGCGGGAGGTGAGAACGCCGCAGAAAAAGGCGCAAGGGCAGCAGGCACATGAGCCCTGCAATAGCCGCCATCAGGGCGAAGGATTCGTGGTTGTCACCGGCACCGGCCGCCGCAATCAGCGAGCCGCCGCCCATGACGGCGATCGAGATCATGCCGATCATGGCCGAGACCAGGCCTTTGCTGTCGTCGCTTGAAAACAGCGCGAGCCGGTACAGGGCGGCGTTGCTCATGCCAAGGCCGATGGCATAAACGGCCAGGGCGCTGATGAGCAAAGGCGTAGACGCCCCGTAGAAACTGCTGGCGAGCAAGGTGAGGAGTCCGCCGCAAAACGGCCACAACGCGTATCGAATCAGTTGCGGCAATTCAGTGTCGGCGATCAATCGATTGAGTATCAGGTTGCCGAGAATGACGGCCGCAAACACCGGGATCTGCCACAGGCCGTACTGCAAGGGTGAAAGTCCCTGATTGTGAATCAGCAGGAGCGGGGCCAGCCCGATCCACGCAATCAAGGGCAGGCTCATGACCCCCAGCGCGACCGAGGCGCTGAGGAATCGCGGGTTGCCGAGCAACGCGGCATAACGGCGCACGGTGCCGCGCCATTCGAACGGCACCGCCGCCAGTCGCTGACCGTCATGACGCGAGGTACCCACGGTTTCCGGCATGAACAGGTAAAGCCCGAGCCAGACCAACAGGCCGCCGATACCCAGCAGTAAAAACAGCTGCCGCCAGGACAACCACTCCAGCAGCAGGCTGCCGAGCAAAGGCCCCAGCAGCGGAGAGAGCAATGCAACGTTGCCCAGCAACGCCATGATTTTTACTGCGTCGGCTTCGCAGAACACTTCTTGCAAGGCTGGATAGCTGACCGCGATGACAAATCCCAGCCCCATGCCCTGAATCACCCGCAAGCCGTTGAACGCATAAATGCTGTGCACGCTGAACGCGGCGGCACAGGACAGGGCGAATAAACCGCAACCGATGAGCAACATCGGTCGGCGACCGAACTGATCCGACAGCGGACCAATAAGCCATTGCAGAAGAATGCCGCCCGCCAGATAAAGATTGAAGGCGTAGGGGACATGTCTCCCGCTGGCATTCAGATCATGAGTGACGGTCAACATGGCGGGCATGATCATGTCGCTGGCCATATACGTCAGAAGTTCAAAAAAAGTAATGGCAAGGCAAAAGCCGAACACCTGATAGGGGCTAATATTTATGAGCGGTTTGTGCATGGCATCCCTGTTCTTCTTCGTGAAGTTAAATAGTGGGTCTTATTGCGATGCGCCAAGATTAATCAAGCGGGTATGAATACCTCAAACGGACTATTAAGACTGAAAGCTTCAATAGTTTTCGCCAGGTTTCGATGGGGGGAGGGCAGTAAAAAAAGAAGGGAAAGTGTATGTACGAAAAATGCCCGCAACGGGGCGGGCATTGGTTCAGCAATCACGGAATATCCACTTTTCTTACAAGCGGGTGTTCAATTACTTACGCGTCATACGTTATCGATGCTGGTAATAACCCGGTCCACCGCGATCGTAATGGTGGTCGCCGTGCCGGCCACCGTGGGGGAAAACGATGCAGCCGCTCAGCATCAGCAGCGCGAGCAGGGGAATCAGCCGTGTGATTCGACGGAACATTTGAAAATCCTCATGGTTATCGCCGTAATAAAGCCAAATCTCTTCATCGGCTGTAACATGAGACCCCGTTTGCAGCGTCCCATTCCTGCACAAAGGTAGGGGCTTGGCATGCTTTCGGATACAAACCGGACACATTTTTCAGGTTCAGGAATTCGCAATGACTCAGTCGCAACGTTTGAAATACTCGATTCTGATCTCCCTGGTGGTGTTGGGGATCATGTTCGGCCTTTCGTATCTGCAAAACGCAGGCGTCATCAGCGAGAAGCTGTTTCAGTACATCGCCATCGGCGTCGCGGTGATCGTGGTGGTGGTCAATGGTGTGATGCGTCGCAAGGTCAAGCCTTGAGCGACGCACCTTGACCTGATCAGTCGCGATGGAGCATGGCTACAGCGTGCGGATGCAGGCTGTAGCTTTTGTCGGCATTGAGGGTGATCACGCCTTCGCTGCACAAGCGTTTCAACACTTCTCGCACACTCAGAAAGGACAGGGGAATATCCAGGTCCAGCAAATGGCCGTGCACGCCTCGCACGCCCAGGCTGCGCTCGCTTTCGGCGGCGGTCAGCAAGGCGTCGATGACCTTGAGGCGAATCAGGCTGGTTCGCAGGCCGAAGCTTTTGAGCAGCAATCTGATCCGCTCGTTACCATTACGCTCGCCTCGTTGACTGAAGACCCCGGAGTCCATGGCTGAACGCTTGGGCGCGTGACTACCGTCCGTTGGCAGTTGCGAGTTGTACATGCAAAAACTCCTTTTCCGAGCCGGCCAGGAAATGTGATGGGTGCTCTCATTCAATAAGACGTATGAGCACGGCAAATAATGAAGGATCGAATGTAGAAAATTCGTCACCGTCACGTCAGCGTCCTGTGAGCAGGCTGGTTAAAGCGCCTTTCAGGGCCTAAATTTTTGTCGTGGGTTTCGTTCCTAGGGGAAGGCGCGATGCGTGTTTGACGCAGGGTGTTTGTCTTTTCGATCAGGAGCGAGCGTGATTATTTCCAGGCAATTTACCAGGTTGAGCCTTGCGGGCATGTTGGTAGGGCTGAGTCTTGCGGCAAATGCACGCAATGCGCCGGAGCAGGCCAGCGCCGACATTCGCCGCACCAGTTTTGGTGTGCCGCATATTCGTGCCGAAGACGAGCGTGGACTCGGTTATGGCATCGGTTACGCCTATGCGCAGGACAATCTGTGCTTGCTGGCCAATGAGATTGTCACCGTCAATGGCGAGCGCTCACGCTATTTCGGCCCGGATCAGCTGACGGTCGAGGAGCGCGAGAACCAGGTCAGCGACCTGTTCTTCACCTGGCTCAATACCCCAGAAGCCGTCGCCGGGTTCTGGAAGGCGCAAACTCAGCCAGTGCGTGATCTGGTCGACGGTTATGTGGCCGGATACAACCGCTCGCTGACCGAGCGTCGTGAACAGGGTTTGCCGCAGCAGTGCCAGGGCGAATGGGTGCGCGACATCACCTCGCAGGACCTGGTCAAGTTGACCCGCCGCCTGTTGGTCGAAGGTGGAGCAGGGCAGTTCGCCGAAGCGTTGGCGGGGGCGACGCCACCCAAGGCCGTTGCTCAGGCCGCGGGCGAAGGGGCGTCATTTCAGCTGGCGGCCACGCGCATGCAGCGGTTCGCGCTGGATCGCGGCAGCAACGCGGTGGCGGTCGGCAGCGAACGTTCGTTCAACGGCCGTGGGATGTTGCTGGCCAACCCGCATTTCCCGTGGATTGGCGGGATGCGCTTCTACCAGATGCACCTGACCATTCCCGGCAAGCTGGACGTGATGGGCGCGGCGTTGCCGGGGTTGCCGATGATCAATATCGGTTTCAACCAACACCTGGCGTGGACCCATACGGTGGACACGTCCAAGCACTTCACCCTGTATCGCCTGCAACTTGATCCCAAGGATTCGACCCGTTATCTGCTCGACGGCCAGTCACTGCCGATGAACAAGCAGACCGTGACGGTGAACGTGAAACAGCCCGACGGCCAGACCAAAGCGGTGTCCCATGTGGTCTACAGCTCGCAGTTCGGTCCGATCGTGCAGTGGCCCGGAAAACTCGACTGGGACAATCAGTACGCCTACAGCCTGCGCGATGCCAACCTGGAAAACGACCGGGTGTTGCAGCAGTGGTACGCCATGAACCAGGCCTCCAGCCTCAAGGATCTACAGACCTCGGTCCACAAGATTCAGGGTATCCCGTGGGTCAATACCCTGGCGGTGGATGATCAGGGGCAGACGCTGTACATGAACCTGTCGGTGGTGCCGAACGTCAGTGCCGACAAACTCGCCAAGTGCAGCGACCCGCGCGTCGGGTTGCAGTTGATCGTGCTCGATGGTTCAAACAGCGCCTGTGCCTGGGACATCGACCCGAACGCCGCGCAAAAAGGCATTTATGCGGCGGACAAGTTGCCGCAACTGCAACGCAGGGACTACGTCCAACACTCCAACGATTCGGCGTGGATGGCCAACCCGGCGCAACCGCTCACCGGTTTCTCGCCCCTGATCAGTCAGGAAGGCCAGCCGCTGGGGCTGCGCTCGCGGTTCGCTCTGGACCGGTTGAGCACGCTGAGCAAGGCCGGTCCGGTCTCGGCGGCGGATCTGCAACGGATGGTGATGGACGATCAGGTGTACCAGGCCGGGCAAGTGATGCCGGACCTGCTGCAATTTTGCGCCAACGATCTGGGTGCCGATGCAGCAACGCTCGCTCCGATGTGCGCGAGCCTGAAGACCTGGGACCGCAGTGCGAATCTGGACAGCGGACTCGGCTTTGTACACTTCCAGAATGTCATGGAACCGTTGCAGCAAGTCCCGGATATCTGGCGAGTGGCGTTCGACCCGAAAGATCCGCAGCACACGCCCCGTGGCCTGGCGCTCGATAATTCGCAGGTCACCCAGGCGATTCGCGAGGCGATGCTGGCGTCGGTGGAACAGGTGGAAAAACTGGGGCTCAAGGATGACAGCCGTTGGGGTGATATTCAGGTGGTCAGCAGCGGTGGGCAACAGACGCCGATCCACGGCGGCCCAGGCACGCTTGGCGTGTACAACGCCATCCAGAGTGTTCCGAGAACCGACGGCAAACTTGAAGTCATCAGCGGCACCAGCTATTTGCAAGTGGTGACCTTTGATGACAAGGGGCCGCACGCCCAAGGCCTGCTGGCTTTCTCGTTGTCCAGCGACCCGACGTCGAAGTACTCACGGGATCAGACCGTTGCCTTTTCGAAGAAGCAGTTGAGCCCGCTGCCGTTTACCGAGCAGCAGATAACCTCAGATCCGCAGTATCAGGCGCAGACGATCCGCGAGCAGGATGAAAAAGCCGGGAAGGTCGCCGCTCAGTAAGAGGGCGATTCAAGCAGTAAAAAAGGCCACACCCCCTTGAGGGTTGCGGCCTTTTCAGCTTTTAGGGGTTTGTTGCGGGATCGAATTGAGTACCGGATTACCTTCCTTGTTACGGGTCAGGTAGACCGGCAGCACCTTGGGCAGGGACGCCACCAGGTTGTTCAATTCCTTGATGTTGTAGATGCCACCCAGGCGAATCGTGCCGGTGCTGTGGTCAGCGACCATGACCGGTTTGCTCAGGTAACGGTTGATCAACGGCAGGGCATCGTTCAGCGCCAGATCATCGATCACCAGTTTGCCACTGCGCCACGCCAGGGAATTGTCGTTGGGGTAGGTCTGATTGATCTGCGGCGTGAAGTCGCCGTGTTTATAACGCGCCTGCATCGCCGGCCCCAGGCGCAAGCCATCCCCCGGAAGGTCATCGTTGCTGCTCACCAGCACCGAGCCTTCAATCAGGTTCACGCGTACCTGATCCTCGTACATCCAGACGTTGAACTTGGTCCCGGTGACGCGAATCCTGCCGTCCGCTGCCCTGACAACAAAAGGGTGAGCCAGATCGTGGCTGACGCTGAAGAAGGCCTCGCCTTTTTCCAGCGTGACCCGGCGCTGATCCTTGTAGTTGCTGAAGATCAGTTCGCTGCCGAGGTTCAGCTCCACTTGGCTGCCATCGCTCAGGGTGACCTGACGGACCGTGTCACTCGCTTCGAAATGCTGATACGAATTCGGTAGCCAGCCCATGTTCCAGCCGCTGTACGCCGCCAGCGGCAACGCCAAGGCGCACACGGCGGCGGCGATGCCGACCGTGCGCCAAGGAGCGGCCTGTTTGAAGCGAGCTACCGATGTAACGGCTTCGGGACGCGGCAAATCCCCCGCGACTTCCCAGATCTCGAGCATGGCTTCGTACTCGAACGCATGCAGCGGATGAACATCACGCCAATGTTCGAAGGCGATCCGCTCTTCGGCGGTGCAGTCGACGGCGTGCAGACGCATGCACCAGTGCGCAGCGGCATCGGTGATGGCGTCATATTCGGCTTGCGAGAGAGAATTGTCGGTCATTGACTCATCCTGATTTCGTGCATTCTAACCTTGAGGGGAAGTCTGCGAGAACAGCCGTCATGGCAATTAACCATCAAATGAGAATTATTTTTGACATCAGGGCGTACTGACGTGCAGTTCACGGCCCAGATGACTGACCAGCCAGGCCACACTGTCGGCGTTGCCCAACTGTACGGTCAGCCTGACCAGCGGGTTTTTCTTGAACGTTTCGCGGGCTCCGCTGAGGTTTTCTGCGCCAGTCAACGCCAGGATATGGTCCTTCACCCGATCGGATTCCTTGTCGGAGTTACTGCCCAGATCTTCCCACACACCGGTATCAGGATCTTGGGTCATGAACAGCCGGGTATAAGGGGTCTGGATCGAAAGCGCCGTTTTCTGCACGTGGGTCAACGCACGTTTGAGCTCTGTGGCCAGCGGGGTGGCTGTTCCAATCAAGTCAGTGAACGGCCTGCCGGGATCGAGATAGGAAATGTCCTCGGTTTGACAGGCCATGTGCGACAACTCATGTATCAACGTCACCGCCCGTGCATGGGTGTCGATCGGGAAGGCCGCGTCGGTCAGGTGTTGACGGTAGTGATCGAATCTAAGGTCGAAGAATCTTTCTGCAAGGTGGATTCTGCGGTTTTTGTCTTTGGCGACAATGAAGGCAAACGTGTTTTGGGCGTCTTCGGTCAGCCTGCCGACGGCAAAACGACTGGACTTCGGTTTTCTCAGTGACGGCTCCAGCAACGCTGCGAAAACGTCGCCAATGACTTTTTCAAGCTGCTCGACATGTGCGGGCAGCACATGCTGCACACCGAGGAAATCCATGATGAGCTGATGCACGGGCGTGACGGTCTCGTCGGAGGATTTGAGTTGTTGCAGGTTTCGGTAGCTGTTCCAGGCGTAGGTCGTTGCCAGGTCCAGCGCTTCGTCAATCTGACGGGCCTTCTGTGGAAACAATCGTCGGATACGGGACATGCCCGAGGCATCGACGTTCATGCCATCAAACACCGATCTCGCGGTCTCCAGGCGTCCGAACAGACTGAAGCGAGGCACCGACTCTCGTCCATCAAGCAACCATTGCTTCGATTCGTTCTGGCGCAGATGAGGGCCCAGCTCGCGTGTGTCGCCGATGCGCCAGCGGCTGCCGCGCTTGATGACCGGATACACCTTTCCTTCAACCGGCCCGTAGTGCTGTTTTGTCGTTGGGTGGGTGTAGAGCCCAAGCGTGGCGTCTGAAGTCAGCGAACCCAGATCGACGTTGATGCTTTCGTGGCGCGCGAGTTTCGTGCGTTCGGGTCCCGTGACATCGATATCCTGCCATTTGAGCCGGGTATCGGGTTTTTCCGGTGCCGGTAGGGCCGGTGCCGACGACAGCAGCGTTGAATCCCCCAGTGTCTGGCGCAGCGTGGAAAGTTCGGCCACGCCGCTGATGAACGCTTTTACGGCGGCTCCCCACCGATGGGTTTGCAGGTCTTCGGCAGATTGCTTGATGTCGCGGTAACTGCGCCACACCGTCTCCGGGTAGGCGAGCTTGCCCATGAAAAATGTATAGGCCTCGTGCAGGTCTTCGCCCAGCACATGCTTGATGGTTGCCCATTCGCCTTGTTTTCGCTCATCGGACTGGCAACCGAGCAATCGGCCCAGCAAGGCGACGTTGTCATTGAGCAGGTGTTTGAACAGGTTCCCCTTGATCGGATGGGAAGCCAGCGTGGTGATGTTCGACGACGTGGCTCTGGCAACGCGGTGATGGGGGGTCGCCATCCGGGTTTCCAGCAGCGTCCGGTCAGGGTTCTGCAGATTCAGGAGTAGCCAGTCGAGCAGCGGTCCGCGGGTCTTCAGTTCTGTCAGCAGCTGGGCTTCGTTTTCATATTCTTTCACCCCGTGCCCAGGGCTGTGAGGCGCAATCAGCACCTGCGCTCCAGTGCGATCCGCCGTCGAGCCGATCAGATAGACACCGGGCACTTTGATCGATTGGGCCTGCCTGATACCCAGGAACTCAAGCGGACGGATGATTGCGTGGGCACCGTCGACCGCCGCGCGGGCGAGGGCGTCGGGCATGTCCATGACTTGCCGGATCAGATCAAACCCGGTCTCGCTCAGGCGCTCCTGAAGTTTTTCCGCGTGGGCGTAATGCATTAATTGCCAGGGCAATTGTGTGTAGAAGCGCTTGCGGCGCTCTGCGTTTGCCGGGGTGTCGGCCAGGGCGTCGTTCACTATTTTCTGTTGATGGTCGCCAGGTTTCAGGTTGCGGATCAGCTCTTTGATGTAGCGCTCGTTCATCCCCTCGGGAATCACGGTGCTATCAAGCGATACCAGTTTGAAATGGAGTGGGTCCAGCGACTTGAGATGAGTCAAGGCAAAGTCGGTCAGGGTTTGGGTGTGGGCCGTGGATGTCGGGCGGGCGTTGATTTGCACCCGGACAGTGTCAGGGTCGATGTTGAAGCCGTCCGCCTTGAGTTGTTTCTCAAGGCCATGGTGCGCCGTGCGTTGCAGTGACCGCAGGCCGGTCAGGTAATCCTGGTCGTCTTTCACATTATCGACGTATTGCTGAAGCAGCTCGGCATGCACAATCAGCTCTCTGACGGATGCCTGGGCCAGCCATGCCGGCAGTTTTTGCCGGGTGGTCAGGGATTGTGCAATGTCCATCGGACGGTCAAGCCCTGTCATCGGTTTACGCAGCGAGACAAGATCCAGGAGATGGGTCAGTGGCGTTGCGGAGAGTTTTGTTGCCAGCGCATCGGTCAGGCACGGCTCATCGAGGTGCACATAAGGTTTTTGCAGGTAATCAAGAAAATGCCCATAGACCCGCTGCAGAGGCGCCAACGTGTAAGTCCGGCCAGGCAAACGCTCGCTGCGACCAAGGTTCTCCAGCAGCATTGAGCGATGGTTGACGTCGGCGAGGCGTCGACCGAGTTCGGTCAGCAACGGCGTCAGCCCTTTGAACGCTTCAAACCCCAACGCAGGCGTCCACACAATCGCCTTGCCCGAATGCACCGGATCCTGGCCGCCTCGTTCAGTCAGGACAAAACAGCTGGCCAGCTTCAACGGATCCGTTGCATCGCCGGCCTTCAGCGCCAGGGAAAACACGTCCGGGAGAAAGCCGTTCAATGCCGCTCGCTGCAGGTGTATCGGGCTGTCGAGCACGGTTTTGATGATTGCCTGCTCCGTTGTACTCAAGGTGCGGGTGACGGCACGCAGCTTCAGTTCACTGCGCAATGCCGTTGACAACGTATGAGAAAACGTCGATTGCAAGCTGGCCACGGAGCCACTCAGGACGCGCTCAGCGTCAGTGATCGAGCGGGTTGCCGTGGAGATGGCCGGGTGTTTATCCAGAAGTTGATCGAGCGCCTGTTCGACGGAATCGAGCCGCGACAACTCCTCCTTGGCCGACTCGGCGCGGACGGTGGCCGGTTGCGCGCCAAGGCGCCGGTCCACGCGTGTACTCCAGCGTCCTGAAGGGTCGGAGGCCAGCAGACGGTCATCGATCAATCCCCGGACATCCAGTGCACTGTCGAGCAAGGCATGGGGGTCGAGCGTACCTTCACTTTCGCGCAAGCGGCTCAGCGCATGAGACAGGTTGTCCCGTTGCTTGCCGAGGATGTCGGCCATCAAGTGATTGAACACCGGACCAACGATCGGTTTGCCCTCAATCAGACGCTCAACCGGCTCCAAAGCAAGAAAGGTGGCGCGTTCGTCCAGCGACATGAAGTTGAGCAAGGTGTCTTCATGCCCTTCGGTTTTCATCATCTCCAGCACGATGTTTTTGACTGCCGGCAGATTGTTCGTCGCTTCGATGCCTCGGGAAGGGGAGTACAGAAAACCCAGGGTGTTGGTGCCTCCGATCATCAAGGTCGAGGCCAGCTCCGCAAAATGCCTGAAGGGTGCGGTCACCCGTATTTTCTCGATGCGAAGAGGGTCGTGCGCGTCAGGCGGGAGGCTGACGTTCATCAGTCGCAGGTATTCCTGCGTGGTCAAACCACCGTTCTGGCGCTGGTGCAGCAGTTTCAGGTGAAAGGTGTCACGCAGGCCCTCGGTGAAAAACGCCAAGCGTGAAAGGCCTGTGCTCATGGATGTGTTCCAGAACAAGGCGAGCAGGCTGTGCAAGTGCGGCGTGAAGCTCTGCGCGATTTCTTTCACCGCGCTTTCCCACGTCAGGTTATCCGCGTCGTTGCTGACGCTGTGCTCGGGATTGGCGAAGACTCTTGAATCGCCGGTGGGCCACTGGTTGGTCAGATAGAAGTGCAGAAGTGCATCGCTCAAAGGGATCGAGGAAATGGTGTGCAGGTCTTCGTTGCCGTCGAAGGCTGAAACGGTCTTCACGAAACTCTTGAGCCGGGTCAGACGCTGGTCCAGCGCGGGAAATGCCTTGTGCAACGCGTGCTTGAGGGTGTCATCGAGCATCGATTGCAGGGTTGGCGTCTTCAGCAGCTCAGCCTTCATCGCTTTGATGTTCTGTTCCTGATTGTGATCGAGGGTCAGTTGCTGATCCTGGAACACCGCGCCTTCGATGTCTTTCGTGGCAATGTCGGGAACGGTGGCGGCGGGTAAAGCGCTGCGTTGTTCGATGGAGAGAAAGCGCAACAGCTCGCGTTTGCCTGTGGCCTGCGTCAGCCATTCCTTGAGTTTGCTTTTGAGGTCGGCCAAATCGGCAAACTTGATCAAGCCTTTCCACGGTGTGTAAAGGATGACCTCTCCATTTTCGGGCCGGCTCAGGGCAAAGGCTCCGGCCAATGGAATGTCTGTTTTGCCGGTTACTTTCAACAACAGTCGGCAGGCCTGCATGGGCTCTTTTTGCGCGACGCGGGCAGCGTGGGTGGCCAAATACACGTGCTTCAGCCATTTCAGGTCGTCGAGGGTGAAATTCAGCGTGTTTTCGCGCTCACCGGGTTGTCTGGCATTGGATGCGCGTTCAGCCTCGTCGAAAAAATAGGGCTCAGCGGGGGTGGTCATGGATGTTCCTCATTGGCTGCGATCAGTGGCCATCGCAGGCTATTGGTTGAGGAAAAACATTAAGGTCAGCGGAGTGCTTCGGTGCGGTACATATTGCTTGAGCCGATCAGGTGCTCGAGACTTGACAGGACGCCGGTACAACAGCGCTTAATCGACGTCTGCTGTTGGTTGCCGAGCAACCTCGATTCCCCTGGTGCCCGTATTCAATAATAAAACTGGAGCTTCAGATGACCGCAACGCCCGAAGTGGCCGTCAGTTCGACCACCCCATCGCTCGATTTCGACGCGCTTGTTGTATTGCTTGAGCAAATTTTCCTGCGCCATGGCACCTCCGCCGATGTCGCCAAGACCCTGGCGTTGAACTGCGCCGGCGCTGAACGCGATGGCGCCCACAGCCATGGCGTGTTTCGTATTCCAGGTTATGTCTCGACACTCAAGAGCGGCTGGGTCAACGGCCAGGCCGTGCCCGTGGTCGAGGACGTCGCCTCGGGGTTTGTCCGGGTCGACGCGGCTAACGGTTTTGCCCAACCCGCGCTGGCGGCCGCCAGGGCTCTGCTGGTGGAAAAGGCCCGCAGCGCCGGGATTGCGGTATTGGCGATCCGCAACTCCCATCATTTCGCGGCACTGTGGCCGGATGTCGAGCCGTTTGCCTATGAAGGGCTGGTGGCGCTGAGCGTAGTGAACAGCATGACGTGCGTGGTGCCCCACGGCGCCGACCGGCCGCTGTTCGGCACCAACCCGATCGCCTTCGCCGCACCCCGGGCTGACGGTGAGCCGATTGTCTTTGACCTGGCCACCAGCGCCATCGCCCATGGCGATGTGCAGATTGCCGCGCAAAAAGGTGAACGCTTGCCGGCAGGCATGGGCGTGGACAGCCTTGGCCAGCCGACTGAGGATCCGAAGGCGATTCTGGAGGGGGGCGCGCTGCTGCCGTTTGGTGGGCACAAGGGTTCAGCGCTGTCGATGATGGTCGAATTGTTGGCGGCGGCCCTGACCGGCGGCAATTTCTCCTTCGAGTTCGACTGGAAGAACCATCCGGGAGCCAAAACGCCATGGACCGGCCAACTGCTGATCGTGATCAATCCGAGCAAGGCCGCCGGGCAGAATTTCGCCGAACGCAGCCAGGAACTGGTGCGTCAGATGCACAGCGTAGGGCTCAAGCGCCTGCCGGGTGATCGACGTCACCACCAGCGAGCTCAGTCCAACGCTCAAGGCATTCAGCTGAACGCTCAGACGTTGGCAAACCTGCGAGAACTGGCAGGGCTCTGAAACGTTTTTTGTAGAAGCCAGGCTTGCCGGCGAAGGCGCATTTGAAATCGCCTTCGCCAGCAAGCCTGGCCCCTACAGGTTCGATGTATTTCTGTTTAACGGCGGCCCAGCAGCAACCCGACCACCAGGCCGAACCCGGCGGAGATGGCCACGGTTTGCCATGGATGGCCACCGATGTAGGTCTCCGTCGCGTCGACCACCGGTTTGGTGCGGTCACGAACACTGGTGACCGAGTCCCGGGCCTGCTGGAGTTTCTGAGAGATTTGCCCGCGAAGGGTCTCGGCTTCCTCACCCACCAGAGAAGCGCTGCTTTTGAGCAGTTTTTCCGATTCTTCGATCAGTGCCTGAAGTTCGCTGAATGCCTGATCCTTGATCTGGTCTTCGGCGGTTTGTGCGGCGGTTTTCCGGGCCATTGGGTACTCCTTGCAGGTAAATGGGCAGTGAACAATGGAGTCTGCGGCAACTGAAAAAGTTGCAGCGACTTTGCGTATTGACTGTACGCCAAGGAAAAATCCCGAGTCGGATATTTCGTCCTACAGTGTAAGATGTCGCCTATTTTACGCAGCAGGTAACTCCCATGAGCTTCAATCTGGCCGACAAACCCCTGGCTGAGCGCGCAGCGCTTGAAGATGAGAAATCCCGTCTGTTCGACCTCTGGCAAAGCAACCTTGGCAAATCCAAGGGCGAGGCCGCGCGGTTGTTTGGCGAACGCGCCAAGCGCAAAGGCAAATGGGCTGAATGGGTTCGTGCCGAACTTGATGCCATGTCGCCCCCGGAATTCGCCAATATGGTGCGCAGTGAAGTGAATCGCTTGATGGCCGCCAAGTAAGGCCTGCCTTCACGCAAAACTCGCGACAATGGCCTCGCGCACTTTCAACACCACCGGATCGAGCTGCGTGCTGGTGCGCCAGCCCAGTTCGATCGGGTAGCGCGGTAACGCCAAAGGGCAGGGCAGCAGCGCCAGACCGCAGAGCGTCGCGATGCTTTGAGCGGCGTGGGCCGGAATGGTCGCCACCGCCTGACTGCCCTTGAGCAAGTGTGGCAACGCCGCAAAGTGGGTGGTCGAGGCGCATACCCGCCGACTCAGCCCCAGCGCCGCCAACCCCTCATCGGTGATCCCGATAAAGCCGCCGGACGACACCAGAATGTGCTCGCGGGCGACGAACTCCTCAAGCGTGAGAGTCTGTTGCCCCGGGGCCAGGCTGAGCGGATCCACCAGGCACGAATAACTGCCTTCACCCAGCACCTGACGACTGAGCAACCGCTCGCTGAACCCGCCCGCGGTGATCGCCAGATCAATGCTGCGTTCCATCAATGCCTGGGCGACGATCTGGCTGTGGGTTTGCCGAAAGATCAGGCGCAACTTCGGCGCGCTGCGCGCAATGGCCTCGATCAATCGCCGGCCGTAGGCCACCTCGAAATCATCCGATAACCCCACCGTGACCGAGCGCCCGTCGTAATGATTGGCCGCCGGATCGACCATTGCCAGGCTCTGACGGCATTTGTTCAGCGCATCGCTCACCACCGGTTTTAACTGATTGGCCTTGAGCGTCGGTGCCAGGCCACGGCCGGTGCGCACGAACAATTGATCGCCATACAGCTCGCGCAGTCGCCGCAACGCCGCGCTGACGGCCGATTGCGTCACGCCCAGGCGCAACGCCGCACGGCTGGCGCTGGACTCTTCATGCAGCGCTTCGAAAACTTTGAGCAGATTGAGGTCAACAGTGGCGATATTCATTTGGCTCATATCATTCAGCAGTGAGTCGGGCTTTATTCATGATCCCGTGGCGCATGAGAATGGGCAACACCTCAACGCTTTCGGAGAGATCGCCATGCCAAAATCCATTGTCGCAGCGTTACAAATCGGCGCCTTGCCCGGCGGCAAGACCGAGACCCTGGAACAGATTCTTGCCTGGGAAAACGCGATTATCGAATCCGGCGCCGCGCTGGTGGTGATGCCCGAAGCGTTGCTCGGGGGTTATCCCAAAGGCGAGACGTTCGGCACTCAGCTGGGCTACCGACTGCCGGAAGGTCGCGAAGCGTTTGCCCGCTATTTTGCCAACGCCATCGACGTGCCCGGGGTCGAAACCGACGCCCTGGCCGGGTTGTCGGCGCGCACCGGGGCCAACCTGGTCATCGGCGTGATAGAGCGCGCGGGGAGCACGTTGCATTGCACGGCGCTGTATTTCGATCCGCAGGCCGGCCTGGTCGCCAAGCACCGCAAACTGATGCCCACGGGCACTGAGCGATTGATCTGGGGCAAGGGCGATGGCTCGACGTTGCCGGTGATCGACAGCCAGGTCGGGCGAATCGGCGCGGTGGTGTGCTGGGAAAACATGATGCCGCTGCTGCGCACCGCGATGTACGCCAAAGGCATCGAGGTCTGGTGCGCGCCCACCGTGGATGAGCGCGAGATGTGGCAGGTCAGCATGCGCCACATCGCCCATGAAGGCCGTTGTTTTGTGGTCAGCGCTTGCCAGGTTCAGGATTCACCGCAAGCCCTGGGCGTGGAGATTGCCAACTGGCCGGCGGATCGACCGCTGATTGCGGGCGGCAGTGTGATCGTCGGGCCCATGGGCGACATTCTGGCGGGGCCGTTGCGTGACGGGGCCGGGTTGCTCACCGCCGAAATCGACACCGACGACCTGGTCCGCGCGCGTTATGACTACGACGTGGTCGGTCACTACGCGCGCCCGGATGTGTTCGAGTTGAGCGTCGACGAGCGCGCCAGGCCCGGCGTCCGTTTCACCGCATAACCGTCACTGGTTGAACAGCATCACCCCTGTAGGAGCGAGCCTGCTCGCGAATGCGGTGTGTCGGAAAACCGTGTATTGACTGACACTCCATCTTCGCGAGCAGGCTCGCTCCCACAGGGGATATTCATTGTCGGTATGACCGTGGCTATCGACCTCGGCAAGCGCAGTTTTCCGGTGTCGACGAAGCGCACCGTTCCAAACAAGCCGCCCGCCAGTTTGCCGCGTAACACGTAGGGAAGATTATTCAGTGTCTGCGTCTGGCTCAGCCCCAACGTCCGGCGTAACAACGAGAACGCCGAAACGCTCAGCACGGTTTCGGAAAAGCGTGCAATCGAGCCCGATTGATCGCTGACGCCTGACGCCATGCCGCGGCTGGCCACGCTGCTGACCCAACAGCATTCACGTGCTGTCATCGGTTGTTCTTGTCCCTGGTATGCAACCATTCCTGCCAGGCTTGTCGGTATTTTTCATCCGCCCGTTTTTTCGCGTCAGAAAATTTATGGATGGTCTGCGCCGAAACGGGCTCGTTCAACAATGTGTAGGCTTGATCGTTCAAACGGTCGGCTTCAAAAAACAACGCCCTGCTATGGCTGATCGATTTAAGGTTGGTTGCATTCGGCGAGGCTGATTCATTGATGGCCATGGTCGTACTCCTTCTGGAAGCACAAGAAGGTGAGCTGGGTGTCCTGATCCCCCTCAACTTTCCATATTGAGACAACCGCGCCCGGTTCTATTCGTCACGTGTCCAGTTGACGCTCAAGCCATACTTATCATCGCCGTACCGGTAATCAGAGTTCCCTTTGAACGCGGCTTCCAGTGCATGGCCCAGGCGATTCGCGAGATGGATGCCGGTCGTGGTCACGATTAGAGCAGCCGCTGAGTCGGTAAGGCCGATGATGCGCTCCAGGGCATGCTCGGCCTTTTCCTTTTTTTCGGTGTTTTTGATCAGGTTGATGATTTCATTTCGATGCTTGAGCAAGAAGCTGCCCGATAACGTGAGCGTCCCCGCTGGCATGTTGTCATCGATGCGTCGGCAGGCTGGGCACGTCACTGTTTGCGCATCATGAATGACCGTGTTTTCAGGGTGTTTCCAAGTCCAGTTCCCGGCTTGATAGACCGCATCACACTGCGGGCAGATGGCTGAACCTTCAACCCGCTGCGAGCAATAGGGGTCATGAGTGGATGTTTTGAACAGCTTGCTTTTTTGACTCTGCTGAAACTTGTCCATGGCTTTTCTCCTCGCGCATCAAATGGGAAAAGATCTCACCTGTAGCCGTGAAACCGTGACTGAAAAACAGATCCCTTCTGCTTTCAGCCTGCTGAACACACACCCTCATTTGGACTCTGTTTCTTGCTGCGCGAATTGATCTTTGTCAATTCCGGGACGTGAACTGACAGTCGGTCATCCCGACGGTGCGCGCATTGTTTGGGCGGTCTGGGGCGCGGTGGCGTTGTGAGTTTGTTGATAAAAGTCAACGTCGCCCGGGCCAGTTCATAGAAGCTGCCAAAACGCACTTGTTGTAAAACTGGCCAGGAGAACACCCTGATGGCTCACACTAAAATCGTGTTTCGTGCTGCAGCCCGCGAGAAAATCCTGAGTGGCGCCACACAGTTGGCAGACGCCGTGCGAGTGACGTTGGGGCCAAAATCAAAATCGGTACTGATCCAGAGTAAATGGGGCAATCCGACGGTCTGCAATGATGGCGTCACGATCGCCAAACGCATTGACTTGCTCGACCCCGAGGAAAACCTGGGCGCGCAAATGCTGCGTCAGGCGGCCGAACGCACAGGCGATGCGGTAGGGGACGGGACCAGTACGTCAACGGTGCTGGCCCATGCAATCCTGGCCGATGGCATCCGTAACGTCGTCGCGGGCGCCAGTGCAATCGACCTCAAGCGCGGCCTGGATCGCGGGCTGTTGTTGGTCGTCGAATCCCTGGCCGCCCAGTCACGTCCGGTCAGCACCCCCAAGGAAAAGGCCCAGGTCGCCACGCTGTCGGCGCATAACGATGCCGTCATCGGTCAACTGGTGGCAGACGCTCTGGAAAAGGTCGGCGTTGAAGGCGTCGTCAGTGTCGAGGAATCCAAGACCACCGAAACAGTGGTCGAAGTCATGGAAGGCATGCGGTTTGACCGGGGTTATGTCTCACCCTATTTCGTCACCGATGCCGAGAAGATGCAGGTCGAACTCGATGACGCCTACTTGCTGCTCTGTGACCATAAGATCGGTGCACTCAAAGACTTGCTGCCCTTGCTTGAACTCGTGGCTAAAAGCGGGCAACCACTGGTTTTGATCGCGGACGATATCGAGGGTGAGGCGTTGACCACGCTAGTCGTCAACCAGATACGCGGTGTTCTGCGAGCGGTGGCGATCAAGGCTCCGGGCTTTGGTGATCGGCGCAAGGAAATGCTGCAGGACATGGCCGTTCTGACGGGGGCAACGGTGGTTTCCAGCGAACTGGGCGTCACTCTGGAACAGGTGGAACTGAACCAGTTGGGACGTGCACATCGAGTCGTGGTGCAAAAAGACAGCACGGCGCTGATAGGGGGCGCCGGTACGCGCGAGGCCATCGAGGCGCGTTTGCAGCAGATCCGTGCGCAACTAGACAGTACCACCAGCGATTACGACCGTGAAAAGCTTCAGGAACGACTGGCAAGGCTGTCTGGCGGTGTTGCGGTGATCCGGGTCGGGGCGCCTTCCGAAGCTGAAATGAAGGCGCGCAAGGATGCGCTGGATGATGCCATCTCAGCGACCCGGGCGGCGATCGCCGAAGGCATTGTGCCGGGGGGTGGTCTTGCGTTGCTCAAGGCCGTCCCGATTATCGCGGCCGAAGAGGCCCGATATGAGGGCGATGCCAGGATCGGCCTGCAGATTCTTCGCCGGGCGCTGGAAGCTCCGGCCAGACTCATCGCTGAAAATTCGGCAGTGGATGCCGGCGTCGTGGTTGCGCGCATGCTCGCCGAACCTGGGAACATTGGCTTCGATGCGTCTGCCAATTGCTATGTCGACATGTACGAAGCCGGCATCATTGACCCGACCAAGGTGGTGCGTATTGCCCTCGAAAATGCTGTTTCAGTCGCCAGTATCTTGCTGCTGACCGAGGCGACCATGACGGATATTCCGGAAAAGGAATCACCGGCCCAGGCTCCTTTCCCTGAGTGAAACGCCCATCGTGGATAACGTCATGTATAGGAGGCCGCCTCAGACATCGCCAGGTGATTGAGAATCGGGTTTTCGCCGTGCAAGTAACTCAGTGCCTGGTGCATCAACTGGACAGCTTTTTCTTTTTTCTCGTATCGCTTGGCCGGATCGGCATGACGTAGCGCTGCACCCGCAAGGGAGAAGCTGCGCGTGGCGGCCCGCAAAGAAAGGAAAAACGCCAAGGGTTTGCAGTCCTCCTGCACATCACTGTGGTTGAGGTAACTGGACAACAGCCGAGCACCTAACCTGTTCAGGCCATGGTGTTGCAGGTCCATCAGCACAAAAGCCAGGTCGTAGAGCACATCGATGCAGGAAAGCCGGTCACTGAACTCGATGCCATCGAAGAGGGTGGGCTGACCGTCGAGCAGGCAGATATTGGCCAAGCGCATATCACCATGGCAACGGCGAACGCGGCCCTCACGGCGGCGATCTTCGAGGCAGCCGGTCAACGACTCCAACAGGGTCCGGGAGGTATGAGCAATCGCGGTGACTGTCGCGAAATCGAGGATGGGTGGGTAGCGAGACATTTCCCGATGGTTTTTCTCGATTTCTTCATACAGGTCCGGGATGTGACCGTAAGAAGGAGTGATGGGTGCATTGGCATGAAAGCGGGCGATCTCAGCCCCCAACTGTTCCATCATCGGTTCAGTCAGACGTCCTTCAACGGCCATACGGTCAAACAGCCGATCCTGAGCGAAGCGGCGCATCACCACGAGCCAGTCAACCGCTGGTCCGCAACCGTTGAGCGCCAACTGGCCATTCGCCTGGCGATTGATCGGACACAGGCTCAAATACAGCGTCGGCGCAGTCCGTCGATTGAGCAGTAACTCTGCCTCGCAGGCGTTTTTGCGGCTTTCCAGGCTGAGGAAATCCAGCTCGGCAAACGCCACGGCGCGTTTGAGTTTGTAGGCGCGGTTGGCATGCAGAAAAATCACCGAACCATGGGTCTCGATACGCTCCACGGGTTGGTTTGACGCGCCATAGCTCGACGGCCTGGAGAGAAAGGCTATGACCTCGTCTTGCAGGGTGTGCATTCTCACCTCCACGTCGTCTGCGGACTTTTCGGCAGTGTGGAGAAGGGAAGGCCCGCTCCGATTGATATTGATCAAGTACGGTGGAATGAAAGGCTGCTCCTCTTATAGGGGCTCACGCCGGTAGTTGATATTTATCAACGTCAGGCACTTTCCAGCGGAGCAACCTGAATCAGCGCTGGTGCTTGGTCCGGCGTGGACGCAACGGCTGAGCCCTACGAGGCCAACGGCAGGCGTTGAACCCTCTGCCTGGAGTCAGACCATGAGCCAGTATCAACAACTGTTACTCATCCTCCACCTGGCCCTGCGCCATTCTCCGGCAATCGACCATGCAGCAGCGCTCGCCAGGGCCAGCGGTGCACGTTTGCATATTGCGACGTTGATTCCTGCGTTGAAACTGTTGTCGCTGCTCGAAGAAGGCGACCGGGAAAAGGCTCGGGAGCGTTACCTGCAGGACCATCACGATTGGCTGGAGGACCAGTCCAAACTTCTGCGTGGCAGAGGGATCGAGGTGACCACCGAGGTGGCGTGGGCTGATGACATGGAGCAAGACATCCTGGATCACGTCAAGGAGTTGCAGCCCGACCTGTTGATTAAGGAAATCCAGCAAGAATCAGCGCTCAAGCGCACGTTTTTCACCCCGCTGGACTGGCACTTGCTGCGCCACTGTCCGGTACCGGTTTATCTGGTGGGCGAGGCTCACCATGTCCTGCCGCGCAGGATTGTGGCGGCGGTTGATGCTTCGGCGGGTGGGCCTGAGAACAGTGAGTTGAATGACCGCATTATCCACCAGGCTTCCAGCCTCGCCATACAGTGTGATGCCGAGTTGCACCTGCTGTATGCCTATGACATTACGGAAGACTACCTGGAGGAATTGGGCGGTGGCTTGAAACTGTCGGAGCTGACCAAGGGGCTGCGCAAAGAGCTGGAACAATCGTTTCTGAAACTCGCCGGTCGGTACGGTGTGCCTGCTAACCGTCGACATTTCATTCTGGGACATCCCGTTTCGGCGCTGAGCGAGTTCGCCAACAAGCACAACATAGATGTGATCGTGATGGGCAGAGTCCAGTACCACGGGGTGGAGAAACTGCTGGGCAGCACGACCGAACATATTCTGTATCAGGTGCCCTGCAGTGTCCTGGCGGTCTAGGGACGGACCAAAGACGACTCAAGGTGGCGATCATGCATCCAGCGATCATTAAGAAAACCCTGGCCAACTTGCCGTTAGCGCCGAATTGGCTCGATAGCGTGCAAGCTCGGGAGGCCTTTTCCTGGCAGGTGGAAGCCAATGCGCTGGCCGGTTTGCCGGGCGGCGGTTTGAACCTGGCGTATGAAGCCGTGGATCGGCATGCGCAAGGGGCGCGTCGACGGCATACGGCATTGCGCATTCTTGATCGCAACGGGGGTAGTGGCGACATCAGTTACGCCCAACTGAGCATCCTGACCAACCGGTTTGCCAATGTATTGAAAAAGCTGGGCGTGATGCCCGGCGAGCGACTATTTGTACTCTGTGGCCGAGGGCTGGAACTGTATCTGGGGGTGCTCGGTGGCCTGAAACTCGGTTGCGTGGTGTCGCCCTTGTTCTGTGCGTTCGGCCCGGAGCCCATCGAAACCCGTATGCGTCTTGGCGAAGGCAGTGTGTTGCTGACCAGCGAAACCCTCTACCGGCGCAAGGTCGCGGCCATACGCGAGCGTTTGCCGGCCCTCAAACATGTGCTGCTGTACGACGAAAACGGTGGCGATACGGCGCAGATCGAGGGGACGCTCAATCTGCATCAGCTGCTGGCGCAGGCAGAGGAAGCCTTCACCGTTGCCAATACGACCGCCGACAGCCCCGCACTTTTACACTTCACCAGCGGCACGACAGGCACTCCGAAAGGCGTGTTGCATGCCCATGGCGCGGCGCTGACCCACCGCGTCACCGGGAAATACGCCCTGGACTTGCACCCCGAAGATGTCTATTGGTGCAGCGCCGATCCGGGTTGGGTGACCGGCACTTCCTACGGGATCTTTGCCCCGTTGTTGCTGGGCGTCACCAGTGTGGTCGAGGGCAATGAATTCGATGCCGAGCGTTGGTACCGGATACTTGAGAAGCAACAGGTGACGGTCTGGTATACCGCCCCGACAGCCATTCGCCTGCTGATGAAAGCGGGGGCGGAGTTGGCGCGCGGCCATCGTTTTCCGAGTCTGCGGTTTATTGCCAGTGTCGGCGAGCCGCTTAATCCCGAGGCTGTCTGGTGGGGCAAAGAGGTACTTGGGCTGCCGATCCACGACAATTGGTGGCAGACCGAAACCGGCGGCATCATGATTGCCAACACAGTTGCCATGCCCATCAAACCAGGCTCCATGGGTAAGCCGCTGCCGGGTGTCGAGGCGGCCATTGTCGTTCGAGCAGAAGAGGGCGGACTGGTGTTTCTGGGTGACAACGAGGTCGGTGACCTTGCCTTGAAACAGCCATGGCCTGCCATGTTCCGTACCTACCTGGGGCAGGAGGAGCGTTATCGTCACTGCTTTGTCGGTGAGTGGTACCTGAGCGGCGATCTCGTGCGTCGCGATGCCGATGGTTACTACTGGTTCATTGGTCGCAGCGACGATGTCATCAAGTCGGCGGGTCACCTGATCGGTCCGTTCGAAGTTGAAAGCTCCCTCATGGAACACCCGGCCGTAGCCGAGGCCGCGGTGATCGGCAAGCCCGACCCGCTGTTGGGTGAAACCGTGAAAGCCTTTGTTTCACTCAAGCGTGGTTTCACTGCCAGCCAGGCCCTGCACGACGAGTTGCTCGGTCATGGACGCAAGCGCCTCGGGGCGGTCGTTGCGCCCAAGGAACTGGAATTTGTGGAAGTGCTTCCGCACACCCGTAGCGGAAAACTCATGCGGCGTCTGCTCAAGGCCCGGGAACTGGGTTTGCCTGAAGGCGACACTTCCAGCATGGAGAGCCCGCCATGAGCCTCCCACCGCGGTCCCAGGACATTGCTCTCGAGCTGCTGCGGGACATGGTGCGTATCCGTCGTCTTGAGGAGCGCGCTGGCGAGTTGTACGGGGAGGGCAAGATTCGTGGCTTTCTGCACCTGTACATCGGTGAAGAAGCGGTCGCAGTCGGCGTTCTGCATGCACTGGCAGCCGACGATGCGGTGGTCGCGACGTATCGCGAACATGGCCACGCCCTGATCAAGGGCGTCCCCATGAAAGCAATCATGGCCGAAATGTATGGGCACCAGGAAGGCTGTTCGCGAGGGCGCGGCGGCTCAATGCACCTGTTTGATGCCACGACACGATTCTTCGGGGGCAATGCCATTGTCGCGGGTGGCTTGCCACTGACGGTGGGTCTGGCACTCGCTGAACGTATGCAAGGTGGAGCGCGTCTTTCAGCCTGTTTTTTTGGTGAAGGCGCGATGGCGGAAGGGGCTTTCCACGAGTCCATCAACCTGGCCGCATTGTGGCAACTGCCGATGCTGTTTTGCTGTGAAAACAACCTCTATGCGATGGGGACTGCCCTGGACCGTTCGCAGTCGCAAACGGACCTGTGTGTGAAAGCCTCGGCCTACAAAGTCGATACCCGGTCCGTCGATGGCATGGACGTGATCGCGGTGTATGACGCCGCTCGTGATGCGGTTGAACACATCCGTGCGGGGCGTGGGCCTTTTTTTCTGGAGTTTCGCACCTATCGGTTTCGCGCCCATTCGATGTTCGACCCACAGCTGTATCGTGACAAGGACGAGGTGGAGCAATGGAAGACCCATGGGCCGATCCATACGTACAGTGCACAGCTTAAGGCCGAGGGCCTTTTGGACGAACCCGGATTTCTGGCGATCCTCGCCCAGGTGGACGCTGAAGTGGAAGCCGCCGTTACTTATGCCGAAAGCGGTAGCCTGGAGCCACTCGAGGATTTGTCTCGCGATGTCTACACCCCAAGGGCGGCGCCATGAGCATTCGTATGAGCTATCGCGAGGCGCTGCGCGAGGCAATACGTGAGGCGCTGCAGCGGGACCCACGGGTATTCCTGATGGGCGAAGACGTCGGTCGCTACGGCGGCAGTTATGCCGTGTCCCTGGGATTGCTTGAGGCGTTCGGCCCCGAGCGCATTCGAGACGCGCCATTGTCCGAGCTGGGTTTCGTGGGAGCCGGTATAGGGGCGGCTTTGGGGGGCATGCGGCCGATTGTCGAAATCATGACCGTGAACTTCAGTCTGCTCGCCCTCGATCCGTTGATGAATACGGCTGCTGCCTTGAGGCACATGTCCGGTGGACAGTTCTCCGTGCCCCTGGTTGTGCGCATGGCGACAGGCGCCGGACGCCAGCTTGCGGCGCAACACTCGCACAGCCTGGAGGGCTGGTACGCCCATATTCCCGGGCTGAAAATCCTGGCGCCGGCGACCATCGAAGATGCACGCGGCATGCTCTGGCCAGCGCTACTGGATCCGGACCCGGTGCTGATATTCGAACACGCCCAGCTCTACAACCTGGAGGGTGATGCGGGCGAGTGGGAGACGGTGGACATCAGCTCCGCCAAGGTCCGCCGAACCGGCAAGGACCTGACCCTGATCACTTACGGCGGCACACTCGGCAAGACCTTGGAGGCTGCGCAGTTACTGGCCGGGGAGGGCATTGATTGCGAAGTCATCGACCTGCGTGTCCTGCGCCCTCTGGATGACAAGACTTTGATGGCTTCTGTCTGCAAGACCCGTCGGGCCCTGGTGGTCGATGAGGGATGGCGCAGCGGCAGTCTATCCGCCGAGATCATTACACGGATCATAGAACAAGGCTTTTTCGAGCTGGATGCACCGCCGGCACGGGTGTGCAGCGCCGAAGTGCCGATACCTTATCCCCGGCATCTGGAAGAGGCGGCCCTGCCACAAGTGTCGACGATCGTCGCGGCCGCTCATGAACTGTGCCGGGGGACATCAGGGTGAGCGCAATGACGTGGCGTATTCAAGTATCAGGCCAGGAAGGTAAACGATGATCGAATTCAAATTGCCCTCTCTGGGGGCTGATATGGATGAAGGCACGTTGCTGGAGTGGAAAGTCCACCCGGGCGATGCGGTCAAGCCGGGCCAGGTGATTGCCGTCGTCGATACTGCCAAGGCCGCCATCGATGTCGAGTGCTGGCATGAGGGCACAGTGTCGCAACTGCTGATCGATATCGGCGCCAAAGTCCCGGTCGGTACCACCATCGCCCGGTTGTTGGAACCGGGCGAAGATCCGCACAGTGCGCGACGAACAACGACGGCGGCGCCGCTGCTGATCGAAGAGCAGGCATCGTCCGGCAGACGCCCGCGGATATCTCCCGCGGCGCGCAAGCGTGCTGCCGAGCTAGGCGTCAGCACCGCTGATGTGAAAGGCCATGGGCCACAGGGAGTCGTTACCCTGGAGGACATCGAGGCAGCCGCTCATGTGGCGCACCCGCCGGACCCCGACCAGGCCATGCGGCACGCCATTGCGGCGGCCATGACTCGTTCAAAACGCGAGATTCCCCATTACTACCTCAGCGAAACCATCGCCCTGGATAAAGCCATGGCCTGGCTGCAGGCACACAATGCGCAAAGCACACTTCAAGAGCGCCTGCTGCCCAGCGTCTTGCTGCTCAAAGCAGTGGCGCTGGCCTTGCGCGACTATCCGCAGCTCAATGGTTTCTGGCTGGATAACGCCTTCAAGCTCGCACTCGATACCGACCTTGGGGTGGCAATCACCTTGCGCCAGGGTGGCCTGGTCGCCCCGGTGCTGCATCATGTGGCGGACACATCCTTGACTCATTTGATGAGTGAGCTGGCCAGCCTGGTCGAGCGCGCCCGCAGCGGATCCCTGCGCAGCTCCGAGCTGGGAGGCGCCGGCATGACGGTCACTCAACTCGGCGATCAGGGCGTGGACAGCGTATTGGGGGTGATCTATCCGCCCCAGGTTGCCTTGGTCGGTTTCGGTCGTATCAGTGAGCGGCCCTGGGTGAAAGAGGGCCAGCTGTGTGTCATGCCCACTGTCATTAGCAGTTTGTCCGCCGATCATCGAGTCAGCGACGGTCATTACGGCGCACGTTTTCTGGGCGAAGTTCGTCGTTTGCTGCAGACGCCAGAGGCGCTTTGAGGAGAGGGCATATGAACCCGCAAATGATCCGCGATGAAGTATTGAAAGCCTTGAAAGGCATTGCCCCGGAACTTGAAATCGAGCAGTTGCGATCTGATCGGTCACTGCGCGAAGAGGTTGATCTGGATTCCATGGATTGGCTTCGTGTCATCGAGGCTCTGAATCGGAGCCTGGGAATAGCAATTCCTGAAAGCGATTACCAACACGTGGACACCCTGGACAAGCTCATCGCCTATCTGGGGCAAAAGGCGAAATCCGGCGAAGCCGAGCCTTCGATCCGCAAGGGGTGAAGATTCCGGGCAGTAGCGCCGTCGCGCATTGTTTGCCACTCAAACGGTGAGCCGATCGAATCGTCGGATGCCACCGGTTCCGCCCTGATCTGATTTAAATCAGCAGCAGGTCTGCGTGAGTGGACGACTTTATGAAATGACCTACCTTGAGGTATGCACTCATGAACATCGACAAGGCAATCTCCGGCCGGCGCTCCACGCGTGAATACACGACAGAAGCCGTTGATGAAAATGTCATTCGTCGTTTGATCAATGCCGCTGCCCAGGCGCCCAGCGCGGTCAACCAACAACCGTGGACGTTCACGGTGATCCGAGACCAAGCAGTGCTGGATCGGATCTCGCGAGAAGCAAAGGCCTACATGCTCAAGACGATGCCCGCTGGCCCCCATTCCGCGCACTTCCATTCGTTACTCAATGACGAAAACTTTCACATCTTCTACCACGCGCCAGTACTCATCCTTATTTCGGGGAGCGCGCCAGGTCAGTGGATCGTCGAAGACTGCGCATTGGCTGCCGAAAACCTGATGCTCGCCGCGTACGCTGACGGGCTGGGTACCTGCTGGATCGGTTTCGCCCAACGTTTTCTTGATACGCCGCAGGGGAAGCATGCACTGGGCCTTCCTGCCGAGTGGACGCCAGTGGCGCCCATTATCGTTGGCCATCCGAAATCGGCGCCTGCACCGGTCTCGCACAAGGCGCCGGAGATTCACTGGGTCGGCTGATCGCAAAACACGCACAGCATGTGCCTCACCGGCATTTAGCGCTGAACTCGGCTACCGTGGCGAGCTTGCATATTGCCGCTTTCGTAAAATCGTCACTGCTTGAGGAATCGCGCGGGAAAAAGCCCGACCTGTTAGTCAAGACGTGCAATACGAATCAACGCTCAAACGCGCGTTCTTCATTTCACTGGACGGGCACTGCCATGAAGCTCACCGCCGTAGCGCCTCAGGAACCGTTACCAGACTGGCTATCGGCCTCGCTCAAGGACAGGCGGCTGATTGGCAATGATCAAATTGCCGAGGTTTTTGACGAAATCGCTGATCTGCTGGAAATCGATGACGCCAACCCCTTTCGGATCCGGGCCTACCGTAATGCGGCGCGCACCTTGAGGGCGTTGACCTTTGAGCTGGCAGAGATCATCGCGCGTGGCGAACCACTGCCCAAACTGACCGGTATTGGAGTTGATCTGGCAGGCAAGATCAACGAAATCGTTACCACTGGAAATTGCGCTTTGCGCCAGCGGTTGCGTTCGACATTGCCGCCCGGATTGGTTGAACTGTTGTCCATCGCCGGATTGGGCCCCAAACGCGTCAGGCACCTGTATCACGATCTGGGGATCGAAACCGCGCAGCAGTTATGCGAGGCTGCTCGACAGGGGCGCATTCGCCATCTGCCCGGTTTCGGCGAAAAGATGGAAACGCGGCTGTTGAGCGCCGCGCAGAAGGGGATTGGAAGCGATCGCCGTTTGCCGCTGGCGTTTGTCGAGCCCGTAGCGCACCGTCTGATCGAATACTTGCAGCAGCTTGCGGGTATCGAGGAAGCGACGGTGGCCGGAAGCCTGCGTCGCATGCGCGACACTGTCGGTGATATCGACCTCCTCGTGGCCGCAGCGCCTTCTGTGAATGTCACGGCACACTTGCTCAAGCACCCGGAGATTTCCACCGTGTTGGTTAAAGGGCGCACGCGTGCCAGCGTCGTGCTGGGCTCAGGCCTGCAAGTGGATATGCGCATTGTAAAGCCGGCGCAATTTGGCGCCGCTCTGGTGTATTTCACTGGCAGCAAGGCGCATAACATCGCGATTCGCCAGAGGGCCCGGAAGCTGGGGCTCAAACTCAACGAATATGGGGTGTTCAAGGCCGAAGAATGCGTGGCCCGTGCCACCGAGGTGGCGGTTTATCAGGCCTTGGGGTTGGTATGGATCACGCCGGAACTGCGCGAAGATCGCGGTGAAGTCGAGGCGGCACTGACAGGTCGTTTACCGAGGCTGATTGAGTTGAGCGACCTCAAAGGTGACTTGCATGCTCATACCCGTGACTCGGATGGAGGCAATAGCCTGGAAGAGATGGCATTTGCGGCGCAGCACGCCGGACTGGAATACCTGGCGATTACCGACCACTCCCGGTCCCTCAGGGTGGCCCATGGCCTGGACACTGATCGATTGTTGAAGCAAATCGACCAGATCGATGCGCTCAACGCCCGCTTGCAAGGCATGACCTTGCTCAAGGGCGTTGAGGTCGACATTCTCGAAGACGGTCGCCTGGATCTGCCAGATGACATTCTGGGGCGCCTGGACCTGGTGGTGGGCGCCGTCCACAGTCATTTCGGCTTGACGCTGCATCAACAAACCCAACGCCTGCTCAGGGCCATGGATCATCGCTACTTCAGCGTACTGGCACATCCCCTATGTCGGTTGATCAATGAACGCGCGCCCCTGAGCATGGACCTGCCTGCAATCATCAAGGCAGCCTCTGAGCGTGGTTGCTGCCTGGAACTCAACTCGCAGCCCCAGCGCATGGATCTGTTTGACCTTCAGTGCCAATACGCCAAGGATCAAGGCGTGCTCATCAGCATCAATTCGGACGCCCATCGCGCCGCGGATTTTTCCTATTTGCGCTACGGCGTCGCTCAGGCCCGTCGAGCCTGGCTGGAAAAACACGATGTGCTCAATACCCGTTCGCTGACCTCACTCAAGAAGTTTTTACGCGATGGCGGTGGCGGTCGCCCTCAAAGCGCACAAAACTGATGTCAGGCCGTAGAGCGCCTTGTTGCCCGGGGCAGCCCCACGATCGGCACCTCATTTGAGCTTGTCGGCGAGCCATCGAATCCTTCAGGGGATGAGGCGCGGGGCGGATCGAGCTTGCTGATTGGCTGGCTCTGTCAGGCGCAGGGCATCGAGCGCCGTGACCCATTCTTCGTTGGTGGCCTCGACCACCACCTTGACTCGGCTGGCCGGGGTCGAGATCACTGAAGCATTGGCCTGGTTCGCCGTTTCGTTCAGTTCGACGCCCAGATACTGCAGGCCAGCGCACATACGAGAGCGAATCGCCGCGTTGTGTTCGCCAATACCTGCCGTGAACACCAGCATGTCCAGACCACCCAGTGCCGCGACAAGGGCACCGGCTTCGTGGATGAACCGGCGCAGGTACAACGCAAGGGCCATGGCCGCGCGAGGCTCAGTGGCTTCGACTTTGAGCAACTCGCGCGGGTCGCTGGAAATGCCGGAAACTCCCAGCAGGCCAGACTCGTGATACAGAATATGGCTGACCCGCTCCAGGCTCAGCTTCCAGATTTCCATCAGGAAAATCACCGCGCCAGGGTCCAGCGCCCCGCAGCGGGAGCCCATCATCAAACCGTCCAGCGCTGAGAAACCCATGGTGGTGGCGACGCTTTTCAAGTCCCGCATACCGCACAGGCTGGCACCGCTGCCCAGGTGCGCGACCAGCGTTCGGCCGCGCGCCTGATCGCCATAACGTTCGGCCAGCGCAACGGATTGATAGCAATAGGACAGTCCGTGAAACCCGTAACGGCGCAAGCCGCTTTCCCAGGCCGACCAAGGCAGCGGCAGGATTTTCTCCACGTCTGGCAGGGTCTGGTGGAAGGCGGTATCGAAACACACCACTTGTGGCAGGTCGGGGTGGGTTTGCAGCAGCGTTTCGATGGCCTCCAGTGCGAAGGGCTGATGCAACGGGGCTAGCGGGATGTAGCTTTTAAGGTCGGCCAGCACCTGCGTGTCGATCAATACCGGTTTGGAGTATTTAATCCCTCCATGCACGACGCGGTGGGCGATGGCCCTGATCGAACGGCCTACCAGTTGAGTTCGCAACCGCTCACGAATATACCCAAGGGCATCGTGATAAGGATGTTTTGCATCGAGGGTCAGTGGCTGATCGTCGCCGCCGTTTTCGCTGACCACCGAGTTTGGCCCCGTGATGCCGTCGACCTTTGCGCGCCACAGTGGTGTGCGAGCCAAAGGGCTGCAGGTGGCGTCGAACAGGGCGAACTTGATGCTCGACGACCCCGCATTGAGGACCAGGATCACTTCACCGTTATCCGTGTCGTTCATGGCGGGGTGACCCGATAGTGATGGGCGACCAGCGCGGCGATGGCGCAGGACGCGATGCGCGATTCAACGGAGTCGGCGCGGCTGGTCAGGACAATCGGCACTTTGGCGCCAAGCACGATACCCGCGCTAGAGGCACCGCCCAGGTATTCCAGTTGCTTGACGAGCATATTGCCGCTTTCCAGATCAGGCACGACGAGAATGTCGGCTTTACCGGAAACAGCTGAGTGAATGCCCTTGATACGCGCCGCTGCCAGGGAGATGGCGTTGTCGAACGCCAGCGGCCCGTCAAGGACCGCGCCAGTGATCTGGCCGCGATCAGCCATTTTGCACAGCGCTGCGGCATCAAGGGTGGCGGGCATGTTGGCATTCACCGTTTCCACGGCAGCGAGAATCGCCACGTGGGGATTACTGACGCCGAGGATATGTGCCAGATCGATGGCGTTACGCACGATGTCCACTTTGTCGACCAACGCCGGCGCGATATTGATCGCTGCATCGGTGATGATGAAGGGGCGCGGATAAAAAGGCGTCTGCATCACGAAGCAGTGGGTGATGCGCCGCTTGGTACGCAGTAGCGCCGACGACGGCACCACGGCGGACATCAATTCGTCGGTGTGAAGGCTACCTTTCATCAACGCTTCGACTAGACCATCACGGGCCATTTGCGCACCGCGCAGGGCGGCAGCATGGCTGTGGGGCACGTATTCAATGGTGAGACCGCAAAGGTCGTGGCCGCCCTTGGCCGCCAACGCTTCGAGTCTGGCTCTTGGGCCAATCCGGATCGGGTCGATCAACCCTGCATCGCGGGCATCAAGGGCCGCCTCGAAACTCACCTCGTCGCAAGGATGTACCACCGCAACGCGGATCGGTTCCAGCGTCTGGCAGGCTTGCAACAAACGATTCAGACCGTCGGCGCTGTGGCGCAGTTCTATGCCCGGCAGGCTGGCTCGATGCACATCGATATGCTCGCCGGCCGCGTGGACCAGGGATTCACCTTCCAGCACGACCACGCCTTCCTGATTGATGCCGGTACAGGCCAGCGTGAGCAGATACCGCGCTACGTCGCGAGCAGTAACCGTCACCGAGACCGTCAGTGTGTCACCGATGCGTACCGGGGCAAGGAACTTGAGGGTTTGCCCCAAGGGCACCGAACCGGGCCCTGGCAACTGCGTACCAATCAACGCCGAAATCAACGCTCCCCCCCACATGCCATGGGCGAAAACAGTGTTGAAGTGGGTGGTGGCGGCAAATTCCGGATCGACGTACAGCGGGTTCACATCGCCCGAGACCAGTGCGAACAGCTGAATGTCTTGAGCTGTCAGGGTGCGCTCCAGAGAGGCGGACTCGCCGATGACGATTTCCTCGAACGATCGATTATGCAGTCGCTCCAGATCGTCGGCGTTTACAGGAACAGAACGGGTCATGGGTTTGATCCTGAATAGGATGGCGGACAGCTCGGCTACATCATTCAACGCTCAATCGGCGCAGGTGACCAGAGCCGGCTGCCATTGCAGACGGTGAGGTCTTGGTAGCGGCGGTACTTCTCGTCCAGCTACGCCCTCTGCATACATCAAAAAGCGGGCTGATACTCCCGGCTATTGCTGCTCAAAGGGCGCTCATTGATCTAAATCAACACACGCAGGCGGCATCAAGCCATAAAGCTCTATATCAAGTAGAAGCGGCCGACAAAGTCTCCCCCCATCAAAAGGAGAAATATCGTGATGCATTCACATATCCGCTGGTTCAAAGAGCTGGGTATCAACGATGTATCGCTGGTCGGTGGCAAGAACGCCTCGCTGGGTGAGATGTACCAGAACCTCACGACTGAGGGTGTATGCATCCCCAACGGTTTTGCCATCACCGTTGAGGCGTATCGTTATGTGCTTGATCACAATAGCGCCTGGCAGCCTCTGCATGCGGCACTTGACGGACTCGACCCCGACAACATCAAGGATTTGCAGGCGCGGGGGGCAAAGGCGAGGGCGATCGTATATGGCTGTTCATTGCCGGAAGATCTAAAGACGGCGATTTTGCAAAGTTATGCCCAACTCAAAAAGGAATACGGCGAAAACATTTCATTGGCGGTGCGGTCCTCGGCGACCGCCGAGGATTCGCCGCAGGCCTCATTTGCCGGGCAGAACGATACCTATCTCAACATCGCCACTGACGGTGATCTGCTCGATGCCTACAAACGTTGCCTGGCGTCCAACTTTACCGACCGCTCCATCCACTACAAATACGACAATGGCTTTGATTACTACAAGGTCTATCTCGCCGTCGTGGTCATGAAGATGGTGCGTAGCGATATAGGGGCCAGTGGCGTGATGTTTTCGCTGGACACGGAAACAGGCTTCAGGGATGTCGTCTTCATCAATGCCGCGCTGGGGCTCGGCGAGAATGTCGTGCAGGGCACGATAGACCCCGACAGTTTCTATGTGCACAAACCCAGCTTTCTGCAGGGTTATCGTGCTGTCTTGAAGCGCAGCCTGGGTAGCAAAGCAAAGAAGATGATTTTTGCCGGCGAGCTCAATACCGGCAATATCGCGGTGGAATACACCAAGAATATTGACACGCCCGGCGAAGAACGAACCCGCTTCTGCATCACTGATGCGGATGTGATGGTGCTGGCCGACTATGCCATCAAGGTTGAAAACCACTATTCGGGCAAAGCCGGTTTTTACAAGCCCATGGATATGGAATGGGCCAAAGACGGCATTGATGGCCGGTTATATATAGTGCAGGCGCGACCGGAAACGGTGGAGTCGCAAAAGAAAGGCAGCGTGCTTGAGATTTACCATCTCAAGCAAAGATCGACAGTGCTGCTTAAGGGCAGGGCGGTCGGCACCAGAATTGGCGCCGGCAAGGCGCGTGTCATTAACGATGCCAAGCATCTCAGTGATTTTCAACCGGGCGAGGTGCTGGTCTCAGATACCACGGCACCCGACTGGGAACCTGTCATGAAGACCGCCGCGGCTATCGTGACGAGCAGGGGCGGACGTACTTGCCACGCCGCCATCGTCTCGCGTGAACTGGGCATTCCCGCCATCGTGGGAACCGCAAACGCGGCAGACAAAATAGAAACCGGCACACCGATCACCATTAGCTGCGCCGAAGGCGAAACCGGAAATGTCTATGAAGGCATTCTGGGTTTTGACATTCAGCACACCGATCTCAGCCAGCTGGGACATCCAAAAACAAAGATTATGATGAACCTGGGCAATCCTGATCAGGCCTTTAGTCTTGCCTCGCTACCGGTGGATGGCATTGGTCTGGCGCGTATGGAATTCATTATTAATGAATACATCAAGGTGCATCCGATGGCGCTCGTACACCCGGAAAAGGTGGATGACGCAACACGTGAAAAGATCGCTGCCCTGAGCATTGCTTACAATGATCCTGCGGATTTTTTCGTCAAGACCTTGGCCGAAGGCGTCGCCACAATTGCGGCGGCGGTGTATCCAAAACCCTGCGTAGTGCGCATGAGCGACTTCAAAAGCAACGAATACGCGACCCTGCTGGGCGGTCAGTATTTCGAGCCGGAAGAAGACAACCCAATGATCGGTTTTCGTGGGGCGTCCCGTTATACCCATAGTGCCTATGCCGAAGGTTTTGCGCTGGAATGCGCGGCAATGAAGCGGGTGCGCGACGAGATAGGCCTGACTAACGTCAAGTTGATGATCCCTTTTTGCCGCAGAGTGGAGGAGGGCGAAAAGGTATTGGCAGCGATGGCCAGCCATGGCCTCAAGCGCGGAGAAAACGGACTGGAGGTCTACGTCATGTGCGAGATCCCCAACAACGTCATCCTGATCGACGCCTTCGCCAAACTGTTCGACGGATTCTCCATCGGCTCCAATGACCTGACCCAGCTGACGCTCGGCGTGGATCGCGATTCGGAAATCGTCGCCTTCGATTTCGATGAACGCGATCCGGGAGTGAAACAGATGATTCGCCTGGCGGTGGAGGGAGCAAAACGTAACGGCCGCCACTCCGGTATTTGCGGACAGGCGCCGTCTGACTATCCCGAGATGGCTGAATTTCTGGTGGAAATTGGCATCGACTCGATAAGCCTCAATCCGGATGCAGTGCTCGCCACGACCCGGCATGTTCTGGCGGTGGAAAAGCGCCTGTCACTCAATCGCACACCGTAAAACCGTTGCCTCATGGCACGCCTGATCAAGATCCGCAAAACTGCCGATTACATTGAGGTGTCGACGTGTATGCCTTCTTGCCACGTGAGTTGCCGGAGCAACTCTGCGCACTGACCGACCTCGCACTTAACCTGCGCTGGACCTGGAATCATGCACTCGACGACCTGTGGAAATCGATTGACCCAGAACTTTGGGTGCGTACCCATAATCCGTGGATGATTTTGCAGAATGCTTCGCAGCAGCGTCTTGACGAACTCTGCCGAGATCCTGACTTCTCGCAGAAACTGGCGCACGCCATCGCAGAGCATCGGCGTTATCTCGACGACTCAGGCTGGTATGCACAGCAGCAAGGGGCCAGGGATTCGGCGCGGATCGCCTATTTCAGCATGGAGTACGGTTTGAGTGAGGCCTTTCCGCTCTACGCCGGCGGACTCGGTGTGCTTGCGGGAGATTACCTGAAGACGGCGAGCGACATGGGCGTTCCGATACTTGGGGTGGGTTTGCTCTATCAGGAAGGCTATTTTCGGCAATACATCGACGCGCAAGGCAGGCAGCATGAGGCCTATCCTTACAACGATGCCACCAGCCTGCCGATTCAGCCAACGATCGGAAATGACGGCGCCTGGCTGAAAATCGTGCTGCAACTTCCCGGTCGCACTTTGTATTTGCGTATATGGCAGGCCATTGTCGGACGTACGCGCCTGTATCTGCTGGACAGTAACGATCTGCGCAATGGGCCCGCCGACCGCGGTATCACCTCTAAGTTGTATGGCGGCGGCTCGGAAATGCGTTTGCTCCAGGAAGTGGTGCTCGGCATTGGTGGCTGGGCGGTACTCGACGCACTGGGTATCGACGTTGACGTGTGCCACCTTAACGAAGGTCACGCCGCACTGCTTGTGCTGGAACGTGCCCGTCGTTTTATGCACAAGATGGGAACATCGTTCTGGGAGGCATGGTGGGCAACGCGTGCAGGTAACGTATTCACAACGCATACGCCAGTGGCTGTGGGTTTCGACTTATTTCCACCCTCGCTCATTTACAAGTACGCGCGTGAGTATCTCGAAGACTGTCGCATTTCATTGCGCGAACTTCTGGCGTTGGGCCGGCGTGATCCGGCGGACGACGATGAGCCGTTCAACATGGCTTTTCTGGCATTGCGTGGGTGCGCCCAGTGCAATGCAGTGAGTCGTTTGCATGGCGAGGTCAGCCGTCAATTGTTCAGTGATCTTTATCCACGCTGGCCGCTTCAAGAGATACCTGTAGGGCACATTACCAACGGCGTCCATGTGCCATCCTGGGATTCGGTGTGGTCTGATCACCTTTGGACTAGCACCTGTGGCAAGGAACGTTGGCTCGGCACGGTGGAGTCTCTCTCAGGGACGGTCTCCCACAGTGATGACAGGGCCTTGTGGACGATGGCCGCCGAGCAACGCCGCGATCTGGTGCATTACACGCGTCACCGTTTGGCATGGCATCTTGGACAGCGTGGCGAGTCACCTCAGCGGGTCGAAGAAGCCGCGCAGGTGCTCGATCCCAATTGCCTTACGCTCGGCTTCGCGCGGCGATTCACCGACTATAAGCGACCGAATCTGTTGCTGCATGACCCGGAGCGCCTGAGCCGCCTGCTAACCGATGAGCATCGACCGGTCCAACTGATCATCGCCGGTAAAGCCCATCCCAGTGACGAGCAGGGCAAGCAGCTGATCCAGGCATGGATGGAGTTTGTTCATCGTCCAAATCTGCGAAGGCATGTCGTGTTCCTGGAGGATTACGACATTGAACAGGCCCAACATCTGGTGCAAGGCGTCGATGTCTGGATCAATACACCGCGACGACCATGGGAAGCCTGTGGCACCAGTGGGATGAAGGTTCTGGTCAATGGCGGACTTAACCTGTCCCAACTGGACGGTTGGTGGGCGGAGGCGTACCAGCCCACCTGCGGTTGGGCAATCGGCGACGACGCCCCCAGCGACGATGTAGCCGACGCCGAGTGCTTGTACCGCCTGCTCGAAGAAGAAGTAGTGCCCACCTTTTACACACGCGACACGCAGGGAATTCCACGAGACTGGGTGCAACGCATGCGCGCCAGCATGTCGCAACTGGGGCCGCAATTCAGTAGCAATCGCATGCTGCTCGAATACCTGGATTGTTGTTACCAACCGGCGATCCAGGCGTTCCGACGCCGTAGCAAGGATAAGGCCGAACTCGCACGTGGGCTTCATGCCTGGCACAAGGCGGTTGCCTTGGGATGGGACAACATACATTTCGGCACGGTCGATGCGAAACACGACGGCGAGTGGCTGTACATCAGCGTACCGGTCTATCTGGGGGAGATCGCACCGGAGTGGGTAAGGGTGGAACTCTATGCCGCCCCGTGCGATGGACACCCGGCAGAATGCCTGCCGATGAACGCTGTCGGCCCCATACCCGGCGCCATCCAAGGCTATATCTTTTCCATCTCGGTCGCTGCCACGCGGCCCGTGGATGGCTACACTCCACGGGTACGCGCCTGGCACTCAGACGCCTTTCTGCCAGCGGAAAATGCACTTATTGCGTGGCAACGTTGACGCTGGCTCGCCTTCACCTGACAGGTCTCAACGTATTACCCGGAAGGCTTTTATTAACGCTCGGGAACGCACCAGGTCAGTGACTCGTCGATGACTGTTCATTGCCTGCCAAGTGGACGCCGGTGGCGCTCATTATCATTGACTAACCACCTGGACACCCTCTGGTAGCTTCGACTGCATCATTTCTCTTCTATCCAGTTTGCGTCCGTCCACGACAAAGGAACCATCACCCACTGAATGAAGTGTTCGTGTCTCTTTGCGTGCCTCATCTATGTAGGCGGCGAGGCCTTCGAGGACAACAATATTGTGTTTCTCGATGATATCGACAACCTTGCATTCGATATTGGCCAGGCACTCCTTGATCAAGGGTGACCTGACATGTTTGCCTTTCACGGGCGTCAATCCGAAGGTTGCAAACTTGTCTGTGTCGGCACCAGAACAGGTTCCCACACCAATAACGCGATCGATCAAATCGACGGTGGGGATTGAAATGACGCACTCCTTGGTTTTCAGAAGCGCGGCGTACGAATAGTTCCAGGGCCCGGTGGTCACGGCAAAAATCGGCGTGAAGCCCATCACCATGGTCCACGAGATGGTCATGATGTTGTTCTTGCGGCCATCATTTGTGGTGACGAAGACCACCGGGCCTGGCTCCATCAGTGTGAATGCTGTGTTGATTTTCATCTTTTTCAACGTCAGGCACTCCCCATTGTCTTTGATCGGCCTCTTCATCTGCTCAAACGGTATCGAATGCTCCACTTTCAGCAAGCAAGGTGGCTATCAGGGCGGTGCTGTCGATTACGTGCACGTGCTGCGTCACGCACTCGGGGGATAGGCGAAATGGAGGCACGCTGTCAGAGATCGCAATGTGCTCGAAAAGCGGCTTGTCGAACAGATGGCTGCCCGCCGTGAACAAACCATGGGTCGCCGCGGCAAACAATCGGGTCGCTCCACCCTTTTGACAGGCAAGGCCCGCATGCTTCAGCGTTTCACCGGTACTGATCAGATCGTCGAAAACAATGGCTGTCTTACCCGATACGTCGCCCACCAACAGGGCGCCTGTCAGCGTCGCGTGAGCACGGTGCTTTTCCATCAGCGCACTGCCCACTGAGCGTCCCAGATGTCGTTCGAGGGCCTGACGAAACTGTTCGGCGCGCTTGGCACCACCGGAATCCGGGGACACCGCCACCACGTCGGTGTCGCCGACGAACCTGGCGAAATGCTCGGCGAATAATTCTGTGCACTGCACGTTCCACGTTGGAATGCGAAAGGCATTGTCGAACGCGGCCGGATTATGCACCTCCAGGGCAACCAGACGATCAACGTGGCAGGCTTCAATCATGGCCGCCAGGTAGCGGGTGATCGTGGGGTCTTGAGGTTGGCTGCGACGATCTTTTCGTCCATAGCAGAGGTAGGGTGTTACGACCTGCACATGGCGAGCGCCGGCATCCTTGAGTGCTCCGCAAAAGAACAACAGGCGACACAACTTATCGTTAGCGCTCTGCCGGTCATCCCCATACAAAGCATGGAACACCACGACCTCGCGACCGTTAACCGACGCCAGCGGTCGGCATTTATGTTCGCCATCTTCATAGTCGCGCTCTTCATGCAGGGCCAGTTGGCAGCCAAGCCGCTGCGCGACGCGTGTTGCATAGTGCTCACTGCCTTGCAGGGCAAAAAGAAGCGGGCGGTCGGTGAGCATGCATTGGCTCCTTTGAGGCTTATCGAACAGTTGCGCCATCATCGGGCAGCACCATGACGCAACACTTCAATGCAGAACTCCATTTCGTAGGGCGGGACGTTGCATTCGACGATGTCATGGGCGGCAACTTGCAGGTGCACGCCGACAATGTCGGCACGGATCGGTTGCTGGCAAACATGCCGGTCAACCAATACCGCAGTGTAGACCCGACGAGCCCCCAGCTGCGCCAAATAGGCACAGGTGCGCAGAAGGGAGTGGCCTTCAAAAAGCACATCGTCGACAACAAGCAGGGTGGTATTGGCAAGGTCCAGCTCGCCCAGAAGTGGGTTCTCAGTCAATTCCGTGTGTGTATGCAGGACCTTGAGGTCATCGGCATAACGCTTGACCTTCAGGGGGTAAAGCGGCAGTTCTGGCTGGCCGGTCTGACGCGAAAGATGCTGCTGTAAGCGCTGTGCCAGCGGCTCGCCGCGACGCTGGATGCCAATCAGTGCCGATTGAGCGGGCGGCAACAATATCGCCGCTTGGCGCGCCATCGCCTTCAGCACGCCATCGAGTTCATCGCTGTCGTACAAGCGCAACCGCTGACTCGCAAGTTGGGTCGACATTGCCGTCTCCTGTCGAAAGCCGGTGCGGTGGGGGCATCACACCATCAAGGAACCGGCAAGCATCAAAGTCCTGAGCACAGCAAACATGCCGTCCCATTTTGCCAACGTAATCCTGCTCGGCCCGGCCCTGTTGATATTGATCAAGTACGGTGAAATGAAAGCCCGATCCATGACCCGCATTGGTCCAATGAACGGCGTTACGCGGGGATTTGATATAAATCAACGCCAGGGCGACATCAACAGAGGACGCTGAATCAACGCGGGTGCCTGATCCGGCGCAGGCGTTACGACTAGTCTCAGCAATGGGGCAGCGATGGACGTCGAGTCCCCCTGTATGGAGTCAGATCATGAGCCAATATCAACGCTTGTTACTCATCATCAACCCGGCCCTGCGCCATTCCCCAGCGATAAACCATGCGGCCGCTCTGGCCAAGGCCAGCGGCGCGAGCTTGCATATTGCTGCGCTTGTAAAACCGTTGGAGATACTGTCACTGCTTGACGAAGGCGTGCAGGAAAAAGCCCGGGAAAGCTACCTTCAGGACCATCGCGACTGGCTGAAAAACCAGGCAACCAATCTCAATGCGCTGGGGCTCAAAGTGACGACAGAGGTGATGTGGGCCGACGACATGAAGCAAGACATTCTTGATCACGTCTCGGAAATGCAGCCCGACCTGCTGATCAAAGAAGTGCAGCACGAATCAGCGCTCAAACGCGCGTTCTTCACCCCGCTGGATTGGCATTTGTTGCGGCACTGCCCGATACCGGTCTATCTGGTGGGCGGCGGTGGTCATGCCTTGCCGCGCAAGGTCGTGGCGGCGGTTGACGCGTCGGATACGGCGCCTGCGGACAGCGAGCTGAACGAGCGGATCATTCAGCAAGCCACCAACCTGGCGTTGCAGTGCGATGCCGAGCTGCACCTGCTGTATGCCTGCGATCTTTCAGGGGTCTATCTGGCAGACATGGGGGGGCTGGCGCTTCCAGACATCACCAAAGAGTTGCGCACCACCGAGGAACAATCGTTCAGCAAATTGGCCGGTCGGTACGGCGTCCCCTCTGACCGTCGGCATTTTGTTCTCGGACATCCGGTCGCGGCGTTGAGCGATTTTGCCAACGAGCAGCAGGTGGATGTGATCGTGATGGGCCGAGTCCAGTACCACGGCCTGGAGAAGCTGCTGGGCAGCACGACCGAACATATTCTGTACCAGGTGCCTTGCAGTGTTCTGGCGGTCTAGCCGGACAAGGCCATGGTGTAACGAAACGACAGGCGTCATCGCCTGAGGAGGTTTTTCATGAGTCAAAGCCCCTCATTACAAACCACATTGGAGGACCGGGCAGAAGCCGGTCGACGTCTGGTGGAACCGTTGCTCAAATACGCCCATCGACCCGATGTCATCGTCCTCGCCTTGCCCCGTGGCGGCGTTCCGGTTGCCTATGAAGTGGTCAAGGCCCTGGACGTGCGCCTGGACCTGATGCTGGTGCGCAAACTGGGCGTGCCGTCCAACCCCGAGTTCGCCATGGGCGCCATCGCCAGTGGCGGTATCCAGATCCGAAATGAAGAAGCGCTGCGGGCTCACCCGATTTCCCCGGCCGCATTCGACGCCGTGGTCGCGCGTGAAACACGGGAATTGCAGCGGCGGGAGCACCTGTACCGGGGCGCCCGGCCACCCTTGCAGCTCAAGGGGCAGGTGGTGATTCTGGTGGATGACGGCCTGGCGACGGGCGCCTCGATGATGGCGGCGATCCGCGCGGTGCGTATGCAGGCACCTGCTCGTACAGTCGTTGCCGTACCGGTTGCGCCGCGGGAAACGGTGGACACGCTGAGCTTCGAAGTCGATGAGGTGATCTGCCCACTCATACCTGAATGGATGATGTCGATCGGGTATTGGTACTTGAGTTTCCCCCAGACCTCGGACGAAGAAGTCATTGATTTGTTGCAACGGGCCTGGCAGCGAGAAGCCGCCACGGATTCCGCCTCGCGGGAGCCTTTCGATGATTAAGCCTCAATCTCGACAGCTGGAATTGCGAGAGGTTGAGTTATCGGCCGATCTGCGTCTGCCGCTGCAGACTGACGGTCTGGTGATCTTCGTGCACGGTAGCGGCAGTGGCCGTCTGAGCCCACGCAATCAGTTTGTCGCAGAGTCCTTGGCCAAGCGGGGGCTGGCGTCGCTGCTGTTCGACCTGCTCACGGAGCCAGAGCAACGCCTGGACAACCTCACCGGGGAGCTGCGTTTCGATATTGCCTTGCTCGCCAGGCGACTGGTGGACGTCATCGACTGGGTCGGTCGGGACGTGGAGTTGCACTCGCTGCGAATCGGTCTGTTCGGCGCAAGCACCGGTGCTGCGGCGGCGTTGTTGGCGGCGGCCGTGCGCCCGGAGGTGGTGCATGCGGTGGTCAGCCGCGGAGGGCGCACCGACCTGGCGGGGGCTGCATTGTCGCAGGTGAGGGCACCCACCTTGCAGATCGTAGGCGCCCAGGACCCAGTGGTGCTCGAACTGAATGATCAAAGCAGTCAGGCCTTGCAGTGTGAGCAGCAGCTGGAAATTGTGGCGGGCGCGACCCATCTTTTCGAAGAACCTGGAGCCCTTGAAGAAGTCGCCAGACTCGCTGGCGACTGGTTCGAGAAGTATTTGCACGACCCCGCCTGACAACGCCTCATCGGCCTCACACGCCAAACGGATAGGTTTCGTCTTCCGGTTCGAGTCTCTGGCTTTTCGGTAGCGCCAGTGCTGTCACGGGTTGGGTCTGTTCAATCCAGATCATGGCGTCGAACTGTTCGGCCAGCGTCGCTTCGAAGTAGTGACTGCCACGCTCGGTTTCAGGGCGGTAAATCACCCCGATGGCCCGTTCCAGCAACGGTTTGGACAGCACACGGCGCAGCGCTTTGCGCGTTGGATCTCGCCAGTCGGTCAATGACGCCGGCACACCCGCCTTGAGGAACTGGTGCTCCCAACTGTCCGGGCGAGAGGGCCGGATGTCCTTGATGAGCATGTCGCCGTCCCAGTCATCGGCTGCGGCCACCTGGCCACGGTCGGTGCTCATGCCGATCAGTACGGCATCGCGCCCATAAGCACTGCGGCACAGCTGACCGATGTTGAACTGACCCTTCCAGCCCATTTCCGTCGCAGCCGCGTTGCCGATATGAGAATTGTGCGCCCAAACCACGGCTTTGGCTTGTGGACCGCGGTGCTCAAGCAGTGCCCGAAGTGTGTCGAACATGTGCCGGTCACGCAGGTTCCATGAGGCGGTCGACCCTCGATAAATCGCACGGTAATACTGTTCCGCCGCCTGCACCACCCGAGCGTTTTGCGCCGCATTGAAGAAGGCCTCGTCGTTCTGGATGAGCCCGGCCAGTTGTTCGGCCAGCATGGCGTCGAGCTGTTCAATCACCGGTTGCTCACAAGGCATCAAGCCGGCACGTTCGACGAAGTGACCATACAACGCGGGATCATCCTGCCAAGGGGTCAGACAGCCATAGCGCCGCCGGGCCTCGTGGGCCAGCTGTGGGTCGACCCGGTCCAGATAACTCAGCACCTCATGGATGGAGTTGCGCAAGCTGTAGACGTCCAGCCCGCGGAACTCGACGCGACGTTCAGTGGCGAGGGTGTGGTTGTAGAGATGCAGCCAGTGGGCGAATGCTCTCACGTCGGTGTTGCGCCACATCCAGGTCGGGAATCGGCTGAAGATGTGACGTTTCCACGCCGAGTGTGCCAACCCCCGGACATACTGGTCGACATGGCCGGCGTCCGGCCAGTCGGCTTCAACGGCCACAATGTTGAACCCGTGTTGCTCAATCAGCCTTTGGGTGATCGCTGCCCGGGTTCGATAAAAATCACTGGTGCCATGACTGGCCTCACCAATCATCACCACCCGCGCATCCGCATAGCGATCGAACATTTCACCAAAGGCGGATGAGTCCAGCGCCGGCAGAGGCTCAGCGTATTGGCGCAGAAGCGGTGCGATGGCAGCCTGGTCAATGTGCCGAGGTGAGCCATACAGGTTATCCAGCATGTCTTGGGAGGGTGTGTTCATGACCGTCGTCCCCGTAAGGGTGGGTTACCGCCAGCGGTATTGCGCTTGCGCACAACCGCGGGAGATCTTGCGCAGGTCCTCGACACATTGTGTTTAAACGCGAACTTTTGTGTCGATTCATCACCTGTTTGATTATTCCTACGCCTTGCTCCAGATGAACAATTGAGTTTCGTCAATAAAGGGTGCAAAGGCTTGAGAGAAGGTGTCGGGGGCCAGATTCCTCGCCTGGCGGGCCAATAGGCCGCTTATATGAGTCGCCGGATCAAGGTGCTTCAACAGCCCCGTTGTTTTACAGGTACAGGCAGTGAATCACCTGACGGGTATCGTAGGGATCGTCGCGCGTCTCGAAGCCCAGTGATCTGGCCAGGTCGCGCATCGGGGCATTGCTGGAGGCGTCGAGCGCATACATCTGGTGAAAACCGTTCTTGCGCGCGGCCGTGATCAAATGTTCCAGCAATAACGTACCCAAACCCAGACGCTTCCATTGATCGGCGACTGTCACCGTACCTTCACACTTGTATTCGCCCGTGGCGGCATAACGGCTGACGCCGATCTCGATCAATTGGCCATTTTCGTGGACCAGTGCGATGTAAGCCAGGCACTGCTTGTTGCCGGGTTCGCTGCTCTGCATGAGAAAGCGCATGTGCCGGGACTCAGGGCACAGATGTTTGATGAAACGGTACTCTCGCTCGCGGTCTTTTTCCGTCAGTTGCCGGATCAACACGTGACGACCATCCTTGAGCGCTTCGATCCAGTATTTCCCAGTGACTTTGGAATAGGCTTCAGAGGCCCGATCATTATGGTCTTTGACAGTGAGCATGATGCGTTCCTCCAGCCGTCTTCATAGGTTGGCGCGCAGTGGCAAATCTCGCGATTCACTTCTTTCTACTCCGCTGACTGCGCCTGAATATGATCTGGATCAGATCTCTTGTGACAGTGCACTCAATTGCCTGGATTTGATGTAAATCAAACAGGCATAGGGCGCAACGAGCGCAGTCTTTGAACATGGCCACGCTATGGGCCGGTGTATAGAGGAAGTGTGTCATGGCCCACTATCAACGCTTGCTGCTGATCGCCAACCCAAACCTGAAAGAGGCCCCAGCCTTGCTGCGTGCCATCGCCCTGGCCAGGGCCAGTGGAGCCATGCTGGATGTACGAGCCTTTATCGAACCCGCGCCCATGGCGCATGTGTGGGAAGAGAACAAAGACGAGGAGGGGGATCAGCGATATCAGCACCATTATCTCCACTGGAGGGACCTGACACTTCAGCGTCTCAATGCACAGGGATTGGAGGTGAACGTGCAAGTTGTCTTCACCTGCGATCCACTGCTCGACATCGTGAAGTGTGTAGAAGAGCTCAAGCCCGACCTGGTCATCAAGGATGTCACGGTGGACCCGGTACTTGGACGGGTGTTCGTCACACCTCTGGATTACCATTTGCTGCGCGGGTGTCCCGTTGCGTTGCACCTGGTCAACCAGGTCCATCATGAGTTGCCTCATCAGATCGTCGCCGCTGTGGACCTGTTTGATACGGTCACACAAATCCGTGATGTGAACGATGCCATTATTCAGGCAGCTCATACGCTGGCCGTGCAATGCGACGCATCGCTGCACCTGCTTTATGCCTATGACTTATCGCCTGCATTCAATGGCGATACGCCGCTGATCACCGGCTGCTGGAATGTGGCCTTCATGGATGAGTTGCGAGCGTCCCTTCATCAGGCCTTCAACACCCTGGCTGAGCGCTATGGCATTGCTCCAGAGCGCCGGCATTTTTTCATGGGGCTGCCGATGCCGGTGATCAGTGCATTTGTCGATGATTACCAGGCTGACGTCGTGGTGATGGGCACCTTGCATCGGGTGGGCACTAATCGATTCATCGGCAGCACTATGGAGCGCGCGCTGTATTCGTTGCAGGGCAGCATTCTGGCGGTCAGACAATCAGACTCGTTCGTCGAAGAGAACATGTGATCGCAGCGTTAACGCGCACCTTGCTTCAGCCTTTTGCACTGTCTAGTCCTGAAATAGGTTTACACCTGGTTCGTCCGGGCACAACCGTGACTTCTATTGTGTCCAGCGCCGAAATTGCGGCGTGCCGGGGACACGAAAGACATTCGAGTCCTAAGCTATACCTCGATGAGCGACAGCTGTTTTACAGCGAGGCCTGCAAATCGCTTTTGAGGAACTCACTTCGATGCTCAGTAAGTGGCTGGACCCTGTTCTGTTGCTGCTCACCGCACTGACGCTGCTGGCCGGCGGCATTGCGTATGTTGCGCAAGCACCTGATTGGGCATCGAGGTGCTGGGCCGCCGGAAGTCTGGTGATGGCTGCGGTACTGCTCCTTGAAATCGTCAGGCGCCTGGCCCGGCGCGAGGCCGGTGTCGACCTGATCGCGCTGCTGTCGATCACTGCTGCCCTGGTCTTTGATCAGACACTGGTGGCAGCGGTGATTGCCTTAATGCTGGCGACCGGACGGACCCTGGAGTTTTTCACCAAGCAACGCGCCGACCGTGAGCTTCGTGCGCTCATCGACCGGGCGCCACGTTTTGCCTGGCTGCAGGAGGAGGGCGGCTTGCGCGAGATCCCCGTTGAGCAGGTCCAGCTGAATCAGACATTGCTGGTGCGGCTGGGGGAGGTGATACCGGTCGACGGTCGGTTGCTAAGTCCTGCGGCCATTCTGGACGAATCGGCGCTCAGCGGTGAGTCGTTGCCCGTCACCCGTCGAGAAGGAGAGCAACTGCCCAGCGGCGTTTCCAATGTCGGTGCGCCCATCCTGATAATCGCCACGCGAACGGCCGCGCAGAGTACCTATTCCGGCATAGTGCGGCTGGCTGAGGAGGCACGTCGTTCGCGCGCACCTTTCGTGCGCCTGGCCGACCGCTATGCATTGTTCTTCATCCCGCTGACGTTGCTGATTGCCGGATTGGCCTGGCAATTGAGTGGTGATCCTTTGCGAGCGCTGGCGGTACTGGTGGTGGCCACACCTTGCCCTTTGATTCTGGCCGTACCGATTGCCATCATGTCGGGGATTTCCAGGGCAGCGCGGCGCGGGATACTGATCAAGGACGGCGTGACCCTGGAAGCGTTGGCCGGAGTCAAGCAGGTGTTCCTCGACAAGACCGGCACGCTGACCAGCGGCCATGCCCGTCTGCAGTCGATAGAGGTCAACGGACTGGTCGATCCGCAGCGCCTGCTTGGCCTGGCCGCTTCGCTGGCGCAGGCCTCGACGCACCCTGTCTCCCAGGCCATCGTTGAGGCGGCGCATCAGCGTCAATTGCCTCTGAGCGTCCCACAGGAAGTAGAAGAAAGCCCAGGCTCTGGACTTTGTGGGCAGGTCGATGGCGTGCAGGTGCGTTTCGGCTCGTTGTCTTTCGCTCACAAAGACGCCCCTGAAACTGACTGGGTCGCCGCCATGCTGCGCCACATGGATTACCTGGCGTGCAGTGGAAGCTTCATCGACGTGGATGGGCAACTCGCGGGCCTGCTGGTTTTCTCGGACAAGGTTCGGCGCGAAACGCCACAGACTCTGCATCGACTGCGTAATCGGGGCATCGAAAAGATAGTCATGCTCACCGGGGATCGCCTGGAAACCGCCGAGATGATTGCGCTATCTGCCGGGATTGACGAGCTGCGTGCCGGGTTGACCCCTGAGGATAAAGTGCGTGCTGTACAGGAAGGTTGCCTGCGCACCAGCACACTGATGGTCGGTGATGGCATCAACGATGCCCCGGCCCTGGCGGCGGCCACCGTCGGCGTAGCCATGGGGGCCAGCGGTGCCACTGCTTCTGCACAAGCCGCAGGTGTTGTGCTGCTGGTGGATCGGCTGGATCGTCTGGTCGAGGCGCTGGACATTGCCCGACGCACCCGCTACATCGCCCGCCAGGGTGTGCTGGTCGGCATGGGGATGTCGTTGCTGGCCATGGCGGTGGCGGCCCTCGGTTACCTGCCGCCGCTGATTGGCGCCGTGGTGCAGGAGGGTATCGACGTGGTGATTATCCTTAACGCCTTGCGGGCACTGGGGCCGATGTGGGTGCTGAGGAAACGAAAGCTTGCCGCAGAGCATATCGATCGCCTGCAAGATGAACACCAGCAACTCTCCACCGTACTGAGCGATCTGCACCAACTGGCCAATGACTTCGCCCGGCGCCCACTGGCGCAAGCACAGACCGACCTGGTGCAACTGGTCAACAAGCTGCAAACATCACTGGCGCAGCATGAACACGAAGATGAAAACATACTGTACCCGCTGCTGACGCGAAGCATGCCGGGCGAGGACCCGATGTCGGCTATGAGCCACGCTCACCGGGAGATTTTTCGTCTTATCCATTTACTGGCGCGCATGAGTAGCGACTTCAGTTCCGACCCCGCAACGGCATCTGCTGATGAGATCCAGCATCAGTTGATTCGTCTGGATACCCTCGTGCGACTGCACTTTGATCAGGAGGAGGAACTGTTTCGTTATCTGGATTGGCGCTAGAAGATCAAGTCGCGCGCGTTATGACTACGACGGGATCAGTCACTACGCGCGCCCGGCCCGGCGTCCGTTGCACCGCATAACCGTCACTGGTTGAACAACATCACCCCTGTGGGAGCGAGCCTGCTCGCGAAGGCGGAGTGTCAGTCAATGCATGTGTTTTCTGACACACCGCCTTCGCGAGCAGGCTCGCTCCCACAGGGGATATTCATTGTCGGTATGACCGAGTTCCGGCTGTCGACCCCGGCAAGCTCAGTTTTCCGGTGTCGACGAAGCGCACCGTTCCAAACAAGCCTCCCGCCAGTTTGCCGCGTAACACGTAGGGAAGATTATTCAGTGTCTGCGTCTGGCTCAGCCCCAACGTCTGGCGTAACACCGAGAACGCCGAAACGCTCACCGGCACGCTCAGCACGGTTTCGGAAAAGCGTGCAATCGAGCCCGACTGATCGCTGACGCCGGACGCCAGTGGCTGGCCATTGACTTCCAGATCCAGCGCCACGCCGTTGTAGTCGATCGGCGTTTCGTTGGGGTTCTGTACCCGGATCTTTACGGCAAAGCGCACTTCCATATCCTGGCTTTGCAGCGGCTCGATGCCGACCACGTTGATGTTCAACGGATCGCGATGAGGGAAGAGGGCGCAGGCGCTCAGGGAGAGCAACAGCAGAGAAAGGATGACGGCGTGGACGCTGCGCATGTAGACACTCTCATAAAGAAAAGGGCTGAGCCGCCACGGGCTCAGCCCTCGAGCTTTCTAGCGGTTCAACTGTGCGACTGCCGCAGGCCGTGGGGGTTCACCCTTGGCCGGGACATCGGGGTTTTCCATGACCTGCAAGATCGACGCTTCCGGATCGAAATCGTCCTCTTCCAGCTCGATGAATTCCTCGGGCAGGAAGATGTTCAGCACGATAGCGCACAACGCCCCGACGGTGATCGGTGATTCGAAGATGTTGTGCAGCGCCTTGGGCAGCTCGCGCAGCACTTCGGGCACCGCTGCGACCCCCAGGCCCATGCCGATGGAAATCGCCACGATCAGCATGTTGCGCCGATGCAGACCGGCCTCGGCGAGGATCTTGATGCCGGCCACCGCCACGGTGCCGAACATCACCAGTTCCGCGCCGCCGAGCACCGGTTTGGGCATCAATTGCAGCACCGCGCCAATCATCGGGAACAGCCCCAGCAACACCAGCAGGCCGGCGATGAAGAACGCCACGTAACGGCTGGCCACGCCGGTGAGCTGGATCACTCCGTTGTTTTGCGCGAAGGTCACCATCGGCATGCTGTTGAACACCGCCGCCATGGCCGAGTTCAGGCCGTCAGCCAGCAGGCCGGACTTGATCCGGCGGATGTAAATCGGACCCTTGACCGGTTGCCGGGAAATCATCGAGTTGGCGGTCAGGTCACCGGCGGCTTCCAGCGGCGACACCAGGAAAATCACCGCCACCGGCACAAACGCCACCCAGTCAAAATTGAAGCCGTACTTGAACGGCACCGGCACGCTCATCAGCGGCACGTCGGGCAGGCTGGCGAAATTGACGTCGCCCATCAGCCAGGCCACGACGTAACCGAGGGTCAGGCCAATGACAATCGCCCCCAGGCGCAGGAACGGCACATCGACCCGGTTCAGCACCACGATCGTGCCGAGCACCAACGCCGCCAACCCCAGATGACTGGCCGCGCCAAGGTCCGCCGCGCCAAAGCCGCCGGCGATGTCGGTCATCGCGACCTTGATCAGCGAAAGCCCCATCAGGGTAATGATGGTGCCGGTCACCACGGGTGTGATCAGCATCCGCAGCTTGCCGATGAACTGGCTCAACACCACTTCGATAAATGCCGCGAAAAAGCACACGCCGAAAATCGTCGAGAGGATTTCATCGGTGCCGCCACCCCGGGCCTTGACCATGAACCCGGCGCTGAGAATCACGCTGATGAACGAGAAACTGGTGCCTTGCAGGCACAACAGGCCGGAACCGATCGGGCCGAACCGACGCGCCTGAACAAAGGTGCCCAGGCCCGAGACAAACAGCGCCATGCTGATCAGGTACGGCACTTCGCTTTGCAGGCCCAGAGCACCGCCCATGATCAGGGTGGGCGTGATGATGCCGACAAAACTCGCCAGCACATGCTGCAAGGCGGCGAAGACCGTCGCGGTGAGGTGTGGGCGATCGTTGAGGCCGTAGATCAGGTCGGAACGGGACTGGGGTTTTGCGTGTTCGGAAGAGGTCACGAGGAAAGCGCCAGGGGCCAGGTCAAAAAATGGAGGCGCAGGATGCCAGCAGCGGGCACCGAGGGCAAACGATACACACGGAGCTGTGGCGAGGGAGCTTGCTCCCGTTGGACTGCGTAGCGGCCCCCGGCATTCCTTCAACCACACCTTGTGTGCAGATCTTGCGACGTCTGCGCCGCCGAACGGGAGCAAGCTCCCTCGCCCCAGGTCCGTGCGTGTTCATTCAAACGCGGCGAGCAAGTCTTCTTCAAAGGCTTTCTGCGCATCCCCCGGCACCTGGGCACGATGGCGCGCCAGATGAAACGCCACATCAAAACTCAGGTCATCCCGGCGCACGGCGCGCAGCAAACCTTTGTCTTCCCAGCTGCGGGCAAAATGTTCAGGCAAATAGCCGACATGCTTGCCGGACAGGATGAAGGCGAGGGTGCCTTCGACCTGCTCGGACCGTGCCGAACATAATTTGCCTTGAAACGGCTCGTCACTGCGCAGAAAACGATAGGGATGATCGACCCGGTCGCACGCCTGCAACGCCAGATCGTCCGGCGCGTCGTCGGTGAACAACGGATGACCCGGGGCGCAGTACAGGTGCTGGGTTTCGCTGAACAGTTCGCGGTAGTCAAACGCGCTTTGCACTTGGGAGAAATAGCCGATCGCCAGGTCCAGCCGTTGTTGCAGCAACAGGCGTTCCATTTCGCCGGGCATGGCGCTCATCAACTCGATGCGCACCGATTCGTCCCGTTCACGAAAGCGACGGATGGCATCGGCGACTTTTTGCAGCACCGATTGATCAAGCGCTTCGGACAAACCCAGGCGCACTTCGCCGATCAGCCGACCCGCCACACCGTTGGATTGATGACGGAACGCTTCGATGGACTCAAACAGCCCGCGCGTCGCGCTCAGCAACTGTTCGCCCTTGGGCGTGACCCGGAATCCACCCTTGCCGCGACTGCACAAACGATAGCCGAGCCGGGTTTCGAGTCTGGCCATTTGCTGGCTGATGCTCGACTGGCTCAACCCCAGTTCACCTTGCGCTGCGCTGAACCCGCCGCATTCCACCACGCGGACAAACAGGCGCAGCAGTTGCAGGTCGAGGTCGTGGAGTTGACCGAGCATCAAACATTACTCCGCAATAAAGTCAGGTTAACAAACTTGATATTTCGCCAATGTATCCGAGGGCGCACGCTGCAACCACTTCCTCTGGTCAGGTGTTCGTCATGGCTCCCGTATTCAAACTGGGTTTACCCGCGCTCTTTCTCGCCATGGCCGCGTCGGCCCAGGCAGAGGAAAAAACCCTCAACCTCTACAGTTGGGCCGATTACGTGCCGCCTGAAACCCTGCAGCATTTCGAAAAGGAAACCGGCATTCATGTGCGTTACGACACGTTCGATTCTTCGGAAGTGCTGGAAACCAAACTGCTCACCGGCGGCAGCGGTTATGACGTGGTGGTGCCGTCCTCCAGCGTGCTGGCCCGTGGTCTGGCGGCCGGTGCGCTGAAGGAGATTCCCCACGAAGGGCTCAAGGGCTACGCCAACCTCGACCCGGACCTGCTGGAAAAACTGGCGGCTGTCGACCCCGGCAATCGTTATGGCGTGCCGTATACCTGGGGCACGCTGGGGCTGGGGATGAACGTCGAGGCGGTGCAAAAACGCTTGCCCGATGTGCCGCTCAACAGCCTCGATCTGCTGTTCAAACCGCAATACGCCGGCAAGCTGAAGGATTGCGGCATTGCGATTCTCGATTCGCCCCAGGAAGTGATTGGCCTGGCGTTGCACTATCTCGGTAAAGATCCCTACAGCACCGACAAGGCAGATCTGACCGCCGCCGAGGCATTGTTGCATCAGTTGCAGCCCAATGTGCTGTACGTTGCCACCGGGCGGCAGATCAGCGATCTGGCCAATGGCAGCGTGTGCCTGGCCTTGACCTATAACGGCGACGCCAGCATGGCCGCCGACCAGGCGCGCAAGGCCAACAAACCGTTCGAGGTGGCCTACCGGATTCCGAAGGAAGGCACGCTGGTCTGGCAGGACAACCTGGCGATACTCAAGGACGCGCCGCACCCCGAAGCGGCTCGGGCATTCATTGAATTCATGTTGCGCCCCGAGTCCGTCGCGGCGCTGACCAACACGCTGTTCTTTGCCACGGCCAACCGTGCAGCGACGCCGCTAGTGGACGAAGCCGTGCGGACCGACCCGGACATCTACCCCCTGGCCGACACCCGCGAACGGCTGTACGCCGACCGCAGCATGAGCCTCAAGGACATGCGCTCGCGCACTCGCCTGTGGACCACTTTCCGTAGCCGCCAATAAATAATAAGGAGATCCCATGGACGTCCCGATTCAAAACGATCAGGCCCTGACCCGCGACAGCCTCTTCGGTACTGCCGCCGAAAGTACTTACGCCGGTATCACCAGTTTCATGCGTCGTCGCTACAGCCGTGATTTGCGCGGCGTCGACGTGGTGGTCAGCGGTGTGCCGTTCGACACCGCCACCAGCAACCGTCCCGGTGCGCGCTTCGGCCCGCGCGGCATTCGCGCCGCATCGACCGGGATTGCCTGGGAACGTCACTGGCCATGGACGTTTGACCCGTTCGATCATCTGGCGGTCATCGACTACGGTGATTGCGCCTTCGATTACGGCTCGCCGCACGCGGTGCCGGAAAGCATCGAGGCCCACGCCGAGCACATCCTGAACGGCGGTTGCGCAATGCTGACCTTCGGCGGTGACCACTTCGTCAGTTATCCGCTGCTCAAGGCCCATGCGCGCAAACATGGCCCCCTGTCGTTGATTCACTTTGACGCCCACAGCGATACCTGGCCGGACGAAGAGGGCAAGCGCGTCGATCACGGGACAATGTTCTGGCACGCGGCCAAGGAAGGTTTGGTGGATCCGTCGCGCTCGGTGCAGATCGGCTTGCGCACCACCAATGATGATCACCAGGGCTTCCAGGTACTGGATGCGCGGCAGGTGCATCGGCAAGGATGTGAGGCGATTGTCGAGGCGATTCGTGCGCGGGTGGGGGATAACCCGGTGTACCTGACGTTCGATATCGATTGCCTCGACCCGGCGTTCGCACCGGGCACCGGAACGCCGGTGTGTGGAGGCTTGAGCACGGTGCAGGCGCTCGAAATTCTCGGCGGGTTGCGCGGGATCAATCTGGTGGGGATGGACGTGGTGGAAGTCGCGCCGGCCTACGACCATGCGGACATTACGTCACTGGCGGCGGCGACATTGGCGATGGAGATGCTGTGCCTGTATGCGGCCAGGCACAAAATAGACCGCTAAGACGCCTTCTTGTGGCGAACACAAAGTCTGTGAACGCCACAATCTGTAGGAGCGAGGCTTGCCCGCGAAGCTTTTTCAGGCCACTGGAATGATTGGCAGGTCAAGGGTTTCAGCCCCGGTATACCGCGCCGCCGAACCGGCAATCGTTTCATGTGGCACGCCCTTCGGCACGTTGCTGACCCCATCAAGCCGCGACGACTGCTCCGGGCTCAATTGCACCGTCAACGCGCCCAATGTCGCATCCAGTTGCTCACGAGTGCGCGAACCCAGAATCGGAATCAGCGCCGTCGTCGAACGCTTGGCCTTTTCCCGCAGCCAGGCAATGGCCACATGGGTCGGCGTGGCTTCAAGCTCCGCTGCCACTGCGAGCAAGGTGTCGAGCAGGGCGGTTTCGTGGGCGCTTTTCTCGGTGTGGACCAGCATGCCGAGTTTGGCGGCGCGGTTGTTGTCATCATTGCTGCGGTACTTGCCCGTGAGAAACCCGCCACCCAGCGGCGACCAGATCGTAGCCGCCAGCCCGAGCGCTTCGGCCATCGGCAGCAACTCACGTTCGGCGGTGCGTTCGGCCAGGCTGTATTCGGCCTGAATCGCTGCAATCGGCGCGAAACCGCGCACTTCGGCCAGGACATCGGCGCGAGCAATGCGCCAGGCCGGGAAATTCGACAGCCCGGCGTAGTGAATCTTGCCGGCGCGCACCAGGTCGTCGAAGCCGCGCAGGATCTCTTCCATCGGCGTCACGCCGTCACTGATGTGCGCCCAGAACAGGTCGATGTGATCGGTGTTGAGCCGTTTCAGGCTTTCTTCCACGGCACGAACCATGTTCTTGCGGCTGTTGCCGGTGTGGGAAATGCCCGCGGCTGGCGTGGTACCCATGGTGTATTTGGTGGCGATAACCAGGCGATCGCGTTCCGGTGCGATGAACTCGCTGAGCATGGCTTCCGACTGGCCGGCCTGATAACCGTTGGCGGTGTCGATGAAGTTGCCGCCGGCTTCCAGATAACCGTCGAAAATGCGCTTGGCTTCGTCACGCTCGGCGCCATGCCCCCAGCCGGTGCCGAAGTTACCGGCGCCCAGCGCCAGTTCCGAAACCCGCAAGCCGGTTTTGCGGCCGAAGACTTTGTAATGCATGAGGTAACTCCTGAGGAACGACGCCGGGGGTGATTTAAATTACTAGCAACATGTATTTAATATTATGCGAGTAATATGGCTCGTCAAGGCGCTTTTCCAGGCAGGGCAAAACAGCTGACCACCAGGGCGGCGCTCCTGCCAACTTCTGACAGCGGCCTCTGCTAAGCTCCGACGACTTTTCAGGAAAGAGCCTGCCGATCGTGTCGCGTACCACTCGTTTACTCACGTTGTTGCAAGTACTGCGGGGTAAAAGTCGTCCGGCCACGGCCGCGACGCTCGCCGGGGAATTGCAGATTTCCGAACGCACGTTGTACCGCGACATCGCCGAGTTGACCGCGCTGGGCGCACCCATCTTCGGCGAAGCAGGGGTCGGCTACGTGTTGCGCAGCGGGTTGTTCCTGCCGCCTCTGATGCTCAATGCCGACGAAACCGAAGCCATCGTGCTCGGATTGCGTTACGTCGATCAGCGTGGCGACGAGGTGTTGAGCAAAGCCGCGGCCGATGCCCTGGCGAAGATTGCCGCCGTGTTGGCGCCTGAAGCTCAGGATGCTTTGCGCAACCCGACGGTGTTGCCGGGCCCGCGCGGCTATGGGTATCCGCAAAACGCCGTGCCGTTGAACGTGTTTCGTCAGGCGATTCGCGATCAATCCAAGCTGAACATCGATTATGCAGACGCTCAACAGGTGCCCAGTCAGCGGCTGATCTGGCCATTGGCGCTGGGTTTTCTCAATGAGGTGCGGATCATTGTCGCCTGGTGCGAATTGCGCAGTGCCTACCGCACGTTTCGTACCGACCGGATCTCGGCCGCTCACGAGCAGGGCGAGCGCTATCCGGGGCGACGCAGCGACCTGTTGCGCACCTGGCACAAGCAGATGCAACTGGATGACGCCGGGCGTTTCACTCCTGACAAGAATTGACACAGACCTGTTCTAGCATGGCTCCAGAATCAAACAACAAGGAGCCGCACCCATGTCCAATCCAGCCTCTTCACTGGCACCCGCCATCGCCGCCTACATTGCCGCCGCCAATGCCCGCGACACCTCGCGGGTCGGCAGTTTTTTTGCTGAGGACGCCAACGTGTTCGATGAGGGCCAACACCGGATCGGCACGCAAGCCATCGCCCAATGGATGCAAGACACCGCGCAACGTTATGAACCACGGGTCGAAGTGCTCGACGTTCAGCAACGTACCGGCAAAGTCCTGGTGCACAACCTGATTTCCGGGACCTTTCCCGGCAGTCCGCTGGAACTGCGCTACATGTTCCGCCTCAACGAGCAGGGCAAGATCGCCCGGCTGGACATCTCTCTGTAAACCCGAGCGCATGGCATACTGCCGCGCATGAATGTCGACTCTCCCCTAAGCGCCTGGCAACACGCCATTGAACAGAAGGGCTTCGTCCAGGACGAAGCCCAGGAACATGCCGTGTGGGCGCTGCAAAAATGCCACGAAGCCCTGCATGAAGGCCGCACGCCGATCACCGGCGTTTACCTCTGGGGGCCGGTCGGACGGGGCAAGACCTGGTTGATGGATCAGTTCTACCAAAACCTCAAGGTCCCGGCCCGACGCCAACACTTTCACCATTTCATGGGCTGGGTGCATCAGCGCTCGTTCCAACTGACCGGCACCGCCGACCCGTTGAAGGCGCTGGCCCGTGAGTTGAGCCAGGAAGTGCGGGTGCTGTGTTTCGATGAACTGTTCGTCAACGACATCGGCGACGCGATCATTCTCGGGCGTTTGTTTCAGGTGATGTTCGAGCAGGGCGTGGTGGTGGTCTGCACCTCCAATCAACCGCCGGACCAGCTATACGCCGATGGCTTCAACCGTGACCGCTTCGTGCCCGCCATCGAAGCGATCAAAAAACACATGCAGGTGATCGCGGTGGATGGCGGCGAAGACCATCGCCTGCATCCCGGCGCGGGTCTGCAACGGTATTGGGTGGCGGCGCCCGGGCAGCCGAGCGCGCTCGGTGAGGTGTTCAACGGGTTGACCGCAGGCCAGCCCACGTCCAGCGATCCGATCACGGTTGGTTACCGCTCGGTCACTGTGGTGCAGGCCAGTTCGACAGTACTCTGGTGCCGCTACGCCGACCTGTGCGAACAACCGTTCGCCGCCATGGACTTCATGGCGCTGTGCGACACCTTCAGCGCTATTCTGTTGAGTGAAGTGCCAAATCTGAGCGCACAGAAACGTGAAGGACGCATCGCCCGAGGCACGGAAGACGGTGCCGAACGGGTCGTGGCCGGTGATCGCGAGCTGCCGCAATTGTCGGTGCATGACGACGGTGTCCGGCGTTTCATTGCCCTGGTGGACGAGTGCTACGACCGCAAGGTGCCGCTGTACCTCGAAGCGCAGGTGCCGATGGCGGCGTTGTACACCGAGGGTTATCTGGAATTCCCGTTCCGCCGCACGTTAAGCCGTTTACAGGAAATGCAGTTGCAACGTTTCGCCGAAGCCTGATGGCCGGGAGCCGCGAATATGAATCAGCCTCTGTCTCACCATTTGCTGACCATGGCCTATCAGAATGCTTGGGCCAATTACCGACTCGCCAAGGCCTGGACTCAGCTGAGCCCGGCCGAACTGGCGGCACCGCGAGTGAGCTTCTTCCCCAGCCTGATCGCCACCCTCAACCACATCCTGACGTGCGACTGGTTTTACGTGGATGCGCTGGAGCGGGAACTGCGCGGGGACGATCCGCATCCTGATTGCTATGTGTTCTTTGCCAAAGACGAGCCGTTCGCTGCGGCTGCCGACTTGCAGCGTGAACAAGCGCATGTGGACCGTCGCCTGATTGCCTATTGCGAACAATTGCGCGACGCCGACCTGGGACGCATCGTGACCATCGCCCGGGACACGCCGCAACATGACAGCCGTCTGCGCCTGCTGTCGCATTTGTTCGAACACCAGCTGCATCATCGCGGCCAGGTCCACGCGATGCTCAGCGGCACCTCGGTCACGCCGCCGCAGCTGGACGAGTTTTTCTGTGCCGGGGAGTCGCACCTGAGGGCTGAGGATTTTGCCGAGTTGGGCTGGACCGAAACGCTGATCTGGGGCGTTTGAAACAGGTTCGGGTTGCCGCCGAATGCACCTCGCGATAATGTCCGTCGACCTCCCGGCGCGAGCGACGCGCTGGGCCAATTTGACGGGACGTTGACGATGGAAATGGAATCCGCAGACATTCTGGTGCTTCAGGCCAGCTACACCAATGGGCTGCATGCCGAGGCGATCGGTGTGGTGCTCAATGCCTACGCCGAAGACCCGATGGGCGGCGGGCACCCACTGCCCGAAGACATCCTGCGGCAACTGCCGGGGGAACTGGCCAAGCGTCCTCATGCATTCAGCGTGCTGGCGTTTGTCGGTGGCGAACCGGCCGGGCTGGTCAATTGCTTCGAAGGTTTCTCGACGTTTGCCTGCCGGCCGCTGGTCAACGTGCACGATGTGGCGGTGATGCCCAGGTTTCGCGGCCTGGGGTTGAGCCAGAAGATGCTGCAAAAAGTTGAAGACATCGCCCGCCAGCGCGGCTGCTGCAAGATCACCCTGGAAGTCCTCGAGGGTAATGCCGTCGCGCAGGCGTCTTATGGCAAGTTCGGATTTGCCCCCGGCATGTTCGACCCGGCCCATGGCCGAATGCTGTTTTGGACCAAGGACCTTTAACGCCACATGAGCCGCCTCGATGACGCGCAAGGCAGGGCACCCGTGAAAACGGACAAGCCGTGGGCGATTTTCCTGATCTTTCTGCGCCTGGGGCTGACCTCGTTTGGCGGTCCTGTCGCCCATCTGGGCTATTTTCGTGACGAGTTCGTGGCGCGTCGGCGCTGGCTCGGCGAAGCCGCCTACGCCGAACTGATTGCCCTGTGCCAGTTTCTGCCGGGCCCGGCGAGTAGCCAGGTGGGCATGGCGCTGGGTTTGTCCCGCGCCGGCTATTGGGGGGCATTGGCGGCGTGGGCAGGGTTTACCTTGCCCTCGGCGCTGATCCTGACGCTGCTGGCATTGGGCATCACCCACGGTGGCTGGGCGTTGCCGGCCGGTTTGATCCACGGGCTGAAAATTGTCGCCGTCGCCGTGGTTGCCCAGGCCGTGTGGGGAATGGCCCGCACGTTATGCCGAGGTCCGGTGCAAGTGGGCATCACGCTGCTGGCGACTGCCGGGGTGTTGCTCTGGCCAACGATGGGCGGGCAACTGACGGTGATGGCCGTGGCGGCGCTGATCGGCCTGGTCTTGCTGCACAACGCCAATGCAGCGCCACGGGAGGGTTTGTCGATTCGGGTCAGTCGCGTGGCCGGCTGGCTGGCGATGGCTGTGTTCGTGACGTTGCTGTTGGGGTTGCCGTTGATTGCGCATTACTGGCCGGACTCGCTGACCAGCCTGTTCGACCGTTTCTACCGCACGGGGGCGCTGGTGTTCGGCGGCGGCCATGTGGTGTTGCCGCTGTTGCAAAGCCAGGTCGTGAGCACGGGATTGCTCGACAATGACGTGTTTCTCGCCGGTTACGCCGCCGCGCAAGCGATGCCAGGACCATTGTTCACGTTTGCGGCATTCCTTGGCGCGTCCATCAGCGGCTGGAGCGGCGCGCTGGTGTGCGTCCTGGCGATTTTCCTGCCGTCGCTGCTGCTGGTGATCGGCGTCCTGCCGTTCTGGCAGCGCTTGCGTGGCATTGGCCGAGTGCAAGCGGCGCTGGCCGGGGTGAACGCCGGGGTGGTCGGGTTGTTGCTGGCTGCGTTGTATCAGCCATTGTGGACCACCTCGATCCTCGGGCCGCTGGATGTTCTGATGGCGGTCCTGGCATTGATGGCGCTGCTGTTCTGGCGGTGCCCGCCGTGGTTACTGGTGCTGCTGGGCGGGAGTTGCGGCGTGCTCTTGGGCGCGTGAAAACTGTCGAGCGGGCATAAAAAAGGGCGTCCCTCAGAACGCCCGTTTGCCATCGTTTATGTCGGCCGATAGGTTTCGGTCACTTGCGCGGTCTGATCGTTCGGAACCCTCAGCTCGATCGTCCTGGTCTCGATGCCGTTGGCCTGCTGTTGTTTGAAGTGCAGGGTTTCGAAGTAATACCTCATGCGCTCGGCACCGCCTTCGGCAAAGGCTGCGGTCGAACCGAACATCATCAGACTGGCAAGGATCAACGCGGTACGTTTCATGGTGTGCCTCCTACTGCGGATAGGGTGCTCTTTCGTCCATGAACCAATGTTGCCAAGCCATTATCCGCCGATTCCGTCAGCTGGATATGATCTGCGTCAGAGCTTCCAGTCCAGGCTCAGGGTGACCGTGCGCGGGTCACCCCAGTAGACGCCGTTGTAGAAGCCGACGTTGTCGTAATACTTCTTGTCGAACAGGTTATCGACGTTCAGCGAAGCTGACAGGTGCTGATCAAATGCGTAGCGCGACATCAGTTTGACCACCGTGTAGGCCTCCTGACGGATGTGGGTGCTGGCGGTAATGATCTCGCCATCGGCGCCACGGCCGACCGGGCGTCTGGCGGCGCGGTAGACGTCGCTTTGCCAGTTCACCGCGCCGCCCACGGTCAGTGCCTGCCAGTCGCCGGGCAAGCGATAAGCCGTGGAGAAGCGGAACATGTTCAACGGCTGGTTGGTGTTGTTGCGCTGCTTCTCGCCATTGGCCGAGTGGGTATAGGTGTAGCCGGCCGTCATGTTCCAGCCTGCCATCACTTCACCTGAGACCTCGGCTTCGAAACCCTGGACTTTGTTGCCTTTGCCGCCCGATTTGAAGAATTCCTCTCCGGTGACCGGGTCCGGTGGCACCGAGTCGTCGAGTTCGGCCACGTTATCCTGCTTGCTCCAGAACACCGCGGTAGCGAGGTTCAGTCGCTCTTCGAGCAGGCTGCCCTTGAGCCCCAGTTCATAGTTGCTGCCGACCACTGGCTCGAGGTAGTTGTGATTGCTGTCACGCTCGTCCTGCGGCTTGAAAATATCGGTGTAGCTGACATAAGCGGTGTATTCAGGCGTGATGTCGTAGAGCAGCCCGGCGTACGGTGTCCACATGTCGTTGTGCTTCTGGCTGGTGGATTCGACACCGGTCAGTTGCAGATTGCCGTCGTATTGGTTGGCCTTTCTTGAAATTTCCCACGTGCCATAGCGACTGCCGAGTACCGCGTGCAGGTCGTCGGTCAGGGTCAGGCGCGTGGCCAGGTAACCGGCCTTTTGCCGGGTGCTTTCATCGGAGCCTTTCAGGCCGGTGACGGTGTCCGGGAATTTGGGAATGCCACCCATGTACCTCCAGTCGGGGACTTTCTCGTAATCCGGCGACCGCGGGCCGTCTACCGTGTAAGGGTTGTCTTCGCTGCGTTCGGCTTCGCCATAGCCGATCATCATTTCGTGCTCACGCCCGAGCAGCGAATAAGGGCCGGACACGTTGAAGTCATAGGCTTTCATTTTTTGCGTGCCGACCATGTGGCTGACGTTGGCGATCATGCCGCTGCGATCGGCCTCGGGGAAGCCGCCACCGCCGTAGTAGATCTTGCCGGCGGTGTCACTCTCACGGTGGGTGTAAGCGGCCTTGAGGTGCCAGCCGGCGCCCAGTTGCTGGTCCAGCGTGGCAAACGCGGTCTTGTCTTTCAGTGGCCAGGAACTCCAAGGCGTGGCCATGTTGGTGGAGCGTCCGAGGTTGGCTTTGCTGCCGTCAGCATTCCAGTAGGGCACAGTGCCCCAAGAGGTGCCTTGCACCTGTTTGTTTTGGTAGTCGTATCCCACGGCCAGCACGGTGTCATCAGTCAGGTCGGCTTCGAGAATCCCGTAGCCGACCTCCCGTTGCAACGCGTACTTGTCTCGGTAGGAACCGCTGTCGCGATAAGCCAGCACACCGCGACCGCGCAGACGGCCGTCGAAGGCCAGCGGTCCGCCGACATCGACGTAACTGTAGTAATCGTCATAGCTGCCGCCGCTGACACCGGTCTGGGCCTCCCATTGTGCGGTCGGCCGTTTGCGCACCATGTTGATCGTCGCGGAAGGATCGCCGGCGCCCGTGGTCAGGCCGGTCGCGCCGCGAACCACTTCGATGCGGTCGTAAATAATGGTGTCGGAATCGGACTTCATGTAGCTGAAGGTGTTGAGCATTCCATCGATCTGGAAATTGTTGATCGAGTAACCACGGGACGAATAGCTGACGCGGTCCGAATCGTTGTGCTGAACCACCACGCCGGTGGTCTGGCTCATGGCTTCGGAAAGCGTGCCGAGTTTGAAGTCGTCCATTTGCTGGCGGGTGACCACGGACACCGATTGCGGCGTTTCCTTGATCGAGAGGTTGAGCCGCGTAGCGGTGCTCATGGCACCGGTGGTGTATGACTCGGTGTTTTCGGTGGTGCTGCCCAATCCCTGGGCTGTCACATTGGTTGCACCCAGTTCAAGGGTGTGGCTCGGCTCTTGATCCGGGGCGGTTTCAGCCAGCAGGTCGGGGCTCAGGGCAGCACTGCACAGGCCCAGGGTAAAGGTCATGGAACGGGTGATAGGCGCGAACATCGCAGCCGACTCCTTGTCTTCGAGGGAAAAATTCCGTTTGTTCAAAGACGAAGGGGGGAGAGGGGATTTAGGTCTAAACGAGAATTATTGTTATTTTAAGATGTTTCGGAGAGGTTATGGCGGGGGCTGGTGTAACCCTGTGGGAGCAAGCTCCCGCAGGGTTCTCGACTGAGTGAAAGATCGGCGCCGATCCCTCAGCGCATCATTTCTGCGCGACTGCCGGATCGGTCGGCGTGCTTTTCGGTTTCATCAGGCTGAAGTCGATCAGCGGGCGCGACTGACGCTCATACGGATTGCCGATCATCAACGGACGCGGCGTGAAGCTGTCGCTGACCAGGCTCTTGCTGCGGTCCAGCTCATCAAAACTCAGACCCGCCAAGTCCGCCCAGGTGTGGATCAGCTGCGAGCTGCTGTAAGGCCGCGCCAGGTCACCGGCAAAACTCCAGTCGTGGGTTTCACGCCATTTCGGCGAAGCCCAGGCCATGAACGGAATGGTGTACATCGGCGCCGTCGGCTTGGCCTCGTTGCGTCCCAGCGTGCTGTGGCCCACGGAGTCGAAGACATCTTCGCCGTGGTCCGAGAGGTACATCAGGAAGCCGTTCGGATCGGATTTGGCGTAGTCCTTGATCAGGCTGGACACCACGAAGTCGTTGTACAACACGGCGTTGTCATAGCTGTTGTACGTCGGCACCTGGTCGTCACGCACGCCGTCCGGCACGCCTTTGCGATCGGTGAACTTGTTGAAGGTCGGTGGGTACCGGTACTGATAGCTCATGTGCGTGCCGAGCAAATGCACCACGATCAGCTTGCGCGGTGCGGCGTCTGCCAGGGCCTTGTTGAATGGTGCGATGACGTCGCCATCGTACTGCGCGGCGTTCTGGTTGCGGTTGTTGTTCAGGTACACCTGCTCGTCGGCCTGTTCGGAGAACGTGGTGAGCATGGTGTTGCGCTTGGTCATGGTTTGCTGGTTGGTGATCCAGAAGGTCTTGTAACCGGCCTGTTTCATCATGCTGACCAGTGACGGCGTGGACAGGTAAAGGTCCGGGTTTTCTTCGTCGGCGAACGTCAGCACCTGCTGCAACGCCTCGATGGTGTAAGGGCGCGGGGTGATGACGTTGTCGAAGACCGCCATCTGATCCTTGAGCTTGTCCAGTTCCGGCGTGGTTTCACGCGGGTAGCCATAGAGGCTCATGCGCTGACGGTTGGTGGACTCGCCGATCACCAGCACCAGGGTCGCTGGCTGGTTGGCCATCGTGTCCTTGAGGTTCTTGAGCGGTGGGATCTTGCTCGCGCTGTCGAGCATGTCTTGCATGCCGGCCAGGGTGTCGAGGTAACGGTGATACGCCACTGCCATCTGCCAAGGCACCGCCGGCTCGATACGGGTTTCGAATTTTTCGAAGCCACCAGCCAGGCTGCCGGTACGCGCGGTTTGCTTGATCAGCGGGTAACCGACCACGGCCACCAGAATGGCGGTTGCAGCCACCAGCGCACGTCCACGGGGCATGTACACCGGGCGCAAGCGGGTCCACAGGAAATAAGCAAACAGCGTGTGGGCGAGGAACGCCGCCACCATCCACCAGGCGAAATACTGGGTCATGTACTCGCCCGCTTCACTGATGTTCGATTCGAACATGATGAAGATGACGCTCTGGGAGAATTCCTGCTGATAGATGAAGAAGTAACCCAGGCTGGCCATCGAGCAGGCCCACAGCACCACGCCGATCACCGCGGCCATGACGCGTGTCTGTCTAGGGAACAGCAGCATCGGCGCGAGCCAGATGGCGCTCATCACAAAGGCTTGGCGGAACCCGGTGAAGCCCGAGGTGCCCGTCAATTGAATGAGTAATTGGGTGATGCCGGAAAAATACCAGAAGAACAGGAACAACCAGAGAAATCCTGCCCAATCAAAACCTTTCGCAGTCGTATTGCTGCGTTTAAACACAGTCATTCAGCGCTCCAGCCAAAAATATCAAATCGCGTCGACCCGTCGGGAGCCTTCCATGTTGCCGACGAACGGAAACCGCGCGGATACCGAGCGGCCATAATGAGCCGGAGTATCAACACGTCGATGTGAAAACTTTGTGAGTTGCCGCAAACGGCAAGGCTGGGAAGCGGTGTCGGAAACAGCAGAAGGCTGTTTCCGAGTCAGGCGGGGGATCAGGCGTGTGGTGCGCGCGCGGTGACGGGCAAGGGCTGAGCCGAAGAGCTTTGTGTGAGTAAGCGCAGCTGCGCGAGCTCCTGCTTCAACAGGTCGCGCTCTTCTTTCAACTGGCGCAATTCATCACGACGGATCGTGACGTAAAGGGTTTGTGCTGGCCGTGCTGCTTGTACTGTGCCCATTGCTCACCTCGCAAATGGCGTGCATCAACTGTAAAACCGCCCCGACATCGGGTGCTGTATTACTATCGGCACCGATTTTGATTTCTTTTGCCCCTGAAGGGAACTTTTTTATTTTTCATGGTCGTTGTGTCTTGAGTTCGATTTCCGACGTTATCAGTCAGGATCGGGCACAATGCCCGGAAACTTCACGCCAACGCTCTGGACTAACCCTCATTGGTCGCGTTGGGCTATAACCTTTGACACACTTTATTTGTAGTAGGGAGCATCAGCACATGCAACTCGGGATTATTGGACTGGGCCGCATGGGCGGAAATATTGCGCGTCGCCTGATGCTCAACGGGCATACCACCGTTGTTTACGACCGCAATACCGCCTTCGTCGACACCCTGGCAGCAGAAGGCGCCAAGGGCGTCATCGACTTGCCGGCGCTGGTCGCAGGCCTGGCCAAGCCACGTGCGGTGTGGGTCATGCTGCCGGCCGGCGCGCCGACCGAAGACACCATCGACTCCCTGAGCACCTTGCTCGAAGCCGGCGACACCATCATCGACGGCGGCAACACCTTCTATAAGGACGACATCCGCCGGGCGAAAACCCTGTCGGAAAAAGGCCTGCACTACGTCGATGTCGGCACATCCGGCGGCGTCTGGGGCCTGGAGCGCGGTTACTGCATGATGATCGGCGGCGAAGCCGAGGTGGTGAAACGCCTAGATCCGCTGTTCGACAGCCTGGCCCCCGGCATGGGCGACATCCCGCGTACCAAGGACCGCAAGTCGGAAGACGATCGCGCCGAGCGCGGTTACATCCACGCCGGCCCTGCAGGTTCTGGCCATTTCGTGAAGATGATCCACAACGGCATCGAGTACGGAATGATGCAGGCCTTCGCCGAAGGCTTCGACATCCTCAAGACCAAGGCCAGCGAAAACCTGCCGGAAGACCAACGTTTCGACCTGAACGTGGCCGACATCGCCGAAGTCTGGCGCCGTGGCAGCGTGGTGTCGTCGTGGTTGCTCGACCTGACCGCCGACGCACTGGCCAGCGATCCGAAACTCGACGGGTACTCCGGCTCCGTGGCTGACAGCGGTGAAGGCCGCTGGACCATCGAAGCCGCCATGGAGCAATCGGTGCCTGTACCGGTGCTGTCGAACTCGCTGTTCTCACGCTACCGTTCGCGCGGCCAAGGCACCTTTGGCGACAAGATCCTCTCGGCCCAGCGCTTCGGCTTCGGCGGCCACGTGGAGACTTCGAAAAAATGACCCGTCTGATCCGCAATAAATCGAAAGCAGAACCCGCACCACCGACCACGCTGTTTCTGTTCGGTGCCCATGGTGACCTGGTCAAGCGCTTGCTGATGCCGGCGCTGTACAACCTGAGTCGCGACGGTCTGCTAGGCGATGGACTGCGGATCATCGGCGTTGACCACAACGCCATCAGTGACGAAGCCTTTGCGCAGAAGCTTGAAGATTTCATCCGCACCGAAGCGGCCACCAAAGTCGGCAAGGGCGATGAAGCCCTTGACCCGGCGCTGTGGGCCAAACTGGCCAAAGGCATCAGCTACGTCCAGGGCGATTTCCTGAACGACAGCACATATCAAGCGCTGGCGGCGAAAATCGCCGCCAGCGGCACGGGCAATGCGGTGTTCTACCTGGCGACCGCGCCACGTTTCTTCAGTGAAGTGGTGCGCCGCCTCGGCGCCGCCGGCTTGCTGCAAGAGACACCCGAAGCGTTCAGAAGGGTGGTGATCGAAAAACCGTTCGGCTCCGATCTGCACACCGCCGAAGCGTTGAATGCATGTCTGCTCAAGGTGATGTCGGAAAACCAGATCTACCGGATCGATCACTACCTGGGCAAGGAAACCGTGCAGAACATTTTGATCAGCCGGTTCTCCAACAGCCTGTTCGAAGCGTTCTGGAACAACCATTACATCGACCACGTGCAGATCACCGCCGCCGAAACCGTCGGCGTGGAAACCCGTGGCAGTTTTTATGAACACACGGGCGCCTTGCGGGACATGGTGCCCAATCACCTGTTTCAGTTGCTGGCGATGGTCGCGATGGAACCGCCGGCAGCCTTTGGCGCCGATGCGGTCCGTGGCGAGAAGGCCAAAGTGGTCGGCGCGATACGTCCGTGGTCCACGGAAGAGGCACGGGCCAACTCGGTGCGTGGCCAATACACGGCCGGCGAACTCGATGGCAAATCCTTGGCGGGTTATCGTGAGGAAGCCAACGTAGCGTCCGACAGCAACACTGAAACCTACGTCGCGCTCAAGGTCATGATCGACAACTGGCGTTGGGTCGGCGTGCCGTTTTACCTGCGCACCGGCAAACGCATGAGTGTGCGTGACACCGAGATCGTCATCTGCTTCAAGCCTGCGCCCTACGCGCAGTTCCGCGATACCGAGGTCGATGAGCTGCAACCGACCTACCTGCGGATTCAGATTCAACCCAACGAAGGCATGTGGTTCGACCTGTTGGCCAAGCGGCCCGGGCCGGCCTTGAAAATGGCCAACATCGAGTTGGGTTTTGCCTACAAGGATTTCTTTGAAATGCAGCCGTCCACCGGCTACGAAACGCTGATCTACGATTGCCTGACGGGTGATCAGACGCTGTTCCAGCGCGCCGACAACATCGAGAACGGCTGGCGCGCCGTGCAGCCATTCCTCGATGCCTGGCAGCAGGACGCGAGCGTGCAGCGCTATCCGGCGGGCGAGAACGGCCCGGAAGCGGCTGATGAACTGCTGGCCCGCGACGGTCGCGTCTGGCACAGCCTCGGATGAGTGACGTCACGCCACAATCCATCCGTTTTCTGCTGAGTGACATGGACGGCACTTTACTGCTGCCCGATCACAGCCTCAGTCAGCGCACCATCGAGGCCGTCCGTTCGTTACGTGAGGCCGGCGTGCTGTTCAGTCTGGCCACCGGGCGTCCACCGAAAGCCATGCTGCAGCAGATCGAAGCCCTCGGTGTCGACCTGCCGACGGCGGCATTCAATGGCGGCACGATCGTCCATCCGGACGGCAGCGTGCTGGTCGCGCATTATTTGCCGGCCACGGCTGCGCTGACGGCATTGGCGCTGTTTGCCGATCAGGCGGACGTGGAAATCTGGGTGTTCAGTGGCGGTGACTGGTTGCTGAAAGACCCGCACGGGCCGATGGTCCCCCGCGAGCAGCACGGCCTCGGCTATCCGCCGGTGGTGGTCGAGAGTTTCGAGCCCTATCTGACGCGCATCGACAAGATTGTTGCCACCAGCCACAACACGCAGTTGTTGATTGAGCTGGAAGCCCAGCTGCTGCCGAAAGTGGAAGGCCAGGCACAAGTCTCGCGGTCGCAACCGGTGTACCTGGACGTGACAGCGATGCTCGCCAACAAGGGGGCCGCACTGGCGACACTGGCGGAGTTTCTCGGTGTGCCGCTGGAGCAGACTGCCGCGATGGGCGATGGCGGCAATGACCCGGCGATGTTTCATCGTGCCGGGTTGTCGATTGCCATGGGGCAGGCGGAAGAAGCGGTGAAGCGCCAGGCCGACGTGGTGACAGGTGCCAATACCGAAGACGGCGCGGCCCAGGCGATCGAGCAATACATCCTCAACGTGGATTAAACCGCGTTATCGTTCTTCGCGGGCAAGCCTCGCTCCTACACTGACCTGTGGGAACGAGGCTTGCCCGCGAAGGCGTCAAACCTGCTAACTCAAAGCCAGAAACTCACGGCGTACCAACCCAGCACACCCATCACCACCGTGTACGGCACCGCCATCCACACCATCCGCCCATACGACAGGCGAATCAGCGGCGCAATCGCCGACGTCAGCAAAAACAGAAACGCCGCCTGGCCATTGGGTGTCGCCACGCTCGGCAAGTTGGTGCCGGTATTGATCGCAATGGCCAGCGTTTCAAAATGCTCGCGGCTCATGTGGCCGGAGATGAACGCCTGTTTCACTTCGGTGATGTAAATGGTCGCCACAAACACGTTGTCGCTGATGGCCGACAGCAAGCCGTTGGCAATGAACAACATGCCCGGCTGTTGATCGGCCGGCAGCGCCAGCACCCACTGGATCAGCGGCGTGAACAGCTGCTGATCGTGGATAACCGCAACCACCGCGAAGAACACCACCAACAGGGCCGTGAACGGCATCGCGTCCTTGAACGCGTTGCCGATGCGGTGCTCGTCGGTGATGCCGGTGAAGGCGGTGATCAACACGATCACCATCAAGCCGATCAGGCCGACCTCGGCGATATGAAACGCCAGCCCGGCAATCAGGATCAGCGCCGCCGCGCCTTGCACCAGCAAGGCTGCGCGCTGGCGTGAAGTGCGTTCGGCATTGTCTTCGGCGGCATAGTTGGCCAACACCGCGCGCACGTTGTCCGGCAGCAGCGTGCCATAACCGAACCAGCGCAATTTCTCTAACAGCACGCACGTCACCAGGCCCGCTGCCAGCACGGGCAGCGACACCGGGGCGACCTTCAGGAAAAACTCGGCGAAGTGCCAGCCCATTTCATGGCCGATCAACAGGTTCTGCGGCTCGCCGACCAGCGTACAGACGCCACCCAATGCCGTGCCCACAGCGCCGTGCATCAGCAGGCTACGCAGGAAAGCACGGAACTGATCGAGGTCGTCATGGTGCAATTTGGGCAGGTGCTGGTCATCGCTGAACTCACTGTCCTGACGCGGATCATTGCCCGAGGCGACGCGGTGATACACCGAGTAAAACCCCACGGCGGCACTGATGATCACCGCCGTCACCGTCAGGGCGTCGAGGAACGCCGACAGAAACGCCGAGAGAAAGCAGAACATCAAGGCCAGCAGGGCCTTGGAACGAACCCCCAGCAGCAGGCGCGAGAACAGAAACAGCAGCAGGTCTTTCATGAAGTAGATGCCCGCCACCATGAACATCAGCAGCAGGATCACCGGAAAGTTGTGTATCAGTTCGTCATAGAGCGCCTGTGGCGTGGTCATTTTCAGCAGCAGCGCTTCAATCAGCAGCAACCCGCCGGGCATCAGCGGATAACATTTGAGCGCCATGGCCAGGGTGAAGATGAACTCCAGCACCAGGAGCCAACCGGCTGCTACCGGACCGACGGTCCACAACACCAGGGCGTTGAGAATCAGGAAACCGACAATGCTCGCCTTGTACCAGCGAGGCGAGTGGCCTAGAAAGTTGTGCGCGAAGGCCTGGGCCATTGAACCGGACATCGGCTACTCCTTGTATTAAGAAGCGCGCAACTTGCCGTAAGCCGACGGGAAGATCAAGTGGGGGGAAAGTCGTTGGCTTAGCCGAGATAGCGCACCACAACCGCCCGGTAGTTGCCGTCCAGCGAATAACCGCCTACGACGATGCCTCCATTCGGCTGAACGGCCACTGATGTGGCGGTGTCCAGGCTGCGCCCCAGACGGGTGCGAACCCAACAAGTGCCCTCGGCAAAACCAGGGTCGAGTTGCCCGCCCGGCAAGTACCGAGCCAGAAGAAAGTCGGCTTCGACTCCGCCAATCGTGGCGCCAACCGCCAGTACACGGCCGTCCGGCTGGAGTTGGGCGGCGTTCCACTGGCAGCCACTGGGTCCGATTTTCAGCAGGTGTGGCTGGCCACCGTTGCAATGAACGTCCGGGCGACCGTTGCTGTGCAGTGTCAGCGCCAGGCAATGCATCGGGTCGCGGCTGCTGCCAAAACAATGCAAATCACCATTTTCCTGCTGGACGATCTGGCTGACCTGAGCGCTGTGCCCCTCAACACTGAAAGTCATGAAACCATCCACGGCGAAGTGATCATCCAGACTGCCGTCGGGCAGGTAGCGCGCCAGCAAGCCTTCTTCAGGGAAGTTGATCGATCCACCGACCATGATCCGGCCGTCCCGCTGCAACAGCAGGCTGCTGAGCCAGGTGTTCATCAGCAAATGCCTGACCATGACAAAGCCGCGGCCGTTGAAGGAGGTATCGAGCTCGCCAGCGTCGGTCAGGCGAATCAGCAGGCCGACGTGATCGGCCAGTTCGAAAGGGTGATTGGCCAGCAGCAGGATTCGGCCGTCAGCCTGTACCTGGACGTCGCAGGCTTCGGCCCCCGGTACGCCGGGAGGGAGCCAGGCGTCGCGCACGCCCTGGGACAGATTCCCCGGCAGGCGTATGACACAGCATCCATTGTCGCCAAAGTCCCTGACCGGGTGACCTTGCGCGTCGAACATCGCCAAGGCCGGCAGCGTCCGATGAGCGTCTTCATAGTGCAGGCCGGCGACCAGGATGTTCCCGTCGCCCAATACAAGGACTTTTCCCGCCATGGCCTCATGACCGCGCTGAAATTGCCCGATGACGCTGCCATGAGTGCCGAATGCCAGGTCTGCCGAACCGTCTTCAAGCAAGCGAGCCAGGCCAAAGCAATGGCCGCTTCGAGTGCCGACTTTCGCCGCTACCAGTACGCGACCGCTCGAGTCGATCGCCACGCCGTTGGCGATGCTCGACGTACTGCCGGCGAAATACACTTGGGTTTTGCCATTGGAGGCGAAGCTTTTATCGAGGAGGCCGGCCGTGCGCTGCGCGGCAGGTCGGGCAAAAGCAGTCAGGGTGGGCATGCGCGCATCTCCTTGCGAGCTGACCGAAACCCGGGAACCGGGAGGGCAACTGCGTGTGCAGAACATTCAATCCCTGAACGCTCGATTGCACAACTGTCACAACTCACAGGTGGAGGGTCGCTTTGTGCCAGAACAGTGACTTTTCGAACCACTGACAAGCCTGCCAAGTAATTCGTGGCGGGCAAGTTGGAATGGGGGGGCGTGACGAGCGACGTAGTTCGCTAAAAGAAAGGAGAAGAGGCGGACAACTTAAGTCATCCGCCAACGTCCTTAGTGTGGCATCGACCACGATTGCAGGGTGTAACCTTCCTCGCTCAGTTCGGCGCGAGCTTCTTCAAGAATGTGTTCAAGTTGCGCGGGGTCGGAATAAGTACTGCTCGGAATTTGTGTGCGGCCAATGTGGGTATTGGTGCGGTCGATAATGGTCAGGCTGAGTTCGCCATTGCCGTCTTGTGGGGCCCAGGCCACGCATTGAAAAGGTTGGAATGCGCGGTTGGCAATCAAAAGAGCTTCGTTGATACGGAGCGGGGCAGTCATGGGGTCTTCTCTCTATATGCCCAATCAAGTGACAGGCCGTCGGTTGGGCTTACCGTTCGGCTGGTTACTTGTACTGATGCCCTCAACCGGGGGTCAGGTCACACTCAATCAAAAGAAATTTCAACTTTCTTTCATATACTCAATGGCAGAGCGGTTTTTGAAAGCTGAATGAAAGGTTGAACTCGTTAGGTAACTAACAAACTCATTCTTATAACTAATAATGCGGTGTTCCTATAGTCAAACGGTACAAGGGTGCGTCAAATTCTTGCTAATGTTACAGCCAGATCCGCCAAACGACTGTTTTTAATAATATTTCCTAAAGTTTGGCGTCAAGGAACAGTCATGATCGAAACGCCTGCGTTACGACGTCTGTTAGTAGTGGATCCCTGCGACGACTGCTATCGTCTGCTGCCGGGTCTGCGCTCTGTGGGCTGGGATGTTGACAGCTGTTCCCTGGAGAACGCCGCCGACCGAACGTGCGACGTCGGCCTCCTGCGATTACAACCTTTTCATCTGGAACGCCCGGAAGCGGTCAAAGAACTGATCAGCCGCAGCGGTACCGAGTGGATCGCCGTGCTCAACCAGGAAGTCCTGCGCCTGCAAAATGTCGGAGATTTCGTTTGCGAATGGTTTTTTGACTTCCATACCCTGCCGTTTGACGTGTCCCGGGTGCAAGTCACGCTGGGCCGCGCGTTCGGCATGGCGCGCCTGCGCGGACAGGGCACGATTCATATTGATCAGCCTGAGCACGAGCTGCTTGGCGACAGCAAGCCGATTCGCGAGCTACGCAAGTTACTGAGCAAGCTGGCGCCTACCGAGTCGCCGGTATTGATTCGTGGTGAAAGCGGAACCGGTAAAGAATTGGTCGCCCGCACGCTCCATCGACAATCCCAGCGTCACAACAAGCCGTTTGTGGCGATCAATTGCGGGGCCATTCCCGAACACTTGATTCAGTCGGAGCTGTTTGGTCATGAGAAGGGCGCCTTTACCGGCGCCCATCAACGCAAGGTCGGTCGGATCGAAGCGGCGAATGGCGGCACATTGTTTCTCGATGAGATCGGTGACCTGCCACTGGAGTTGCAAGCCAATCTGCTGCGCTTTCTGCAGGAGAAACATATCGAGCATGTCGGCGGCAGCCAGCCGATTCCGGTGGATGTGCGGGTGTTGGCGGCGACTCATGTCGACCTTGAGGCAGCCGTCGAGAAAAAAACCTTCCGTGAGGATTTGTACTACCGCCTTAACGTATTGCAGGTCGTCACCGCGCCGCTGCGTGAGCGTCATGGCGACTTATCCATGCTGGCCAACCACTTTTCCCACTTCTACAGCCATGAAACCGGCCGCCGCCCCCGCAGCTTCAGCGACGACGCCTTGATTGCCATGGGCAAGCACGACTGGCCGGGTAATGTTCGCGAGCTGGCCAACCGGGTACGTCGCGGGTTGGTACTGGCCGAAGGCCGGCAGATCGAAGCGCGAGACCTTGGGCTGATCAGCCAGCACGTCATTCCTGCGCCGATGGGCACGCTGGAAGACTACAAGACCCGCGCTGAACGCCAGGCCTTGTGCGATGTACTCAATCGCCACAGCGATAACTTGAGCATCGCCGCCAAAGTGTTGGGGATATCCAGGCCGACCTTTTACCGTTTGTTGCACAAACATCAGATCCGTTAGACGCAGATTTAATGTTCCACATACAAAAGCCCCGCTGGGATTGAAGTCGCAGCGGGGCTTTGTTGTGGTGGATCAGAAGTAGTACGGGAATTTCAGGCTGAAGGAAAAGTCTGGCGAGTCGTCGGTCAGGCCGATGGCCAGGTTGGGTACGATCGTCAGGTTATCGGAGGCGGCCAGGGTCATGCCGATGTTGAAGTTGGCCGAGTTGTAGTCGCTGTTGGAAATCGACTGCCAATCACCACCGTCCGGCCTGATCTTGCTCTTGCGGGCGAACTGATCGGTGAACGAGAACGACATACTCATCTTCTCGTTCAAGGCGAAGGCAATGCCGGCGCCGATCTGCCAGGAATCGCCCAGCTTCACGTCCCCTTTCACCTTGGAGCCGACCTGAGGGCTGATGTCGCTGAAAGAGTCCTGAACGTTGTAGGTGTAGGACAGGCTGCCGAACAGCACGGCAGGGTCGAAGGTCTTGACCAGCGAGATACCCGGGGTGATCGCCCAGACACCATTGCCGGTCGGCAAATCCTCGGGGACCGAGAGGTTATCGTTGGTAGGGTCGCTGACCAGCTTGATGCCGTAGGGGTCCTTGCCGGTCGGCGCCTTGACGCGCAGTGTAGCGACCGCATCGGGCAGGCTGACCGACTCATCCAGAAACTTGTAGGCTACGCCAACGTTCACATCGCCGATGGTCGGGTCGCGAGTCACGGTGGCGTCAGACGTCACCGGACCAGCGCCACCAGCGCCGCCGGAGGAGTACGTTGATTCGCGGTAAACCACGGGGACGTTAATGTCGAACTGCCAACGTTGTGCCACGTTGTAGCGGGCAGTCAGGTCCAGGGTCCAGTTGTCGGCCTTGATGCGGTCGAGGTTGATGTTGCCGAGGAAAATCGAGTCCAGTGCCAGGAAGCCGTTAAGCGTCAAGGCGCGGGTATCGTAGTGCGTGTAGGTCAGGCCGGTTTCGACGCTGAACTTGCCGCCACCGAAGAAGCCGCTGGCTTCGTCATACAGGTTGGAAACGCTTTGCGCAGGTTCCGAATCGTCCTTGAGCGATTGGCCATAGGAGCTGCCGGTGGTGCCCGGCGCACCAGCGGCGACCGCCTGGTTACCCCGGGAGGGTTCGGCGGGGGATTTGGTCAGGCGCTTGGGAACTGGTGGCTGCGGTGTTTCTTCGACTTGGCGAACGCGTTGCTCAAGTACCATCAACGCGTTCTGTTGTGCTTCGTAACGCTGTTTCAACTCCATGAGTTCTTGTTTTAGGATTTCGACCTGGGGGTCCGGTGCTGCGTATAGCATTGTGGCCGGGGCCAGGCTACTCAAACATACCAAAGCTCTGAACGTTGAAGATCGTTGCATGGGTTAGCCGTCCCTTCTGACTACATCTGATGAGACTGAGCGTAGATCAGAATCCGAGAGTGCGAAGACCTTTGAGCTGGTCCAGATTGCCGCTCACCGATCCGGCTGACGGCACGTTGTCACGCAGCACGACATTGAAGGATGTGAGGTTGCGGACCTGGTTGCTACTGCCGAGCAATGTCGTGTTCTGCATCAGGCCACCCTGGGCCAGGCGTTGTACGGTATTGCCCTGGTTGTTGTTGGCCACGATGTTGAATTGCACACCCGTACCGTTCGAGGAAACGCTCATTGAGCCCGCGCCATTGGCGCCGACCAATGTCGTGCCTGCGGCCAGTGCCTGGCCCTGCTGTTGCGTTGCTGGCGCTTGGTTTGCCTTGGTGACGTTGATATCAACGTTGTTGTAGGCCGTATTGTTGTCGCCGGCAGCCCGTACGACTTGAGTCACGCCTTCGGTGGTATTGAGGCCGTTGCCGCCAGTGACGGTGCCGGTGCCCGTGCTGGCGCCTTGCGAACGGGTCGATCCATTCCCTTTTTCGTCGATCATCGACACATAAAACTGTGGCTTGATGGTCGATTGTTGAATTTGCATCGTGGACGTTGCCCCGATCACTTCACCATTGGCATTTTGCCAAGTGCTGGTCATCGAAATGCCGAAACTGATAATCCGTCCTGGCATGACATAACGGCCACGCAGGGTTGCCAACTCCTGATCCTTCAGTTCAATGGGTTTGAACGTCTGTGCCTGGGTCGGCAGGCTGGCGGCCAGGCAGACCACGGCCAGCCAGATTGGAGTCTTCATGGGATGCTCCCGGAGCGTCGTGCTCCCTTGTTATTAGAAGAAGTCGCTTTGGATAAATCCAAAATCCATCAACTCTGCGTCCTGCACCGGGCTAAAGGCGTTGACGCGGTTCCTGGCGGTCAGCGGCATGGGCGGGTCGAGCAACGCATTGGTTTTGTCGTAACCCTGGCCGATGACGGCAAAGATGATGCCGTTCCAGCCTTTGATGAAGTCGTCGACTTTGTAGCGTTTATGACCGAGCACCGGATCTCCGATGTAGACCCAGCCCTGATGGACTCTTTGCATGACCACAAAGTGTTTGTAGCCACGGATATCCATGAGGACCACTACCGGGATTCTGATATCACTCAACGTTTCCGGTGCTACCCGATAGCCACGGGCTCGCATGCCGATGCTTTCCACGTAACGCTTCATGTCGAGCATGGAGAATCCCTGGACACGGACAAGATCTTGATCGGAGTGTGCCAGCATGCCTTCGATGATCTGTTCTTCATTCACGTCCAGCCAATAGGCTTGGCGCAAGATGGTCGCCAGCGCCGCAGCGCCGCAACTGAAGTCGGTTTTCTGTTGTACCAGGTCGGCAAATTTGCGCTCGCGAACGCTCTGGATCGGCTTGTACACCAACGCGCCGCCCGGCAGGATGGAGAGCGGCATTTGTGCGGCCTCGATCACAGTGGCCACGCAAAGCAAAAATGCCAAGGCGAGAATACGCATGATTGGACGCCCTCTGGTGATGTTGAAAAAGGCCCCCGTAAGGGGGCCTCCAGAGACAGCATTTAGAACGATTGGTTGGAAATGGCCAACGAGTTGCTTTGTTGGTTGCCCACACCAGCCGCCACGTTGACGCCCAGGTTGCCACTGCCGCCATTCACCGAACCGCTCAGGGTTGCAGTGTTGGTCACAGGGTTGGCCCAGCCAGTTGGAGTCAGCACTTGATAAGAGTAGGTGTTGCTCAAATCATAAGAGCTGCTTTCACTGTAGCTTTTCGCTTTTGCATACTCAGACTCGGACGATTGACTGCCCGATTTTTCGTACGAGGAGTCAGACGACTTCGAGTACGACTTGTCATACGATTTTTCGAACGACGAATCGCGCGATCTGTCGTACGAGGAGTCGCGCGATCTGTCGTACGAAGAGTCGTGCGATCTGTCATACGATTTGTCTATCGATGCATCAAGCGTCGCGTCGAGCGATGCGTTAAGCGATGCGTCGGAAGACGAGCTGCGGGTGCGGTCGCCGAAGCCAAAATTGACGGTAGTGGAGTTGGAAGCCGCCGAAGTAGCGTCCAGCGTAGCGTTCAAGGAAGCACTCAAAGAAGCGCTCGAAGAACCGCTTGCACTACTGCTGTTGGAACCGCTGGCATTGCTGCTGTTGGAACCGCTGGCATTACTGCTGTGAGAACCGCTTATATCAACGCTTTTTGACCCGCTGGCGTCATAGCTTTTGGAACCGGCTTTGTTCCAGCTGGAAGAAGCGCTTTGACTGCCGCTTGCCTCAAACGACTTATCTTTGGAGAAACTGCCGCTCGCCGTATTGGTAACGGTGATCGTATCAACGCGGTAGGTCCGATCAGCGTTGTTGTTCACGATCAGGCCGGGACCGTTTTGAACGGCGGACGCGGTGGCGGTTGCATTACCCAGTGGAGCATTGGCGTTGGCAATTGCCATGGTATTTTTCTGCTGGTTCAAATCGCCGCCAGCAATGTTGATACCCATGTTGCCGCTGCTACCGCCGCCGGATCCGCTCATCACGGCAGAGTTGGTGGAGCCAAAGTTGTCGACGCGGTTATTGTTGCTGACTTGCCTCACGTCAGCGGTGGCAGTGGCCGTGCCGAACACAAAGCTGTTATCGATCGCGGCGTTGTCGGAGGCTGCGTTGGCGATGGCGGCGGCGTTGTCTTGCTGGTTGCCGTTACCTGCCGCCACGTTGACGCCGACGTTGCCGCTCGCGCCTGCGGCCGAACTGCTCATCTCGGCCGAGTTTTCTGTCCCTTCATTCCAGATGCTATTGCCGGTACTGTTCTGCCGGTCCGTCGCATTGGCAGTCGCATTGATTGGGACCATTCTTGCAGGAGGGGTTTGTTGTTGGCCACCGTTGTGATGACCATGATGGTTGCCACGCCGATCATTTTGCCCAGCTTGTACAGCAACAGCCATGACCGCAGCAATTGCGAAAACCAGAGGCTTTAGTGCCATCGAAGGTTTCATGGTGATTCTCCGTACTTTATTTTAGGTTAAGTGTTGTTTCTTACCTTTTCGGGTCAATCCACGACCCTTACGCTCAGGGTATTGGCCATTCGGTTTCCCACCCCGGCGCTCTGATTCAACTGGATCACCCCACGGCTACCGGTGAATGCCTGGTCACTGGTAGTGACCAGGCGATGGCCTGGTGCAGAGTCAGTTGGATCGGAGTTGTTGAGCAGCGCCACGTTCTGTTGCATGAGGACGCTGTCGTCGATGCTTTGCGGCTGTTTACTAATGCTTATCCGCAGTGCGTTGGCTTGCTGGTTACTGGCGCCCGCGCTCTGGTTGACACCCAGTACGCCGTTGCCGTGACTGAAGGAGTCACCCTGGATGTTGGACTGGGCATCAATTCTGGGGTCGACAACGGTGCGCAAACGCTGGCGAATCTGCGTGGTCGCACTGGCATTGGTACCAATAGCGATGGCCCTGGCGTTGGCCTGTTGCTGAAGATCGCCCGCCGCCTGGTTGACCGTGAGGTTGCCTTGGTACTGCATACCCGAGCCGTCGATGTCGGCGTTGTTGATGACGGGAGGTTGGGCAAAGGTCGATGCACTGCAAAACATGGCGATCATCAGCAGCGAACGATTCATCTTAACGGTCTCCCGTTATGATTTTCAGAGCACCCAGGCCTTGCTGGATGTTGGAATTGACCATGTTGGCAATGCCATTGCCTGAATTTCCCGAACGTCCGGCAGGGAGGTTAGACAGTTGGGTTTGGTTGCTGATGTTGCCGCCCAGGTTGTTAGTGTTTTGAGTGACCAGGCGGTTGATGCCTGCACCACTGGCAACGTTGGCAAAATCGCCGTCGCTCAACTCGTTCGTTTGCTGGAGAATTTGTCTGGACGGGTTGGCATTGACGGTCGTGGGGTTAGGGTCGGGGATGAGCGGCGGGATGGTTGCGTTGCGGGTCTGCACATCACGTTTGATAGTTATGATGCCGTTGTCAGCCTGCACGGGCAGGCAGACTGTTGAGCCCAGTGCGCATCCGATCAGCAGGCTAAAGATGCTTCTATCAAATTTCCCCACGGCGGCAATTCCTTCTGTAAATGGAACGCTGGCCCTTATCAGCGTTGCGAGGTAGAGAGCAGAAGGTGTGCCGCTTTCGGTTATTCGTTTAAAAACAAGTGGTTGGATTAAATTGTCGGGGTGGTCAAAAAAATTGTGTAACGCCACTGAGACAGAGCTACGCAAAAACGACATCCATGCGGGCGGCGGTGCACGCTGGGGGCGTTGAACGCAGGTTGTATCAGAGGCTTAACATTTTCTTGCAGGAACGCTCGGGCCGCTTTAGTTCGCGGGTTTGCGTGGGATTGGGTGTTTCAGGAATGGACAGTTGCAGCGGGGCGGGGCACTCCGGTCAGGCCTTGAGCAAACGTGTCACAGCCTCGAATGCGGCGTCCTTGCGCTGTTGCCAGTCACCTTGCAGCACCTGACAAGGTTGGCGGTGCAGGTCAAGCCATGCACGGCTGGCCTGAAAAAACGCCTGGCGTTCTGCCAGTTGCGGCTGGCAACGCTGCCCGTCGTCATGCCAGGCCACGGTTTCAGGGCTCAGCAGCAAATGCAGGTCGTAGTGCCGGGCCAGCAAGGCTTGCTCGATCCATGCCGGGCAATCGCTAAACAACGTGCGACTCCAAAGGATATTGCTTAAGAGGTGCGTATCGAGGATCAGCAGTGACGGTTGCCTGGCGCGTGCTTCGTCCTCCCACGAAAGCTGGCCATGAGCTATCGATGTAATGTCATCGTAGCGGGTTTCACGGGCTTCGCTGTCGATAAAGTGTCGAACGTACTCATTGACTAATATGCCGCCAAAATTGGCGTGAATCTCGCCCGAAAGCCAGCTTTTACCGCTGGATTCAGGGCCCGCGAGCACCAGCACTTTCATGCGCGCAGAGCCGAGTCGGCGCGCCATTCACGCCAACCTTGAACGGCCAGCAGCAGGAACAGTGCATAGAGGGCGGCGGTCAAGTACATGTCCTTATAAATGAACAGCCCGACGAAAATCACATCGACGGCGATCCACAACGGCCAGCATTGCACGCGTTTTTGCGCCATCCATAACTGCGCCACAAGGCTGAAACCGGTCAGCGCAGCATCAAGCCAGGGCTGCGCGGCATCTGTCCAGTGCGCCATGGCGGCGCCCAGCAGCAGACTGCCGATGGCACCGGCCGCAAGGCCCGCAGCGATCGATTTGCTCTCAAGCCGACTGACCTGCCGGCCGCTATTGGCTTCGCCCGCGCGGGTCCATTGCCACCAGCCGTAGAGCTGCAGCGCGGCGTAGATCACTTGCAGGAGCATGTCCGAATACAGCTTCACTTCAAAAAAAATCCAGCTATAAAGCAGCACCATGACCAGGCCGATCGGCCAGCACCAGGGGTTCTGTTTGACCGTCAACCAGACGGCGATCACGCCGAGGGTGGCGGCAAACAGTTCAAGCCCGGACATGGAGGTTCCTTGGTGAAAACGAAAGAGGGGGGCGGATTGTACCCAGAGAGAAGGCCAATGCGGTAGCAACCCGAAACTGGCGTCTGACGCACACTTGTGGCGAGGGAGCTTGCTCCCGCTCGGCTGCGAAGCAGTCGCAAAGGCGCTATCCCGGTTTACCTGAAAAAACGGGATTGCCTATTTCAGGGCCGCTTCGCGGCCCAGCGGGAGCAAGCTCCCTCGCCACAGGGTTCTGTGTCTGCTTTTACACGCGGAACTGTTTGAGCAGGCTGTTCACCTGCTCGCTCAAGTCCTTGAGCCGAACGCTGGCCACACTCGATTGCTCGGCCGCCAGCGCAGTGCTGTGGGACAAGCCTGCCGCCTGGGTGACGTTCTGATTGATGTCTTCCACCACATGGGCTTGCTGCAGGGTTGCACTGGCGATTGATGCGTTCAGCCCGTTGAGGTTGCGCAGCGCCTGACCGATGGCATTGAGGCTGGCGCCGGCCAGACCGGCCTGTTCGATGGTCAGTTGCGAGGCTCGACTGCTGTCGCCGATCACTTTCACCGCCGCTTCGGAGTGAGTCTGCAGGCGCTCGATCATCGACTGGATCTCCGCCGTGGACTTCTGGGTACGCTGGGCCAACAGGCGCACTTCATCGGCCACCACCGCAAAGCCACGGCCTTGTTCACCGGCGCGGGCAGCCTCGATGGCGGCGTTGAGTGCCAGCAGGTTGGTTTGCTCGGCGATGGAGCGGATCACCTCCAGGACACTGCCAATCTGGGTGCTTTCAGCGGCCAGTGTGCGAATCACTTCCACGGCTTGATCGATGGTGCCGGACAGTTTGTCGATCTGCTGCAAGCTGCCATCAATATTGATCTGCCCCTGCTGCGCCTGGGATTCGGCATCGCGCATTTCGCTGGCCGCATGCTCGGCATTCTTGGCCACGTCCTGCACACCGTAAGTCACTTCGTTGATCGCGGTCGCCACCAGCTCCATCTGCTGGGACTGTTGCTGACTGCGTTGCTGGGCCTGGGCGGCGTCATTGCCCAGTTCGCTGGACGACTGGCCCAGGGCGCTCGCGGACACTTGCAGCTCGCTGATCACCCCTCGCAGTTTGGCAGTGAAGGCATTGAAGTGCCGGGCCAGTTGCGTGACTTCATCCTGGCCATGGGTGTCGAGGCTGCGGGTCAGATCGCTTTCGCCGCTGGCGATGTTGGCCATGGCGTTCACCGTGTCCTGAAGCGGTCGCACGATACTGCGAGCGATCATGATCACCAGCAACGCCATGATCAGCGCAATCACCAGGCCGACGAACGAAGCCTTCCAGACCTGGCCGTAGAACTCGGCCTGCATGTCATCGATGTACACGCCCGAACCGATCACCCAGCCCCAAGGCTCGAACAATTTGACGTAGGAGGTTTTCCCGACCGGGTCGCTGGCGCCCGGCTTAGGCCAGCGGTAGTTGACCGTACCGGCGCCTTTGGTTTTGGCGACGGCCACCATTTCGTTGAACAGCGCAAAACCGTCCGGGTCGCGGATCGCCGAGAGGTTTTGTCCATCGAGTTTGGGGTTGGCCGGGTGCATCACCATCACCGGCGTCAGGTCGTTGATCCAGAAATAGTCGTTCTGGTCATAACGCAGCCCGCGCACGGCGGTCAGTGCCTGCTTCTGCGCGGCATCGCGGGTGAGTGTGCCGGCGGTTTCCAGGCCGTGGTAGTAAGTCAGAATGCCGCTGGCGGTCTGCACTACGTGCTGGGTTTTCTGGGCTTTTGCCTGGTATAGATCGGTATGGATCTGCTTGAGCATCAACACGCCCAACGTCAACAACATCAATACCGACACAATCAAGATGAGCCACAAGCGTCGGCTGATCGACACACTGCGCAAGCTGTTCATAACGCTGTCACTCCGATTTCTTTTTCTTGTAATAAACGATTGCCAGCATCCAACCACGCTTTGCCGGTCGGGCCTATACGACCCAAGTCTCATTACGCGGCAGCGTTATCGGGGCTTGTCTGATAGGATTTCGGCCCCGCGCGGAAAAACCTGAATCCAAGTTGATTTTTCACGGAGTTTTTACGGCTCCGTCTGGATCCTTTGCGCGCGGGACTTCAGCTACGCTTGGCGCGGTGAACGCTTAAAAAACTAATGGGGCATGCCTTGGCGCATCGCCTTTGGGGGATTGATGGAACTTTGGACCGCCTTGCAGGCATTGATTTTAGGGGTTGTAGAAGGGCTGACGGAATTTTTGCCCATTTCCAGTACCGGTCACCAAATCATAGTCGCGGACTTGCTCAACTTCGGTGGCGAACGCGCGATGGCTTTCAACATCATTATCCAGCTCGGGGCGATCCTGGCGGTGGTGTGGGAATTTCGCCGAAAGATCTTCGACGTGGTCGTCGGTTTGCCGACACAACCAAACGCCCGGCGTTTTACCGCCAACCTGTTGATCGCGTTCCTGCCTGCGGTGGTATTGGGGGTGATTTTTGCCGATCTCATCCACGAATACCTGTTCAACCCGATCACCGTGGCCACGGCCTTGGTCGTGGGCGGGATCGTGATGTTGTGGGCGGAGCAGCGTCAGCATGAAGTGCATGCCCACACTGTCGACGAAATCACCTGGAAAGATGCCTTGAAAGTCGGTTTCGCCCAGTGCCTGGCCATGATTCCCGGGACCTCGCGTTCCGGCTCGACCATCATCGGCGGCTTGCTGTTCGGGTTGTCGCGCAAGACGGCCACCGAGTTCTCGTTCTTTCTGGCGATGCCAACCATGGTCGGTGCGGCGGTGTATTCGGGCTACAAATACCGCGACCTGTTCGTACCGGCTGATCTTCCGGTGTTTGCGATCGGCTTCGTCACGGCGTTCATCTTCGCGATGATTGCCGTCAGAGGCTTGCTGGTGTTCATCGGCAGCCATAGCTACGCGGCATTCGCCTGGTATCGCATTGCGTTCGGCCTGTTCATCCTGGCCACCTGGCAATTCGGCTGGGTCGATTGGGCCGCCGCACGCCCATGAATGACTCCAGCGCGCGCAACAATCCCGGACGCAGGTCCGGGGGCGAGCGGGTCCAGCACCCTCGGCTGAAATTGCTGGTGTTGGCGATCCTGTGCGCGCTGCCGCTGACGGGTTCAATGTCGTTGTGGCTGCATGGGGTGTCGCTGATTCCGCTGGCGGCTTACGGCATCGTCAGCGTGCTGGCGTTCTTCCTGTACTGGAGCGACAAACGCAAGGCTCGCGCCGACAGCTGGCGGACACCGGAAAATGTGTTGCACGCGGTGGAGCTGGCGGGCGGATGGCCGGGTGCCTTGCTGGCCCAGCAAGTGTTTCGGCACAAGACTCGCAAGGTCTCGTTCCAGCTGGTGTTCTGGCTCATTGTGCTGATGCATCAGGTGTTCTGGATCGACCAGCTGTTCCTCGGCGCTCACCTGTTTGCGCTGCTTTAAAGCAACAGGCTGACCTGGGTGCGCTTGGGCAGCTTGCTCACCACCAGTTGATGGGAACGTTGCAACAACGCCCGAAGTTCCTCGGATCCCAGCGGGTAGGGCGTTTGCATGATGATCCACTGGGCCCGCGCCAGGTACGGCGCCGGGTGAATCCCCGGGCGGTCGCAATGCCCGAGGAACAGATCCTTGTCGACCTTGAAGGCCAGGGAATCGCCGCGCAGGTTCTGCAAGGCGAACATCTTGTTCCCGGCAATCGAAAACACCCGAACGCCTCCCCACTTGTAGTCTTCCCGCGCACCGGGCAGCGCGAGACAGAACTGCGCGACGTCCTCTTCGCTCATGCGTCCAGCCTTCATATCAATCGGTCCCCACAGGCATTGAATGATTCGATCAAATGGTCGATCCAGGCGCGCACGGCCGGCATCACCCCGCGCCGATGAGGGTAGACCGCTTGCAGCCAGCCGCCAGGCAATGACCAATCGGGTAGCAACTGCACCAGCGAACCATTTTCCAGCTCCTGTTCGCAATACATCATCGGCAGCATGGTGAACCCCTGGCCGGCGAGCGTGCAGGCCTTGCGCACGATGAAATCGTCAATGCCCAATCGCGCTTCCAGGCTCAAATCGTAGCTTTTGCCCTGCTGATCGAGCATGCGAATGTGCACCAGACGGTCGGCTTCCAGCGCACCAAGCACCGGCAAGGATTTCAGGTCTTCGGGGTGGTTGATCTCACGTCCGTGCAGGAAGGCCGGGCTGGCGACCATCGCCATCTGTGCCTGGCGCAAGCGACGGGTCACCAGCAACGGATCTTCATCGCCCAACTCACGGACCCGCAGCGCGACATCGACGCCTTCGGTGACCAAGTCGACCCGGCGATTGAGCAACATGACTTCCAGTTGCACCTGAGGGTGTTTTTCGAGGAAGCGGCTGATTACCGTCGGCAGCATTTCGTGGGCCAGCCCGACGGGGCAGGACACCCGCAAGCGTCCGCGAGGTTCGCTGGACATACTCGCCACGGCTTCATCGGCCATCTCGGCTTCCAGCAGCATCGCCTGACAGTGCCGCAGGTAACGTTCGCCCACCGCCGTCAGCTTGAGTTGCCGGGTGGTACGTTGCAGCAGGCGCGCGCCGAGGCGTTCTTCCAGCTCGGCAATGCGTCGCGACAATCGGGATTTGGGAATCCCCAGCAAACGCCCGGCTGCGGCGAAGCCACCGGCTTCGACAACTTTGGCGAAATAGTAAAGGTCGTTGAGGTCTTGCATGATTGGAAATCCGATTGTTCTATCAGTGGGACGAACTATCGCATTGTTGCGGACTAATCAGCTATTGGTTTCATCTGTAGGATCCTCCCCATCAGATCGCCCGGTGGCGATCCTCACCTGGAGATCCCTTATGAAACTGCTGCATATCGATTCGAGCATTCTTGGTGACAACTCGGCTTCCCGTCTGCTGAGCAGCGAAGTCGTCAAAGCCTGGCAAGCCGCCGAGCCAACCGCGGTGGTGACCTACCGCGATCTGGCCGCCGATGCCATCAGCCATTTCTCCGCCACCACCCTGGTTGCCGCCGGCACCACCGCTGAACTGCGCAACGCCGCGCAACAGCACGAAGCCGAACTCAGCGCCACCACCCTGGCCGAATTCCTCGCGGCCGACGCCGTTGTCATCGCAGCGCCGATGTACAACTTCACCATCCCGACCCAACTCAAGGCCTGGATCGACCGCATTGCCGTTGCCGGCCAGACCTTCCGCTACACCGAAGCGGGCCCTGAAGGCCTGTGCGGTGGCAAGAAAGTCGTGATCGTCTCGACGTCCGGCGGTCTGCATGCCGGTCAGGCGACTGGCGTTGCGCACGAAGAGTACTTGAAGGTGCTGTTCGGCTTCATCGGCATCACCGACATTGAGTTTGTTCGTGCCCATGGCCTGGCCTACGGTGACGAAGTGCGCACCAAAGCCATGAGCGATGCCCACACGCAAATCAGTGAGCAATTGTTCGCCGCCGCGTAAGGCTTGCGTAAAGCGCTCAAACAGCTCAGGCACCACCCAAAAAACTCTGTATTCTGATCACGCAAGTGCCAGACGCAGAGTTTTTTGTTTCTGGTCATTACAGGTTGTGGCCCGGGTTATGCAATCGAGGGTTACCGACTCCGGTCCAGTAACAAGGTGGGGGCATCCCATGGTGCGTCTTTGTGCAACGTTTCTGATTTGCCTGCTCAGCAGCCTGAATTCAGTGCACGCCGCGCCTGCGCCGCACCCTCACTGGAGCGTCGGCTTCCATGAGATGAGTTTTCTCGATCCTCTGGACTTGCAGCCGATGCGCGCCATCGCGTTCTATCCCTCGAGCGACCGGGAACACACCAGCAAAATCGAGGGTTACACGGTCGAGGCAGGGGAAGACACCCGCGTCGCCATGGGCCGTTTCCCGATGCTGATGCTGTCCCACGGCAACACCGGAACCCCGCTGGCGCTGCACGACCTCGCCACCTCGCTGGCACGCAAAGGGTTTGTGGTGGTGGCGGTGATCCATCCCGGTGACAACTCCCAAGACCACAGCCGCCTCGGTACGTTGAGTAACCTTTACGGCCGGCCCATCCAGATTTCCGAAGCCATTACCGCGACCCTGGGCGACCGTATGCTCGCGCCTTTCGTCAATGCCGATCAGGTCGGCGTGATCGGTTACTCGGCGGGCGGCGAAACGGCGCTGATCCTCTCCGGCGCCACGCCTGACCTGGATCGTCTGCGCCGCTACTGCCAGGAACGCCCGGACGACCACGATGCCTGCAACACCCAGGGCGAGCTGATTGTCGACCGGGATGATTTGCAGCCTGTGGCGGATCCACGTGTCCATGCCTTGCTGCTGATGGCGCCGCTGAGTCTGAAATTCGGACGCCACACCTTGGCCGACGTGCATGTGCCGGTGCTGCTCTACAGCGGTGATGGCGACAAACTGGTGGCGTTCGACAAAAACGCCGCCGCCTTGGCGCGCAAGCTGCCGATTGCACCAGACTTCAAATTGCTGGCCGGGGCAGGGCACTTCGTGTTCATGGCGCCGTGCAATGAAGAGCAGATCGCCGCCATGCCGGCGCTGTGCACCGATGCCGATGGTGTTGACCGCGAAGACATCCATCGCAACATGGTGTCCGAAGCCGGGCGGTTCTTCTCGCACGCGCTGGGCAAGCCTACCCGGGCCGGGATGCAGACTGCGGATCAGTAATTTCCCCACCACCCCTGTGGGAGTGAGCTGGCTCCGGGCGGCGTTCCGATGATAGCGATCTGTCAGGCGACTGATGTATTGAATGTTCTACCGCCATCGCCAGCAGGCTAGCTCCCACAGTGGCGTCAGCTTGTTGCGCGGCGTTTGAGTAACAAGGTCAAGCCGAGCCCGGTGACAGACAACATCGCCGCACTGAAGAAAATCCACGAATACCCCAGGTTCAACGCCACCGCGCCCATCAACGGCCCGGCAATCGCCAGTGCCAGGTCGAAAAACACCGCATAAGCACTCAAACCCGCGCCGCGACTGGAGTTGGGCACTTGCTTGATTGCTTCCACCCCCAGCGCCGGATACACCAGCGAAAGACCGAACCCTGCCAGGCCCGCGCCGATCAGCGCATAAGCGGTCGAAGGCGCTAGCCACAACAGCACCAGGCCCACGGTTTCAATGCTCATGCACACAATCGCCGAGGTGAAACCGCCGAAGCGGCTGATCGCGGAGATAAACAGCAAGCGCGACAAAATAAAGCAGATCCCGAAGACCGTCAGGCACCAGGCCGCGCCGGTCCAGCCACGGCTGACGTAATACAAGGTGATAAAGGTCGTCAGGGTGCCGTAACCGATAGAGGCCAGGCTCAGGCTGGCACCGAAGGGCGCAATACGCCCGAACACCGCCCAGAAGGGCAGGCGTTCGCCACGAATCACCGGCACCGAGGGTTTATTGCGGATCAGCAACAAGGCGGCCAGGGCCAGCAATGACAACGCGATCCCCAGGCTGGCGAAGCCGTACTCGGCGACCATCACCACGCCCAGCGGCGCCCCGATCGCAATGGCGCCGTAAGACGCAATGCCGTTCCACGAAATCGAGCGCGCGGTGTGCTCCGCGCCGACCTGGCCCATGCACCAGCTGATCGTGCCCACACCAATCAAGCCCTGGGCGATGCCGAGCAACAAGCGTCCGGCGATCAGGATCAACAGGCTCAGCAGTGGAAAGCTTTGCAGCAAGGTTGAAATCAACGTCAGCACACCGCTCAGCACAATCCCGGACAGGCCGTAGACAATCGCCCGTTTGGTGCCAATGGTGTCTGACATGCGCCCGGCCATCGGGCGGCTGAGCAGGGTGGCCAGGTATTGAGAGCCAATGGTCAGTCCCGCGACGATCGCGCTGAAACCCAACTGCTCATGGACATAGCCCGGCAACACCGCAATCGGCAGGCCGATGCAGAGGAAGGCAATAAAGGTATAGAAAACGATGGAGACGATCTGCAGGGTGATCGCCATGGAGCTTTGCGGTGGCAGTTGCTGCACAGACATGACGGCTCGTTCGCGGTCGGCGGTGGGAGAACTGCATCATGGCTTGGGTGGGGTATAAAAGGAAGCAGGCTAACTATATTCGTTGTGGTTGAGGGCGCCCAAATCCATTCAGCCTCGAATGCAAAAAGCCCCGAATGCAAAAAGCCCCATCACCAGGACAGGGCTTTTACTTGCCGCTTGCAGCTTGAAACTAATAGCTGCTCTTAAAACACAACGCCCTGGCTACGCAGGTAGTCATCATAAGTACCGCTGAAGTCGATCACGCCGCTTGGGCTTAGCTCGATGATGCGGGTGGCCAGCGACGATACGAACTCACGGTCGTGGCTGACGAAGATCAGCGTGCCCGGGTAGTTTTCCAGCGCCAGGTTCAGCGCTTCGATCGATTCCATGTCCAAGTGGTTGGTCGGTTCGTCCATGATCAGCACGTTCGGCTTTTGCAGGATCAGCTTGCCGAACAGCATGCGACCTTGCTCACCACCGGAGATAACCTTGACCGACTTGAGGATCTCGTCGTTGGAGAACAACATGCGGCCGAGGGTGCCGCGAACGATTTGCTCGCCGCCCTGGGTCCACTGGCCCATCCAGTCGAACAGGTTGCAGTCGTCTTCGAAGTCGTGCGCGTGGTCCTGGGCGTAGTAGCCCAGTTCTGCGGCGTCGGTCCACTTCACGGTGCCGGCATCCGGGGTCAGTTCGTTGACCAGGGTGCGCAGCAGGGTGGTTTTACCGATACCGTTCGGGCCGATGATCGCGACGCGTTCGCCCGCTTCAACCTGGAAGCTGAAGTCCTTGAACAGCGGCTTGCCGTCGAAGCCTTTGGCCATGCGCTCGACAATGACAGCCTGACGGTGCAGTTTCTTGGTTTGTTCGAAACGGATGAACGGGCTCACACGGCTCGAAGGCTTGACTTCGGCCAACTGGATCTTGTCGATCGCCTTGGCGCGGGAAGTGGCCTGCTTGGCTTTCGAGGCGTTGGCCGAGAAGCGGCTGACGAACGATTGCAGCTCGGAAATCTGTGCCTTCTTCTTGGCGTTGTCCGACAGCAGTTGCTCGCGGGACTGGGTCGCCACGGTCATGTACTCGTCGTAGTTGCCCGGGAACAGGCGCAGCTCGCCGTAATCCAGGTCAGCCATGTGGGTGCACACGCTGTTCAGGAAGTGACGGTCGTGAGAGATGATGATCATCAGGCTGGAGCGCTGGGTCAGAATGTTTTCCAGCCAGCGGATGGTGTTGATGTCCAGGTGGTTGGTCGGTTCGTCGAGCAACAGTACTTCAGGATCGGAGAACAGCGCCTGAGCCAGCAATACGCGCAGTTTCCAGCCTGGGGACACTTCGCTCATCGGGCCGAAGTGCTGCTCGATGCCGATACCCAGGCCCAACAGCAATTCACCGGCACGGGATTCGGCGGTGTAGCCGTCCATTTCGGCGAACTCGGTTTCCAGCTCGGCCACGGCCATGCCGTCTTCTTCGGTCATTTCCGGCAGCGAGTAGATGCGGTCGCGCTCGGCTTTAACCTTCCACAGCTCTTCGTGACCCATGATCACGGTGTCGATGACGGTGAATTCTTCGTAGGCGAACTGGTCCTGGCGCAATTTACCCAGACGCACGTTCGGCTCAAGCATGACCTGGCCGCCGGACGGCTCGAGGTCGCCGCCGAGGATTTTCATGAAGGTCGACTTGCCGCAACCGTTGGCGCCGATCAGGCCGTAGCGGTTGCCCGCGCCGAACTTGACCGAAACGTTTTCGAATAGCGGCTTGGCGCCGAACTGCATCGTGATGTTAGCTGTAGAGATCAAAGGTTTTTCCTGCGAAGCATTCAGAGTAGCTAGGGTTGCGGCAGTACCGATTCAGTACCCGTTTCCGTTTTTCAAACCACGGGAAATGCATCCCGGTCAGAAGCGGAAGGTCCATCTGGCAATAAGTGGACAGCAGCAGTTGGAGCGCTTGGCCCGAGTCGAAGTGCGCTGAGACGGGGTTCATTCCCGTCATCAACCAAGGGGGGCGCGTAATGTTTGGCGGCGATTGTACTGGTCTGGCTCTTTAAACGATAGGGCGTTGAGGCCGCACGGGCGCTTTGGTGGCACCAGCGGACAGATTTTCACATTTGAAGGTTAACTATTGGTTACAAAATGAGACTAAAATGCCACTTTTCAACAGGCGCCGACCGTCGGTAGAGGCTCAAGGACGCGCCACCGGGACCGCTGTTTCGTATTCAGACGCTGCACAAGACCCTTGGGCCGCTAGGTTGGCCGGGGACGCAGTTTGTTCACTTCTGACATGTGACGATTTCTGTGAAACTGATCATTGCCGCTATTTACGTTGTATCCATTGCCTACGTCCATCTGCGTGGGCGGGTGCGCCACAAGCTGGGCCGCCAACTGAGCGATCACTCGTCGTTTCTCGCGCCGATCAATTGCTTCCTTTATCTGTTCTCGAAAATCCCCAACAAGCCTTATCTCGACCCGGCCGATTTCCCGGACCTGAGTCCGTTGCAGGCGCACTGGGAAGAAATTCGCGCGGAAGGCCAGAACCTGCTCAGGGCCGGGGAGATCAAGCGCTCGAACCAATACGACGATGTCGGTTTCAACTCGTTCTTCAAGACCGGCTGGAAGCGTTTCTACTTGAAGTGGTACGGCGACAGCCATCCTTCGGCGACGAAACTCTGCCCGCGCACCACTGAGTTGGTGCAAAGCATCGGGTCGATCAAAGCCGCGATGTTCGCCGAGTTGCCACCGGGTTCCAAACTGGTCCGCCACCGCGATCCCTACGCCGGCTCGTACCGTTATCACCTGGGCCTGGAAACGCCGAACGATGCCGGTTGCTACATCAACGTCGATGGTGAGAACTACCACTGGCGCGATGGTGAAGCGGTGATGTTCGACGAGACCTTCATTCACTACGCCGAAAACACCACTCAGCAGAACCGCATCATTCTGTTCTGCGACGTCGAGCGGCCGATGAAGTATCGCTGGGCGGCGGCGTTCAATGGCTGGTTCAGCCGTAACGTGATGTCGGCGGCGGGCGCGCCGAATGATGCCGGGGACAAGACCGGGGGCATCAACCGGCTGTTTGCCAAAATCTACGCGATTCGGCTGCGGGGCAAGGCGCTGAAGAAGCGTAATCGCAAACTTTACTACCTTGAAAAGTGGGCGATCTTTGGTGGGTTGCTGGCGGTATTTGTGCTGATCTGAATGTTGTATGCCGGCTTACAAACCCTTCGCGAGTTGGCTCGCTCCTACAGTTGACCGCGATCATTTGTAGGAGTGAGCCTGCTCGCGAAGGGGGCCTGACATCCAACGCGAAAACAACAATCAGCCACGAGACGTCTTCGTGGCTTTTTTGTTCGCTGCAGGTTTAGCCGCCGGTTTGGCCTTGCCGGCAGTCTTGCCACCCAGACTACGTTTAAGCAATTCAGTCAAATCAATCACATCAGCCGTCTTGCGTTCCTCTTCACCCGTCGCCGTTTCCACATCCTCGATCTTGCCTTCGTTCGCCTTCTTCTCGACCAGCGCCATGATCTTGTCTTCAAAACTGTCGCGATAATCCTCGGGCTTCCAGTCGGCGCTCATGTCCTGCACCAGACGCTTGGCCATGTCGAGTTCGCCCTTGGCCAGTTCGGGCTTGGTCACCTCAGGCCCCAGCTCTAGCGTATCGAGGCTGCGTACTTCAGCGGGCCAACGCAGCATGACCAGCACCATGGCCGATTCCAGGGGCATCAGCGCCGCCAGGTGCTGACGGGTATGCAGGACAACATGGGCGAGGGCGACTTTATTGGTTTTGCTGAGGGTTTCGCGCAACAGCGCATAGACCTTGCCGCCACGTTTATCCGGCGCGAGGTAGTAGGGCGTGTCGATGTTTTGCAGGGGGATCTGTTCGGCGTCGACAAAAGAGAAGATGTCGATGGTCTGCGTGGACAACGGGTGCGCCGACTTGATTTCTTCCTCACTGAGGACCACGTACCGGCCCTTTTCGTACTGCACACCTTTGACGATGTGTTCCTTGGTGACTTCCTTGCCGGTGACCTTGTTGACGCGTTTGTAACCGACCGGCTCCATGCTACGGCTGTCGAGCCAGTCGAAATCCACCCCCTGCGAGGACGTCGCCGACACCAGCGCCACAGGGATATGCACCAGCCCGAAACTGATTGCGCCTTTCCAGATTGCCCGTGCCATGGTCGTCTACTCGCGAGTGATGTGTTCAGGTGACCCGCGGCGCGGCGCAAAAGTTTCAGCGGGCTGCGGCCCGGTCCTGCTGGACCGTCAACTGGTGTTACATCTTAAGAAAGAGGTTTTAGTTAACAAATCCGAACCCCGGGCGTAGCGTGCTATCGAAGATTCTATCCACGCTGACGCCCAGAGGCTTCCCATGAACAGATTCGTGCTCGCCTGCACCGTACTGGCATTCAGTGGCCTGATGAGTCAGCTGGCCCAGGCATCGCCACTTTCGTTGATGCTGCTGGCCCAGAGCCCCACGGGCAATTCCAGCAACCCCTACAACAGCCCGATCCGCCGGGCCAATCCCAATAGCATGCAAGGCACACAACCCGCAGCCCCGGTCATTCGCGGGCCAAATACCGTCCCGGTGCCCCGTCCACCGACCCTTGATAACGGCGGCATCGGCAATCGCTATCCCCAGAACCATACCGCTCCCGCCAGCCCACCCAAATTCATTCCCAATCCGCCCCCTCGAGATGCAGGCACAAGCAACCGTTGAACGGCAGGACAGCGTTCTTGCCAGCTATTCGAACGACAAAAGGAATCGTGCATGTTGCGTAAAACCCTCTTGGCCACCTTCTGCGCCAGCGTACTGATCACCGCCACGGCACCCGTTCTTGCGGCACCGCCCCAGGAGATGAAAAGCGAACAAGGCACCCTTGAGGTCTGGCAAGTTGCGAAGGGCCTGGAACATCCGTGGGCTCTGGCGTTCCTGCCCGATCGCAGGGGCATGCTGGTCACCGAACGGCCCGGCAACCTGCGAGTGGTGGATTACGATGGCAAGCTCTCGGCACCGATCAATGGGGTGCCAAAGGTCTGGGCCAAGGGGCAGGGCGGCTTGCTGGACGTGGTGCTGTCGCCCGACTTCAAGCAGGACCGGACGGTTTATCTGTCTTACGCCGAGGGCGGTGGTGCGGGCGACAAGGCCGGTACGGCGATCGGGCGAGGCCAGTTGTCCGAGGACCTGAAAACCCTCAAGGACTTCAAAGTGATTTTCCGCCAGGAGCCGAAGCTGTCGGTCGGCAACCACTTCGGCTCACGATTGGTGTTTGATCGCGACGGCTACCTGTTCATCACCTTGGGCGAAAACAACGATCGGCCGACCGCTCAGGACCTCGACAAGCTGCAAGGCAAGGTCGTGCGAATCTACCCGGACGGCAAGGTGCCGGACGACAACCCCTTTGTCGGGCAGTCGGGCGTACGCCCGGAAATCTGGTCCTATGGCCAACGCAATCCGCAAGGCGCAGCGCTCAATCCATGGACTGGCGTGCTCTGGGAAAACGAGCATGGCCCCCGCGGCGGTGATGAAATCAACATCATCGAACGCGGCAAGAATTACGGCTGGCCGCTGGCGACCCACGGCATCAACTATTCCGGACAACCAATCCCGGAAGCCGAGGGCAAGACCGCAGAAGGCGCCGTGGCGCCGCACCATGTCTGGGAAAAATCCCCCGGCCTCAGTGGCATGGCGTTCTACGACGCTGATCGCTTCAAGGCCTGGCAGCACAACGTGTTCATCGGTGCGCTAGTGAGCCAGGAGCTCATCCGCTTGCAGGTTGATGGCGACAAATTGGTTCACGAAGAGCGCTTGCTCGGCGAACTCAACAAGCGCATCCGCGATGTGCGACAGGGGCCGGACGGTTACTTGTATGTGCTGACCGATGCGGACGACGGCGGGCTGTACAAGGTTGGCCTGAAGTAACCCGATTCGACCTCTCTGGGGGTTTGGTGGCGAGGGAGGCGCAGTGCTGACGCGGTTGCGCAATCATGCCGCCAAGGAACACTTCAGCGCCGAGGCCATCGGGCTGATCGACGACCTGATCATCGAAAACAACCAGTGCTATAAGCAGGCGGAAATTTACTCCACGGTGTTTTCCGGGCTGATCGACGCCCGTGGCAACCTGATGAACAACAGCATGAACAATCTGCTGCGCAAGCTGACATTAATTAACGTGGTGTTTTTGCCGCTGAACCTGATTGCGAGCATTGGCGGCATGTCCGAGTTCAGCATGATGACCGGGGACACGCCGTGGTGGGTGTCGTATCCGTTGTTTCTGGCGGCGATGATGATTGGGGCGGGGGCGATGGTGCTTGGGCTCAGGCGGTTGGCGAAATGACGATGTCGACTGTCAGGCCGTCTTCGCGGGCAGCCTCGCTCCTACAGGGGGATACGCTCCAATGTAGGAGCGAGGCTTGCCCGCGAAGGCTCTATCCGCAACACAACACTACTGTGGATCAAACTCGCTGGCGTGCATCACCGCAATTCCTGCGATTCTTGAGCCCCCGAACCACGAGGTACAACAGCGGCCCGACGGACACGAAAACCGCCGTAATCAGCAGATACGGAATCACCGATAACCCCGACTGCCCACGCTTGCGCGTATCCTGGTACATCCAGACGCCTGCAAGTGTCGCCAACAGATAAAGATCAATCACCACCTGCGCAGTATCCGGGCGTGACATCAAACCGATGCCGAAGTCGATCAACGACTGCTCCGCCTGAAGCATCACGGAAACGGTGTAGCCGGCAAAGGCGATCAAGGCAATGAGGGGCAGGGCGACAGACTTCATGGTTTCCTTCCTTGGGACAATGAGCGATGTCCGCCAGCCTACAGAGACCAAGGAAAATTGACCATTGACTTGCCCGCAACGCCCGGCTAATTTCCAGCCATGACTTCCACCGTATTGCGCTGCCAGCCAAGCATTATTACCGCCATTCCTTATTTGGCGGGCTAGCTCACGACTGCAGCACCCAACCCGCCCTAGAGGCGGGTTTTTACTTTCTGTCTCCTGGGCCCCGATCAATGTCAGGAGACGACCATGAGCAGCACCCCCGCCCAGCAGGCCTTGCTTGAGCACTATGTGAAAAAGATCCTCTCCGCGCCGGTGTATGAACTGGCCGTGCGCACACCGTTGCAACCCGCGCCAGCGCTGTCCGAGGCCTTGGGTAATCAGATCCTGCTCAAGCGTGAGGACTTGCAACCGACCTTTTCCTTCAAGATCCGTGGCGCTTACAACAAACTGGTGCAACTGAGCGATGAGCAAAAGGCTCGGGGCGTGATCACCGCTTCAGCGGGCAATCACGCCCAAGGCGTAGCGTTGGCGGCGCGTGAATTGGGGATCGCTGCGACGATTGTCATGCCTTGCACAACACCAGCATTGAAGGTGCACGGGGTGCGCAGTCGGGGGGCAGAGGCCGTGCTGCACGGCGAGAGCTTTCCGTTCGCCCTCGAATACGCCCTGAGCCTCGCCGAGCAAACCGGTTGTACCTTCGTCTCACCTTTCGATGACCCGGACGTAATCGCCGGGCAGGGCACCGTAGCCATGGAGATCCTGCGCCAGCAACAAGGCCCCCTGGATGCGATCTTCGTCCCGGTGGGTGGCGGAGGTCTGATCGCCGGCATCGCGGCGTATGTCAAATACCTGCGCCCGGAAGTCCGCATCATCGGCGTCGAATCAGAACATTCCGCGTGTCTGTACGCGGCGTTACAAGCTGGCGAGCGGATCGTCCTGCCCACCGTGGGCACGTTCGCCGATGGCGTGGCCGTCGCGCAGATTGGCGCCTATGGATTTGAAGTCTGCCGGTTTTGCGTCGATGAAGTGCTGACCGTCAGCAACGACGAACTGTGCGCCGCCATCAAGAATATCTACGACGATACCCGCTCGATCACCGAGCCCTCCGGTGCCTTGGCGGTGGCCGGCATCAAGAAGTACGTCGCTCAAACCGGTGCGTGTGGTCAAACCCTGATCGCGATCGACTCGGGCGCCAATATCAACTTTGACAGCCTGCGGCATGTCGCCGAGCGCGCCGCGTTGAGCGACGCCTCAGCGTGAGGAGGGGCGCTGCGGTTACTCTTGAACGGCTTTCTCGACCTTGTCCGACGCCGACCAAATCCGATAGCGGACTTCGACGTCCTTGGGCACGTAGAGCACGATCGGCAATTTGCTGTTGTAACGAAGCATGAAGCCGTCACCGACCACCGGCACAAACGCCTTTTTACTCTTGCCGTCGGGGCAGGCCATCATCGTGCTCATCGGGCCGATGACTTTTTCCAGACGGTAAAAGGGGTAGCCCCAGCCTTCAAGGTTTTTTTCCTCAAGGATACCGCCCAGACGTTGGCGATTGCAGTCCACCGTCAGCGTCTTGCCCGCCAGCACCTCAACCTGGAAGTTTTCTTCCTGTGGCTGCGGCGCTACATGAATGACCTGGCGGGTAAAACCGCTTTCCGGTTTAGGGAACGGCGCGACGGTTTCGAGCTTTGCTGCACAGGCCACGCTCGAAAGGCTGGCAACAATCAGCCCGACGGTATTGATACAGGTCAAAAAACCCATGATGCCTCCTTGCGTGTGAGTAGGGTCAGCGGATACTGGATTGGCAGGCGCATTCTTACTTCCGACTGCCACCAATGCAAACCCGGTCGGGAATGTATGCAAATTGCAGGGTTCAAACTGCCCTTTCTTGCAGATTGCATGAGGCCTTCTTCAGGCATGTCCGTTAAATCATTGATTTACCGATGAGCTGCACGGCGAAATTTGCGGCATGCTTTATGCTCAAGCAGATCTTAAGTTGACCAGGACATTATTGAGTCAGCTCTAACCACAAGGAAGGTCTGCTGTGTGAAACGTAGAAACTCCGTCGACGGAAGAAACGGCGGGAGATTTCACCACGGACCGACGTTGAATTTTTCTGGCAGTCTCACAATCAGGAGAGAGTCGCCATGTTTCTTTCTGCCTTGGAACTTCGCAATATCGTTGAAAGCAGTTTTCTGCCGAAGCGCTGTCAGTGCACGCTGTCGCCGGACCTGTCGATGACCGTCAAGGTGTATTCAGACCGTGAAACCGATCACCTTGATTTGATAAGGACGGGGATAGATGCCAAGCACCTGAACGGTTGCCGTGAAATAAACGACCTGATTGCCGGTCTACGCTCTGAGATGCAGCATCAGGAAGAGAATCGACCACTGCATCCCGCCGGGAAAGCGCTTTAACCTGCAGTTTCGAATTCTGCCGACACGCGCCGGGCCTGGACAAACCCCAGTCCCAGCGCCGATTCGACCATCACCGCCAGCAATATGCCCGGCCCGGCATGGCCATTGAGCCATTCGCCAAAACCCAGTATCGCCAAGCCGAAACAACCCACGGTAAACCCGGTGCTCAGCGCATTGCGGGTGACCGACGGCGCCTCGTTCCGAACCAGATAAAACATCACGCCCAACGCCGCGAACAGCACTGCACTGCGTCGCGCGACAAACCCCGCCGCAGACGAATACTCAATACTCCAGATCGCCAACAACCCATCGGGCATCAAACCCCAGACCAGGGCCAGCAGAAAACAGAGAAGGGAAGTGAAGGTCGACACGATACGAAACGATAACTGCATGGCGGATCCTTGCGGCAGTGAGGGAGGCGCCAAAGCATAGCGCCTGATCCCTCACAGGAGTACCGCAAAGTGCAAAATCAGACCTTTCAGTCAGTTCTGATAACTGCAAGCGTCAGAAAGCTTCCGGTAGCTGATTTCTTCAGGCTTGCCTGACGTATCGATGTACTTCATGTCGGCCGTGATCACTTTGCATTCCAGCGTGTTCGGCTCAGTCAGCGCGACCACTTTGCCGATGTTCAGCGGCATGCCGTAGTGATAGGGGGTGGCTTGCGAGGACGACGTGTCATTGGCCTGCGCAAGACCAGTAAACGCGGTGCAGGCGAGGGCGGAAGTCATCAGCAGCGTACGGATGTTCATGGGGCGATCTCCAGTGCAGGCGTTGAGTCAGCTCGACGGTTGAGCGTCGAACCTGCCGCACTGGGCGTCAGAGGGAGCTGAGGGCGTGCGGTCCAGTAAAGTCTTGGACCGCGCGGTTAACGGATGGTTAACCCGGCTGAACGCCGCCTGTCGCGAGGTTTTTTCTGTCGGATGATTCGTTAGGAAAGCGTCTACGAAGTCTTCGGCTTGGTCCTACAAAGTCAGATGCTTTGTCGACTTTCGCCGGATGGGGTGAAGCGACTACTGTTTGGGCTCGCTGCAAAATCAGCGGACAGGTTTGGTCACCTGATTCCATCACATTTGTGTGCCATCATTCGCGCTTCGGACTTCTCAGTCCTCGTAGTGCGTTGCAATGGCGGCTGTGTGCTGGACGCCTTCGGGCGAGCCGATTTGATGGCGTCGGTTGACCAAGCCTGTACACAGCCGCCTCCCATCGTTTGGTCACGGTGCTGGCGATTACTAACTGCTCATCGAGTAATTACTATGCCAACGTTAAACCCGTTTCCCGATCGCTATCGCTCAATCAACAGCAGCGTTACCGACTCAAGTCCTTTGGTGATCGACACCGAAGCCAATCCTCAAGACATCCTCGAAGCCGCTCTACAGCGGGTCCGTGCCTCCAGTCAGCTGCTTGAAACGCTCCACTGCCAATGTTTCAAGCACGGCGATGTTCAGGATATTCCGCACATTACCCATGCGGTTTACCTTCTGACTCAGGATGGCTGTGACCTATTGCAGGTTGCCCAGCAGCGGATGATTGGGTGGAAGGCACCGGTCTGACGCCACTGCGGTACATAACAAGCCAGTCTCCTGCGGACACTGGCTTGTTTACACGCGTACCGAGTTAAAGCATTCCTGAAAACTACGCTGTCCTCAGGTCACTGCTGCTTGCATCAGGAATCATCGCGAGCTGGACCTCGACACTGTTTTCTTTTTTTGCCATCCAGCGATCTACGTTGATTTTATGTTCCGGCGCTTGAGTGGCGGAGCCGTAGATGTCCTCAGGCACTAGTTTGAGGAAGCTAAGGGTGTGAATCCGTTGTCTTGATGTATCAAGCCGTCCAATTTCTGCTCTCAACACATTTGCCTCTTGCTGGTACTGCCGACGGTCAGATTGGTAAGCGAACCTCAGTTCAGCTTCTTTCGCCTTCAGCCGCTCCTGCATCTCTTGCAATTGGTAGTAAACCTGGTCGTACTCTGTTTTGGTAACCACGGTAGTCCCGCTTTCCTGGGTTTGCTGCCAGCGGCGCAATGTTGCCCAAGCGTACGGAATGTAGGAGGGCACCATGTAGTGATCGCTCATCTGGAACAGTTGCATCACAAAAGCATCACGGTCGGGCATATCGCCGAACTTTTTCAATGCCTTGGTGCAAGCCGCCTCTTCGATGGAGTCGCAACCTGGGTCCCAGAGAACCGCGGATTGCTCGCGCCCTTTAAAATGAACGGGCATGAAATGGTGCAGATTACCCTGGTGTTCGTATGGAGCACCGCCAGTTCGCGACAGGCCTATAGCGAAAATAAGTGCGCCTAAAGGGGCGGTGACAAAACTGAGGACCACGCCGGGCATCCAGATACTTTTGCGGGTGTTCATCCAGGGCGCGGGAACACTTGGAATAGGGTCGTTGCTGTTGACCATGCGGTGATGGGCCAAGCCTACCGCGCCATTGACGAAGTCGGCGTCACCGGCTCGTGGGGAGCCGTAGGTATAAAGCAATATGTCGTACGCATTTGGACTGCGTCGTAATGCTTCTGCGAGCAACGTCGCGATTGCCCCGCCTAGGCTATGTCCGCAAATAATGATCTTTTGCCCCGTGTGGAACTGGTCGAGGTAAACCTGAACAAATTTACTCATCGCCTTATAGGCCTTGTAGAAACCTTGGTGCGTTTTACCTACACCTTCTTCAAATGGAACTTGCTCTGCATCGGTGTCTCGCACAAAGTCCACGAGTTCTTTCGTTCCACGGACGGAAATCAGAATGACTTCGTCATGGTGGGTTATGAAAGCCTGAGTATCACTACCACCTTTTACTTTCCCATCATCAAAGAAATGCCATTTTGCAGGACATTCCTGCTCTTCGCCTAATTCAGGTTTGTTTTTTTCGTAGAGTGTCGGATCAAATGGTAGGACTTCGAAACGCTTCGAGTACGGCACATCTTCATAAAGCGGGTAGTAAGGGGTCGTCTGGGCTGAATTGATTTTCCAAGCTTCTTTGAAACTAGCCAGTCCATTCCCAAACAAGTATCCGACGCTCGGGTCAAGAGGGAATTTGACAGTGTCTGTTGGCTGTTCGGCCGGTTCTTGACCAAAATCACAGTAGCTAAGACTGGCAAACAAAGAAAGCTGATACAAATTCAACGCGCTGAATTTATTGTCTTTTGAAAGCATGGGCCGAAAAGAGCGTAATGGACGAACTTCAAGAGCTGTGTGCTTTTCTGGAAGCAACACAACTCCCCATAGGCCCGGTTTTTCTTGACCGAATCCTAGGTCACCCATTAAGTTTAGAAGATTGTGATTCGGTGGGTATTTGCTTTTTGACTCAGGAGGAAGATGGGCATGTATTTTAACTAGGTGTTGAACTTCGACGTGAAAAAATTGGTCAGCTTTCGCTTTTGCAGGATTATTTTCAACCCGTAGGCCATCCTTGCGAATAAAGCGGGTTGTTTCGGCTCGCACCTGTAATTCGGTAATTTTTAGAGGGTAACTCGGTCGTGTCATTAGAGATTTATAGAGCTTATCGTCTCCTTTGTAGCCGCTATCAACTGTGAGAATGACAGGGCCTTCGTAATAGTCGCAAACCTTGGCGAAACCTTCAGAATCTAAAATCCCTTCATGGGATTGCTCGGTACTATCAACAAGTTTGTAGGCTAAACCGGCATAAGGTTTACCATTCCCTGACTCATCCACTAGTTGAAAACTAACCCACGTGCCTCTGAGTGGGCAAGCTTGTTTAGTGTCAGTCAGTAGCGGTTGTACTGGCTTCTTTGCTGGCATGTGTGAATTTCCTTATTCGGTGCAAGCCGGATAGACGGTGCAGTCACGTCCATCGGGCATTTTGAAGGGTTTAAAGTCAGTTTTATTGTCTCCGCAGAACGCATAAGGATCCTCAAGGCTGTCACCCATGCAACGCTTCCAGCCAGACGGGAATTTTACCCAGTTATCACCTACGGCCGGTCTTTCTTCGCTTGAAATAGCAAAAACTACTTTAACCGTCTTTCCTACCAATTGAGCACGTTGCAGCGGACCTTTTGCAACTGCGCCACTTTCCTGTTCAGGCGTTGCCACAGATTTACATTTTAGAATTTTAGCTATGTAACGATTGGGACCTACCGTACGAAACAACCATTCGCACTGTTTCTGTAGTGTCGTAGGTGAAGGAGGGCTGAGATTGTCCGCAATTCCATCCTGAAACGAAATCCCTGTGTAATCCCTGCCTAAATTGAGGCGGGCAGCTCCGTATTTTGCGTCGACCTCATATCCGAAACTTTTAAGTACTAAAGGGCAGCCTCCTTCATTGCTTACCAGTGGGACTTCGAAATGTGCCGTCTGCGCTTCGTTATTAAGTTCTTGCTCAAAAAATTTTTTGCCAGGGTAATTACGCCCATTGCGAGGCGGGATCGTACAATTCTCTCCCGTTCTAGGCACATAAGACGCTTCGCCTTTAATGCTGAATCCGGGTGGCAGTTCAGTGATCAGCGTAAAGCTATCCTGTTGTGCGACGGAGCAACCTGTAGCCCCAAACGCTCCCAAACCGATAGCCGCTGCTCGAACAAGTCCAGTGTAAAAGTCGCGATAAAGCATTTTATAGTCCTTGTTCGGTGCAGTTGGGGTAGACAGTGCAGTCACGTCCATCCGGCATCTTGAATGGTTTGAAGTTAGTCGTATTTCCGTTACAAAACCCGTAGGGGTCCTCGATGCTTTTCCCCAGGCACCGCTTCCAGCCTTCGGGAAATTTGATCCAGGTGTCTCCCATATAAGGAAGCTCTTCATGTGCCAGTGAAAATATAGCAGTTAAAGACTTTCCCAAAAGCTCGTCACGTTGTATGGCTTCGGGAGTAGTAGGGGCGGCGACTGCCTTGCAACTAAGTATCTTGCTGATATTGTTTTTTGGTCCGGCTGTGCGAAATAACCATTGGCAGTTTATTTGAAGTGTGTTTTGGTGCGTTATTGGTGAGGTACTGATCGCTTTATCTACAAAAGAAATCCCAGCGTAGTCTCTCCCTATGTTTAGCCGGGTTCGGCCATATTTTGCGTCTACTTCATAATCAAAACGTTTAAGCACTAAAGGGCAGCCTCCTTCGTTGCTTATAAGGGGGATTTCGAATCGTGCTGTTTGCGCTTCGATTTTAAGATCTTGTTTGAAAAATTTTTTGCCCGGTTGGTTTCTTCCTTCGCGAGCCGGGACTGTGCAGCTTTCCCCCGTACGCGGCACATAAGACGCTTCACCTTTAATGCTGAACCCAGGTGGCAGTTCCGTCAGCAACGTAAAACTATCGGCAGGCTTGATGGCCGAACAGCCAGAAGCCACCATCACGCCCGCCGCAGCGAGGAACAAAGGCAAACGACCAGAAAAGTGTTCAGCCGTAAACGCTGTTTCGCCAGCCGCCACAAACTTACTCACGCTCTGGTTTGCCCAAACTCGCGTCAAAAACCCGCTGACACCGCGCAAAATGCTGCTCTGGGGTTTCACTCGGCAATGGCTGCCAAGCCACGTCTTCCGCGCATTTGGGATCAAGTCTCAGGCTGAGCATGAATTCGCGTTGTTCTGGCGTGTTCCATTGCCAGGTTTCAAGCAGGTCCATCTGTTCTTCCAGCCATTCGCGGACATTGCGGGTTTCGGAGAGTTTGGCGGCGGCCTCGACGTGGTACACCAGCAGCCAACGTTTCAGGTTTTCGCGCAAGATGCTGCGGGTACGCTCCGGCGCGTTTGGAATTCGCAACCACGGCGCGGGGTTGGGCACCGGGTACATGCCGGGGCGGGCGTTATCGGCGCTTTTCCATTGCTCCTCGTCCCAATACAGCACGCTGCTGATCGGGCCTAACAGCAACGGCCATTCGGTTTCGCTCAAGTTAGCGAGGCATCGAGCAATCACCCGATTGTCCTGAAAACGGAATAACGATCGTTCGCCGTCTTCCTCAATGACCATCCGCGCTTGCCAGTGTTGGGTCAGGCCGTCGAGGTCGGCTTTTTCCATGCTGCCGATCCAGCCCCAGTTGCGCTGCGGGTCGTCCAGCAGTTTGCGGAAGGCATCGGCGTTGGGTTCGTGCAATTCGGTCAGCCACGGGCTGATGGCGGCGAAGTCGGCATATGGGGTGCGTCGATAGAGCTGGACCGAGCGCTTCATCAATCCGGCGCTGTAGAGCGAAGTGACCGGGTTCGGCTCAGCGAGGCTGTCCAGGGCCAGGATCAGCACGCGATTGAGTTTTGCCTGTTCGCCGAGCCAGTTGTTCAGTGCGTCGCTCATGCTGCAGTCCCCAGATCGCACTTGCCTTCACGGCAGGCTTCGCAAATCGGGCAGCGTATGTCGCCCGCCGCACGGGCGGCTTTGGCCATGGCCATTTGTACGGCGGCCGGGACGAGCAGGGCGCCGGCTTTGTCCTGAGCGGCGGCCCACGGGATGACGGGCGGCAAAATCTGAATCCCTGTCCCCACCCCAGGCGAGCCCCCGGTGTTCACCTTCACCTCAGCCCCACTGATCGTCACGCCCCCCGCATCAACCTTGACGAAACTCCCGCCAGCTTTCGCCGTCAGTTCCATCCCACCCTCAACCACCACCTTCTCGCCAGCGTGGTAATGAATCTCCTGACCCGCCTCGACAAACTGCGCCGTCCCCACTTTCACATGCTGGGTCACCGCCACGGTCAGGTGATCATCCGCCCGCGCTTCAGTCTTGCGATCCAGTTGCGTGATGCGATGTTCTTCAACCTTGAACTCGCTGAAAACATTGGCCTCAACCGTGTCATGGCGTTCATTGCCGATGCGGATTTTCTGGTCGTGCTCGATGTTTTCATCCCAGTCGCGCTGGGCGTGCAGGTAGATCTGTTCCGCGCCTTTCTTGTCTTCGATGCGGAACTCGTTGTAGCCCTTGCCGCCCGGTGAACTGAGGGTCTTGAAGGTGCTGCGGGTCTTGTTCGCCGGCAGGTCGTAGGGGACGACGTTTTCCTTGTGGAACAGGCAGCCGGTGATCAGCGGTTGGTCGGGGTCGCCTTCGAGGAAGGTGACGAGGACTTCCATGCCGACCCGCGGGATCGCGATGCCGCCGTAGGCACTGCCGGCCCAGCCGGTGGCAACGCGTAGCCAGCAGCTGGTGGTGTCGTTGGCCTGGCCGTCGCGGTCCCAGTGGAATTGCACTTTGACGCGGCCGTATTCGTCGCAGTGGATTTCTTCGCCGGGCGGGCCGGTGACGATGGCGGTCTGGCTGCCGAGGACTTTCGGTTTCGGGTGTTCGAGGGCAGGGCGGAAGTGCGCGTCCCACGGGGTGGCGAGGAAGGTGTTGCGGTAGCCCTGATGGAAATCGTCTTTGTTATGGGTGACGTCGCTGGTGACGTTTTTGCCGAGCACTTGCGGCTGCTTGCCTTCGTGCACGACTTCGAGCAGCAGCCAGAGATCGTTCCACTCGGCGCGCGGGTGTTCGCTCAGGGCCATGAAGTGGCCGCTGACGAGGGTTGGCTCGTCGCCTTTGCCTTCGGCCAGTTTGTAATCGCTGCGATGGCGCTCCAGCGCGCGGGTGGCCAGTTGTTTGCCGCGCTCGCGGGTCAGGAAGCGGCCGGGGTAGTCGTAGTCTTCGAGATCCGGCGCGAAAGTGCTCTTGGCGGCGCCTTCGGGCAGGATGCGTGGTTTTTCGAAGTCGTAGTCGCGGCGGCTGACGCGGGTGGTGCGGGTTTCCAGGCGCAGGTTGAAACGTTTGATCACCGGTTTCGTGGCGGCCATGCCGGAGTCTTGCTGGTAGGCCACGGGTGCGAGTTTGCGGAACACCGTCTGGTCATCGCCGAAGACGAGTTTGTGGCCGCTGGCGCTGTGTTGGAAGTGGAAGTGAATGCCTTCCTCTTCGCACAGGCGCTGGATGAAGTGCAGGTCGGACTCGTCGTACTGCACGCAGTAATCGCGCTCGGGGTAGATCGCGCCGAGCTGGAAACTGTAGGCGTCAGACAGGATGCCGCGCGCCTCCAGTACCTGGGCGATGATCTTCGGCACACTTAAATGCTGGAAGATCTGCTGGTCATGGTTGTGGCGCAGGTAAGCGAGTTGCGGGACCAGGCTGATGCTGTAGCGCGTCAGGCTTTTGCCGGAATCGCCTTGCTCGATGCGATAGACCAGACCGTGAATGATGCCCTTGCCGGTGGCGCCGAAGGTCAGGCAGCCAGGCTTGTGCAGCAACTCTTCAAGTTTCAGGTCGGGACGGGCGCTGACCAGTTCGATGTCGAAACAGAACGGTTGATTGAGGGTTTCGCGACCGACGAAGCTGAGCACTTGCAGGTCAACGGAAACGCCTTCCAGCGTCAGGGAAATATGGGTTGCGTTCGCGTCCAGCATGCCTTTAATTCCGTCCTTTGAATAAGCTGGTGCGGATGGTGCAGGATTAAACCGCCACGTTCAAGGCGCAAATGGCGTAGGAGTGGATGCGTTGGGCTATCGGGAAAACCCTTAGATACAAGGTTTCGGCCAATGAATGCAGGGGATTTTTAGTTTTCTTTTCCTGGGTATCACTGCGCCACACCTTCCAGGTGGCCAAGAATCAACAGTCATTTCCAGACTAAAGTCCTCTTCGGCCGATAAAAGCCTGCTGCCGCCATTGCCGATGATCCTGTTGATCGTTCCTGCGCTCTGCGTGGGAATGCCTCACTGGACGCTCCGCGTCCGCGTTGGACGCGGAGCGTCCCGGGCTGTATTCCCACGCGGAACGTAGGAACGATCTGTCAGTTGAGTTGCTGCCGATACGGCAAATCCGGCCCGGTCTTGCTGCACGTCAGCGCCGCTGCCTGTACCGCAAACTTCAACATCCCGTCGATTTGCCCGCGCTCAAGGGATTGCACACCCGCAACCGAATCCAGCTGCTGCTCGGTCAACCAGGTAATCAACGCCGCCTGGAACGTATCGCCCGCGCCCACGGTATCAGCGATTTTCACTGAGCTCGCCGGTACTGACCACGAACCCTGAGTGCGGCTGAACACCGTGGCACCTTCACCACCTCGGGTCAGGAACACCAACTGACAGCGATGCTGCAACCAACCTTCAATCACCCGCTGCGGATCCTGCTCGGGGTACAACAGACTCAAATCCTCATCGCTGACTTTGATCAGATCCGCCAACTCAACCAGCGTCGCAATCCTCGAACGCCACAGGTCGATATTCGGTTCAGGATTGAGTCGGACATTCGGATCAAGGCTGATCAGGCGTTTTCCGCTTTCCCGCTGCACCAACGCCAGCAGCGTGTCGGCAATCGGCTGCACCACCAGGGAGAACGAGCCAATGTGCAAACCACGCACTTGCGGGCCCAGCTCAGGCAAATGCTCAGGTTTGAGCTGGCGGTCCGCGCAACCTTCACCGCGAAAGCTGTAGTGCGGCGAGCCATTGGCCCCGACCGCGACCATTGCCAGTGTGGTCGGTGCGGCGAAGTCCACCAGGTAATCCGGGCGCACACCTTCGTCCTGCAGCACTTGCTGCAAGCGTCGGCCCAGGTAGTCGGTGGAGAGTCCTGCAAAGAGCGCCGCTTCCACGCCCAATCGCCGCAAACCAACCGCCACATTGAACGGCGAACCGCCGGCAATTGCCTTGAAGTTCACTTTTGAAGCCAGGCCGCTGGCGTCGTCTTCACTGAAGAAATCGAACAGCGCTTCGCCACACACCAGATACATAGTTGTTCGCTCTTTAAAGGGTTGCGACATGTTGTTGATAACGTTCATAGGCCTGCTGACAGGCCGCCACATTGTCGGCAATCGGTAAGGTTTCACTGGCCAGATCGAGCTTTACACAACGCTCGCAAAGGTCCGCCAGACTGTCCTCGTGGCCGTTTGCCCTGGACTTGCACCACGCCGCCTGAATCGCTGCGCCCAGGGCTGCCGCTTCGCTCTGCTCGGTACAGATCACCGGGGTGTTCATGATGTCGGCGACGATCTGGCGCCACACCGGGCTTTTCGAGCCGCCGCCGATCAGGCAAATGCTGCGGCTTTGTAAGCCATTCTGGCGCAGCAGGTCCAGTCCATAACGCAAACCGAAGGTCGTGCCTTCGACGACTGCGCGGCACAGGTTGGCCTGCGTCAGGTTGGTCATGGTCAAGCCCAGCAGGCTGCCGGTGGCATGGGGCAGGGCGGGGACGCGCTCGCCATTGAGGAATGGCAGCATGCACACGCCTTCAGCACCGATGGGCGCCTGCTCGACCAAATCGTTGAAGTGTTCGATATCAAGGGCGAACAGCTCGCGGATGACCCCCGTGGCGTTGGTCAGGTTCATGGTGCAGATCAGCGGCAGCCAGCCACCGCTGGACGAGCAGAACGTGGCGACCGACGCATCCGGGCTGACTTTCGGCTGGTCAGCATAGGCGTACACCGTCCCCGAAGAGCCGAGGCTCATGGTGATCGCGCCGGGCTTGATATTGCCGGTGCCGATCGCGCCCATCATGTTGTCGCCGCCCCCGCTGGAGACCAGCGCCTGAGGGTTGATGCCGAGATGTTCAGCGATGCTCGGCAGGATCGTGCCGACTGCTTGATGCGCGTCGATCAACTCCGGCAACGCAGCTTGCAGGCGTCCGGTCGGGTCGATGTCGCGCAGCAACTGCAAATCCCATTGGCGGGTCCGCACGTTGAAATAGCCGGTGCCTGACGCGTCGCCGTACTCGCTGCAACTGCGGCCGGTGAGCCATTGGTTCAGGTAGTCGTGGGGCAGGAGGATGTGGGCGATCCGGGCGAAAATGTCCGGGTGCTGTTCTTTGGTCCACCGCAGTTTGGAAACGGTGTAGCCGGGCGCGATGACCACACCCAGGCGCTCAAGTGAACCCTTTTCGCCACCGAGTTGAGCCAGGAGACGGTCATTTTCCGGGGTGGATTCGGTGTCGCACCAAAGCTTCGCCGGACGCAGCACCTGACCTTGGTCATCGAGCAATACCAGGCCGTGTTGCTGTCCGGAGACGCCGAGGCCAAGGATGTCCTGACCGTCGACTTTCGCCGCGAGTAACGCACGGCGGGTGGCCAGGGTGAACGCTTCGAGCCACTGGCCGGTGTCTTGCTCGCGGCGACCGTTGGCGCCGCTGATCAAGCTGTGCACAGCGGCGCCCTGGCCCAGGACCTGGCCAGTGTGGGCGTCTAGGATCACGGCTTTGGTGCCTTGGGTGCCGCAGTCAATGCCGAGGAATAATTGTTGGTTTGCCATCGAAGGTCCTTGGATCGTCAGGTTCGACATTTAGGTTGTCGGTCAGTCCGTCATCGCGGGTAAGCCCGCTGCCACAGGGGATGTTTAGTCATGTTCGACAACGATCCAATGTGGGAGCGAGCCTGCTCGCGAAGACGGCAGCATTGTCACCGCCGCATTTACGCCAGCACCCGCTCCAGCGTCCGCGTCACACCCACCTCCCGCAAGCTGTTACAACACCATTCAAACGCCGCCACAAACGCCGGAGAACGGGGAATCGCCGTACCAAAGATCTCCTCAACCTCCAGCAACCGCTGGGTCATCAACGCATCATCGGCCACCAAGGCCTGGCAGAACGCTGCCCGCGGATCGGGAATCGAGTAAGTGTCTCCATTCTCATCCACCCCCTTCAAATACAACGCCCAGGCTGCCACCACCAGCGCGGCACGCTTGGTCTCCTGGCCATCGGCAATCAGGCGATTGATCGTCGGAACGGTGAACTTGGGAAACTTCGACGAGCCGTCCGAACACACACGCTCCAGCTGATCGGCGATGGCCTGATTGGAGAAACGCGCCACCAGCGTGTTCTTGTAATCCGTCAGGTCAATGCCCGGCACGGGCGACAGTTGCGGGGTGACGTCCAGGTCCATGTAGGCACGCATGTAGCGCACAAACAGCGGATCATTCATGGTCTCGTGTACGAAGCGATAACCCTTCAGAAACCCCAGATACGTCAGGGCCAAATGACTGCCGTTGAGCAGTTTGATCTTCATTTCTTCATACGGTGTGACGTCGTCGGTGAATTGCACGCCGACCTTTTCCCAGGCCGGACGCCCGTTGACGAACTTGTCTTCCAGCACCCACTGCACAAAGGGTTCGCAGACCACCGGCCAGGCATCGTCGACGCCATGTTTGTCGTGCAGTTGCAGCTTGTGTTCGGTGCTGGTCATTGGCGTGATGCGGTCGACCATCGCGTTGGGGAAGCTCACGCTGTTGGCGATCCAGTCACGCAGATCGGCATCGCGCAACGCGGCGAAGGCCAACAAGGCTTTGCGGGTGACGGCGCCGTTGTGCGGCAGGTTATCGCAGGACATCAAGGTGAAGGCCGGCGTGCCGGCGGCGCGACGTTTGGCCAGTGCGGCGCAGAGGAAGCCGAACACGGTTTTCGGTGCGTTCGGGTTGGCCAGGTCATGCTGGATTTGCGGCAGGTGCGCCATGAACTCGCCGTTGCTGTCATCGATGCAATAACCACCTTCGGTGATGGTCAGCGAGACGATGCGGATCTCTGGGCTGGCGAGCTTGTCGATCAACACCTGCGCGCCGTCTTCGGCCAACAGCATGTCGCGAATCGCGCCGATGACCCGGACTTCAGTGTCGTCGGTGTCGCCCAGTTCGAACAGGGTGAAGAGGTAATCCTGCTCTTTCAGATCGTCCCGGGCGCGACGGTCTTCGGCGCGCAGGCCGACCCCGCAAATCGCCCAGTCCAGGCCTTCTCCGGTATTCATCAAGGCGTCGGTGTAATACGCCTGATGGGCACGGTGAAAACCTCCGACGCCGATGTGGGCGATGCCTTGGCGCGTATCGCTCAGGGCGTAGGCGGGCAGGGCCACTTCGGGCGCGAGGCGGTTGAGGTTCTGTTGGTTGAGTTTCATCACAGGCTCTCTAAATCAGGCCGCTGCACGCAGCGGGCGGGTGAGCGCCACGCCGTCGGCATCGAATAAATGGCAGTGTTCGGCGTCCAGGTGCAGGCTCAAGGCTTCGCCGTAACGGCTGGCGAGGTCGCCACGAACGCGCATGGTCAACGCTTCGCCGGAAGCGGTCACGACGTGGCAGAAGGTGTCGCTGCCCAGGCGTTCGCTGACGTCGGCGGTGACCTGCAAGGTGCAGTCGCCGGTTTGCGCGAGGTTGAGGTGCTCCGGACGAATGCCCAGGGTCACCGCGCCGCCGACGTTCAGTTGGGCACCGCTCAGCGGCAGGGTGATGCGGGTGCCGGCGTCCAGCAGGACTTCACAGCTTTGGCTCTCGACTCGGGTGACTTTGCCTTTGAGGAAACCCATTTTCGGCGTGCCGAGGAACCCGGCGACAAACAGGTTGGCTGGCTGGTGGTACAAGTCCAGTGGCGAGCCGACTTGCTCGATTTTGCCGCCGTTGAGGACGACCACTTTGTCGGCCATGGTCATCGCTTCGACCTGATCGTGGGTCACGTAGATCATCGTCGCTTGCAGGTCTTTGTGCAGGCGCAACAGTTCCAGGCGCATCTGCACGCGAAGCGCGGCGTCGAGGTTGGACAGCGGTTCGTCGAACAGGAAGATTTTCGGGTTGCGCACGATGGCGCGGCCGATTGCGACACGTTGACGCTGGCCGCCGGAGAGTTGCTTGGGCTTGCGCTCAAGCATTGGCCCCAGTTCGAGGATGCGCGCCGCTTCACCGACTTTCTTCTCGACTTCAGCCTTCGGTACGCCGGCCAGATCAAGGGCGAACGACATGTTCTTTTTCACGGTCATGTGCGGGTACAGGGCATAGGTCTGGAACACCATCGCCAGATCGCGTTTGGCCGGGCTGACTTCGGTGATGTCGCGGCCGTCGAGTTCAATGGTGCCGCCGCTGACTTCTTCCAAGCCGGCGATCAGGCGCAGCAGGGTGGATTTGCCGCAGCCCGACGGGCCGACGAAGACCACGAATTCCTTGTCGTTCACTTCCAGGTCGATGCCTTTGATGATGGAAAAGCCTTCGAAGCCTTTTTGCAGATTCTTGATTTTCAGGTTGGCCATGATGATGGGCCTCCACGTGTTGTTATTCAGTTGAGCCGGGCGGGCTTTTCTGTGGGAGCGAGCCTGCTCGCGATTGCGGTGTGTCAGATGCATTAATGCTGCATGACACTCCCTCATCGCGAGCAGCCTCGCTCCCACAGGGATTTGCATGTCGGCAGGTCATTTCACAGCGCCAAACGACAGGCCGCGGACCAATTGTTTCTGGCTGATCCAGCCGAAAATCAGGATCGGCGCGCAGGCCAGGGTCGACACCGCCGACAACTTGGCCCAGAACAGGCCTTCGGGGCTGGAGTACGACGCGATCAGCGCGGTCAGTGGCGCGGCTTTCGACGAGGTCAGGTTCAGCGACCAGAACGCTTCGTTCCAGCACAGGATCAGCGACAGCAGCACGGTGGAGGCCAGGCCTCCCTTGGCGATCGGCAGCAGCACCCGGACCATTTCCTGCCAAAGCGTGGCACCGTCGAGGCGCGCGGCTTCGAGGATGTCTTTGGGGATGTCCTTGAAGTAGGTGTAAATCATCCAGACCACGATCGGCAGGTTGATCAGCGTGTAGATCACAATCAGCGCGATGCGCGTATCGAGCAGGCCGAAGCTCTTGGCCAACAGGTAGATCGGCATCAGCACGCCCACCGGCGGCAGCATCTTGGTGGAGAGCATCCACAGCAGCGTGCCCTTGGTGCGCTGGGTTTCGTAGAACGCCATGGAGTAGGCCGCCGGCACCGCGATCAGCAGGCACAGAGCCGTAGCGCTGAACGAAATCACCACCGAGTTCCAGGCGAAGCTGAAGTAATCGCTGCGCTCGTTGATGTGCAGGTAGTTCTCCAGCGTCGGCGTGAAGATGAACTGCGGCGGCGTGGCGAACGCGTCGATTTCGGTTTTGAAACTGGTCAACACCATCCAGAAAATCGGGAAGAAGATCAGGATCGCGATGGCCCAGGCCAGAGTGCCGAGCAGCAGGCTTTGCAGGCGGCGGGATTGTTGAAGAGTCATGGCGCAGGCCTCAGGCTTTGTCTGTCAGGTTTTTGCCGATCATCCGCACCAGCACGATGGCCGCGATGTTGGCGATCACCACCGCGATCAAGCCGCCGGCGGACGCCATGCCGACGTCGAACTGCACCAGCGCCTGGTTGTAGATCAGGTACGCCAGGTTGGTCGAGGCATAGCCGGGACCGCCGTTGGTGGTGGTGAAGATTTCGGCGAACACCGAGAGCAGGAAGATGGTTTCGATCATCACCACCACCGCAATCGGCCGTGCCAGGTGCGGCAGGGTCAGGTGCCAGAAAATCGCGATCGGCCCGGCCCCGTCGAGGCGTGCGGCTTCTTTCTGTTCCTGGTCGAGGGATTGCATGGCGGTCATCAGGATCAGGATCGCGAAGGGCAGCCATTGCCAGGACACGATTATGATGATCGACAGCAGCGGGTAGTGCGCCAGCCAGTCCACCGGCTGTGCGCCGAACAGCTTCCAGACGTAGGCGAGAATCCCCGACACCGGATGGAAAATCAGGTTCTTCCAGATCAGTGCGCCGACGGTGGGCATGATGAAAAACGGCGAGATCAGCATCACCCGCACGATGCCGCGACCGAGGAATTCGCTGGCCTCCAGCAAGGCACTGATCAGCACACCCAGTACCACGCTGATTAGCAGCACGCTGCCGACCAGCAACAGGGTGTTGGTGGCGCCGGGCATGAACCCGGAGTCAGTCAGGAAGTAGGTGAAGTTCTCCAGCCCGACGAATTCGTTTTCGCCGGGATAGAGAAGGTTGTAGCGGATCATTGAAAAGTAAACGGTCATGCCCAGCGGCACGATCATCCACAGCAGCAACAACGCCACCGAGGGGCTGACCAGAAACCAGCCGGGATTGGCCAATCGGCTTTTACGCACCGGTTGGGGGATGTCCATGTGAGCTTTGGCAGTTGAAATATTCATGGCGATCACTTGCTCGAAATGCGGCGAGACCCTGTGGCGAGGGAGCTTGCTCCCGCTCGGCTGCGAAGCAGTCGTAAATCCGGAAAATGCGGTCTGTCTGATGAATCGCGTTTCCCGGATTTGGGGCCGCTAGGCAGCCCAGCGGGAGCAAGCGCCCTCGCCACAATTTGGATGGCTAGGGGTTATTTGGGATAACCGGCGCGTTTCATCTCACGTTCGGTGGTTTGCTGGGCCGCCGTCAGTGCCTGGTCGACCGTGGTCTGGCCAATCAGCGCCGCCGAGAACAACTTGCCGACCTGGGTGCCCACCGCCTGGAATTCAGGGATAGTCACCAACTGGATGCCGATGTAAGGCACCGTTTTGAGGGTCGGTTTGCTCGGGTCCGCCGCTTTCAGCGATTCCAGCGTGACCTTGGCAAACGGTGCGGCGCTCATGTAAGCCTCGCTGTAGGTCGAGGCCCGAGTGCCGGGCGGCACGTTGGCGATACCGTCTTTTTCGGCAACCAATGCGCCGTATTCCTTGGAGGTAGCCCAGGCACTGAAGGTTTTCGCCGCGTCCTTGGCCTTGGAACTGGTCGGGATCGCCAGCGCCCAGGAATACAACCAGGCTGAACCTTTGTCGGTGGTCTCATGCGGCGCATAAGTAAAGCCAACGTGCTCGCTGACCTTGCTTTGGGTTTTGTCGGTGACGAAGGAACCGGCAACGCTGGCGTCTACCCAGATCGCGCACTTGCCGCTGTTGAACAACGCAAGGTTTTCGTTGAAGCCGTTACTGGAGGCACCCGGCGGGCCGGATTTCTTCATGGTGTCGACGTAGAAATTCAAGGCGTTTTTCCACTCAGGACCAGTGAATTCCGGCTTCCACTGCTCATCAAACCAGCGTGCCCCATAGGCATTGGCGACGGTGGTGATCAGCGCCATGTTCTCGCCCCAACCGGCCTTGCCACGCAGGCAGATGCCGTACTGTTCTTTGTCTTTATTGGTGAGCTTGCTGGCGAATTCGCCGATCTGGGTCCAGGTCGGGCGCTCGGGCATGGTCAGCCCGGCGTCCTTGAACAGGTCGGTGCGGTAATAGGTGATGGAGCTTTCCGCGTAAAACGGCAGGGCGTAGAGCGAGCCCTTGACCGAAAGGCCTTCACGCACCGAAGGGAACACATCGTCGAGGGCGTAGGTGGCCGGCAGATCCTTCATCGGCTCGAGCCAGCCCTTGGCGCCCCAGAGTGCGGCTTCGTACATGCCAATGGTCAGCACGTCGAACTGCCCGCCCTGGGTGGCGATGTCAGTGGTCAGGCGTTGGCGCAGGACGTTTTCTTCCAGTACCACCCAATTGAGCTTGATGTCCGGATGCTCGGCCTCGAAGGTTTTCGAGAGCTTTTGCATGCGGATCATGTCGCTGTTGTTGACGGTGGCGATGGTCAGCGTCTGAGCGCCAAGACTGACGCTGCTGAGGGTCATGCAGGTGAGGGCAAGCAGAGCTTTTACAGAAGGTTGCATCGTGCACTCCTTTTCTGCACCCGATGGGGGACAGAAGGACAGTTATTGTTTTTGTGTCTTCCGAGGGCAGGAAGAATGTGCACTGATTACAGCCTTCAATTGAGGATGTGACAAATCATCCGTCGCACTTGAATCGATACTTTTTTGCACTGGGATTAATGGGGGGAGATACAAGGACAGGCTTCACAGAGGTGAACAGTCATCGATTTTGTACAGGTTTTCTGGCTCCTTCGCGGGCAAGCCTCGCGCTCCTACAGGTATGGCGTATGGCCCAGAACGACCTGTGACCAAGACGTTCAGGCCAGATTCTGTTCGGTCAGCCGCTGTACCGCCAGCCGCCGGTAATGCGAGGGCGTCATGCCCTTGAGCTGTTGGAACCGCCGATTGAAGTTGGAAATATTGTTGAAACCCGATTCGAAACACACATCGGTCACCGGTTTGTCGCCATCGGCCAGCAACTCGCAGGATTTGCTGATGCGCAGGCGATTGACGAACTCGATGAAGCAGCGCCCGGTGGCTTGCTTGAACACCCGACTGAAATACGTTGGCTTCATGCCTAAATGCTCGGCGACTTCCTCGAGCGGCAGGTCCCGGGCGTAATGCGCAAAAATGTAATCCACCGCCCGGTTGGTGCGATCGATATTGTGTTCATCCGCCAGTTGCGGCGTGGTGGCACCCGACAGCAACTGAAAATCGTCAGAAGCCGCGAGCAGCTCCAGCAGTATGAAAAAGTGCCCGAGCCGGGTGACGCCTTTAGTGTCAGCGATGCGTTGCATCAACGTCATGGCCTGGCGGATGGTGCGCTTGCAACGAAATTCGATGCCGTACTGCGCGCGCTCCAGCAGTGGCGCAAGGGTCTTCAGTTCTGCGAATACCTGATGACCGCTCTCGAACAATTCATCCGTGAAGTTGACCAGCATGTCGCGCTTGGGCACTACCTCGTCTTCGGCCACCTGGCTGATCCAGTTGTGAGGCAGATTCGGGCCGGTCAAGAACAGGGTTTCCGGGTAGAAGTTGCCAATGTAATCGCCGATGAACACCTTGCCGGAACTGGCGACGATCAGGTGCAGCTCGTATTCCTTGTGGAAATGCCACCGCACCAACGGGCAGGGAAATCCATGCTGGCGATAGATGATCGACAACCCGTTGTGGTCGTCCATCAGTTCGTAGGAAGGATCGGTGACTCTTGCGGTTCGGGTCATGTCAGGGCGCTTTTTATTATCATTGCGCCCTGATCATGCCTCTTTCCAGGCCCCTAATGCCAGTGTGCAACGTTCCGTGTGTCAGCCCGGTGTCCGCTCATGCAACGCATGGCCGTAAACCGCTTTCATGCTGTTGGCCGTCCAGCAATAACGAACGATCTCTGATTCGTCGAAAAAGTCGGTATTGATGATGCTGCAGCGCGTGACCCAGTCCCGGGTGGGATTGAACCAGTCATTGATCTGGGTTTTGATGTCCTGAGGCCCTCCCAGAAACGCGTAGCTGGTGGCTGATAACGACCATAGAAACGTTTCGTACGGCGCGTCTTCGAGTGCGCTGGAAACATGGTTTTGCAGATCCTCGGTATCGGTAAACCGTTTGTTTATCCACTTGTGCGGGATGCGCGGCCAGAAGTAATCCTCATCCAGTTCCCGCCGTCCATGCGCCGCCAACACCACCCGGCGGCGGGAACTGATCCGCTTCAGTTCGCCGATGGTTTTTTCGGCGTCGCCGGGGGGGATCACTCGCTGCCCGAGTCGACTCACCAGAAGATCGTTGAGTTTCTGATAATCAAAGGGTTTGGACCCATCCGCGAGTTGGTGGAAATCCAGCACGATGAACTCATCGGGATTGCGGTCAAGGAACGCTGACACGTCTGTCATCAGTTCATCGAGGACCCGATGGGACTGGTATCCGTTGTGGTGAAAATAGAAAATCGACTGGTCCGCGCCCTCGGTGTAACCCAGGCGGATATCAAAGGCCCGGGCACCGTTGGACAGTTGCCAGGCAAATGAACCGTTTTGACACGTCGTCCAGTTGCCGATAACCACATCATAATTGGGTGCCTGTTTATCCATGCCGGCGTTATGGGCGCCCGGCCAGACGATATCGGTCAATTTTAATCGATGGATATCCAGGACGTTACTCATCCACTTTTGTTTGTCTAACGTGCCCGCTGTGTTTTGGGTCATGACAGTTCCTTGTCGTTGACGCGCCCCCTCCGTGGGGCGACGAAATTCATGTATCAGAGTTGGCTGCACGCCACACCTGTGTTGATCGCCCTGCGCAGAAAGGCTTTCATGACCCAGCATAGAAGTGAGTAAGAGGATTTCCAGTCATGGAAACAGTTACACATAGATAGCCGTTTAATGGCACGCCGATTAGTTGGCTCGTTTGGCGGCTTTATATACGTTTGCGGTTCGGCAATAGGAAACAATTTGCGACTCTTCAATGAAGTCAACATTGATGATGTTGCACTTTGCCGCCCAATCACTTTTTTCCGGGTCGAACCAGGCATTGAGTTCATCATGAATATCCACGGGGCCACCGAGGGCGCTGTAACTCGCTGCCGAGAGCGACCATGGTGCCCATGTGCCTGGCGGGTAGGTCAGGACGCTCGTAATGTGCTTCTCCAGATCGGCGGCGCTTGTGATGCCGCTGCCAGACCATTGGTGTTCAATCTGTTCAAGGAACACGTTTCGATCAAGCTGCCAATGCCCAGGGGCTGCGACCAGAAGCCTTTGCTCAGAACTGATTTGCTTGAGTTGTTGCAGGCTCAGAGAACGGTTTCGAGTGGGAATTATCTGGTGCCCCATAAGATGGATCATCATGTTGTTGAAGAAAGTGTAATCAAACGCATCCCCTTTTAGTTCGTGGAAGTCCAGGACAATGAATTCATCGGGGTTCTCGTCAAGAAACTGCCTCAGGTCGGTAAACAAGTTCCCCAAGGTACGATTGTTGCGGTAGCCGTTGTGATGCATTCGGAATTTTCCAAGCCCCGGTTCCTTGGCGTCAAATACGAGTCTGATATCCAACGCTCGAGAGCCTTTGCACAGTTGCGAGTAAAACGATTGGTGCTGACAAGCCAGCCAGTGGGCGCCTGGAATAAGCGGCCAAGAGGCTTTCCAGTCGCTGCCAGCGTTATGGGTGCCCGGCAGGGTCAATTCGCAGAGTGACAACGTGTCAATGGCCGGCGTGCTGGCCATCCAGTTGTTAAGTGTCAGGTTGTTTTGAACAATGGTAGTCATTTAATGCATCCTTGCATCAAGTGGTAAGTTAGATAAATGCCGCCGGATAAGTTTGTCTGAATCTAATCCGGCGAGTTATTTATAAGATGGGGTGTGAAAGGGGTCAATAAGCGTGACGATGCAAAGTGTGTAGCGATAGTGTCGATAGTTAGTGAGTGCGGTTTTTTGCTTCAATCCATTGCGCCATATACTGCGTACTTTTATGGTGGTGATGACGCAACATGCTGCCGGTAAAGTTATCCGTTCTAAGTTGGGCGAGACGTTGTTGGCAGTCTATTAATTTTTCGATAAGTGCCGGGCCATGTTCGGCTTGTCTATAACGATTGGCCAGCAACACCTGCCCTCTGGATTGGGCGTCCGTCCAGAGTGCTTCATCCTTGTACAACCGCACCGCATCATCGGCGAACTCCCGTGCCGTCCGGGCCACGGCGCCAGGCCAGGGATGCTGGCCGTGCATTGCTTCTGCGCCGATAGGCGTTGTGACTGTAGGCGTGCCACACAGCATGGCGTCGATGATCTTGCCCTTGATGCCCGCGCCGAAACGCAGCGGTGCCAGGCACACGCGCGCCGCCGACATCACTTGCAAGGCGTCTTCCGCCCAGTTCATGACATGGAACCCTTGGGCCGCGTTATGCAGCGCAGTGGCCTTGGGCGGCGTGTAAGCGCCATAGATGTGCAGTTGGGCGCCGGGTAGTTGTTCGCGGATCAACGGCCAGATCGCCGTTTTCATCCAGAGCACCGCATCCCAGTTCGGCGCATGTCGAAAGTTACCGATGCTGAGAAAGTGCGCCCGATCTTCAAAGGCAGCCGCCGGCACGCTCGGCGGTTCGACCATCAACGGGCACCAGTGCAGCAAATTGCGCGGCATCTTGAACTGCTCGACCAGCAACTCGATTTCCACTTCAGAGATCATCAGGTTCAAATCGCAACGATACAGCGCGGCCATTTCCCGTTTGGCCAGATCGGTATCGGCCATCAAGTCAAACTCTTCGCGCAATGCCGGTGCGAACAGGTCAGTGAAATCATTGTTATCGTCGCTGGTCTTCAAGCGATCCTTGAGACGCTGATGTCGGGCGTGCCGCAGGCTTTGCAGATCCGAAGTTTCAAGCACTCGCAAGGCGGCGGGGCAGTGTTTCTCGACACGCCAGCCGAATTGCTCTTCCATCATGAATTGATCAAACAGCACGATATCCGGGGCCAGTTGGCTGACGAAGTCGTCGAAACTGCTGTTGTTCAATTCGATCGGGACTTCGCGAATGCCTAGCGCCGTCAGATCCGCGCGATGTTCACCGGTACCGGCCGGACTGCTGAAGGTAATATCCCAGCCTTGTTTCAGAAACGTATCCAGAATCTGCATCACATGCCCACTGGCGGCCGAAGAGCGGGGCTCGGGCCAGACGTAACCAATGACGAGGACTTTGGTTGCGCGGGGCTGATTCATGAACGGTATTTCCTTGACTCGGGATGAGGGCTGAGTGACGCGAGAGGCGCGGGATTTAACCATATCTGGCCGCAAGGGATCACGACGTCGATGGAATGTTCTGCCATCCAGGGCGGCCTGTGCAACCGGTGGTGGGCAGGCTAAGGCTATGGAAAACGTGCTCAGGTTTATCCGCACAGGTCCGGTAGCAAGGTTGTTAGTGTGATGGATTGTTTCAATAAACAGGGAAGGCGCATTGATTGCTCAAGTGCAGCAGGATCATTTATAGGCAGCTAAGGTTTGCCGTTGATACGGCAAACCATTTTTTGGAAAAAGTGCGCCTAAGAAAATGTAATGAATGATTAAGCAAGCATGCCTTTGACCTTGTCGCGCAACTTATCAATCGAAAACGGCTTGCCGATCACTTGCATGCCCGCAGGGAGCTCGATGCTCTCGGCATAACCGCTGGCGAACAGGATCGGCAATTCATGACGCAGCATCCGCGCCTGTTTCGCCAGTTCTCTGCCATCCATATCCGGCAAACCCACATCGGTCATCATCAAATCGATGTGCTGGTCCTCATCGTTTAGAAACTCCAGCGCCTTTTTGCTGCCATCGGCCTCAAGGACCTTGTAGTCCAGTTCCTCCAGTACATCGACGATCAGCATGCGCACGATGTCATCGTCTTCTACTACCAGGATGGTGGACGGGGTGGAGGACATAAGAGGGCTCTCAAGGTAAATTCAGGGTCGCAGGTCGATCGAAATCGCCGGGCTCTATCATGAGTAAGTGGCAGATCCCGACAAGTTCCCGGCGTTGTGCAAAAAAGAATAGCTGTACAAGAGACGGCAGGATAACCGCTCCTTAGATCGATCGCAGCTAAATGCGGGTATTTGCCCGGATCGGCCGCAGAAAGTTGGATCAATGTGCCCGTTTTGGGGCAAACTCCCTGGTTTTGAATAGTTCGACAAGGCCTCCCCATGACCCCTGCGTCTTCGGTTGATGAGCAACGATTCCGTAAACTCCTGAGCCGCAACATCAGTCTGCCGTTGGGCGTTGGTGTGCTCAGCGCGGTGTTCTTTGTCTCGCTGATCACTTACCTGCTGTCGGTAATCCAGTGGGTCGAGCACACCGACCGGGTGATCAATAACGCCAATGAGGCGGTGAAACTGACCGTTGATCTGGAAACGGGGATGCGCGGCTTTCTGCTCAGCGGCGATGAGCATTTTCTCGACCCTTACGAAACGGCCAAGCCGAGAATCGCGGTCGCGCTCAATACTTTGCTCGAGCTCACGGCCGACAATCCGGTTCAGACCGATCGTCTGCGCCGACTCCAGGCCTTGCAGGTTGAGTGGGCCAACTATGCGCAATCCATGATCGAGTTGCAGCGCACCAACGGTGATTATCGCGGTGCTGTCAAAGCTGGGCAGGGCAAACGGCTGACCGACGAAATCCGCAAGCAATTCGAAGACGTGATCGACATGGAGCAGCAGTTGCGCACCACGCGCAACGAGGAAGTGCGCCGCACCACGATCTGGAGCATCTCCCTTTACCTGCTGTTCATCCTCGGCATCAGCGGTTTGCTGGCCTATATCGGTCGTCGCGATTTGCTCAACCTGTCCCAAAGCTATAGCGCCAACCTCGCCGCACAACAGGCCAGCGCCCGGCGCCTGGAACAGCAAGCGTGGCTGCGCAACGGCCAGACCGAACTGGCCGAGCAGGTGCTGGGGCAACTGTCCCTGAATCTGTTGGGGCGCAACATCCTGCAGTTCTGCGCGCAATATCTGGGCACTGCGGTCGCTGCTATTTATGTGCGCGAAGAACATGGCGGCCTCAGACGAATAGCGTCCTACGGTTTTTCTCGCGAGCAGGAAGAGCGCGACCAGCAGATCTACAGCGATGAAGGGATTGCCGGCCAGGTGGCGCAACAGGCTCGCCTGATCCGTCTCGATGACGTGCCAAGCGACTATTTCAAAGTCAGCTCCGGTCTGGGCGAAGGCCTGCCGCGTAGCGTGCTCGTGGTGCCCACCAGCGACGATGATCGGGTTAATGGCGTGATCGAGTTGGGTTTCCTGCGCCCCTTGGACGACCGCGACGTCGAATTGCTCGAGCTGATCGCCGGCAACATCGGCACGTCAATCGAGGCCGCTCGCTACCGTCAGCGTTTGCAGGAAGTGCTGGCCGAAACCCAGCAGCTCAACGAAGAGCTGCAAGTTCAGCAAGAAGAACTCAAGACCGCCAACGAAGAGCTCGAAGAGCAATCGCGGATTCTCAAGGAGTCCCAGGCTCACCTGGAAACCCAGCAAGTCGAGTTGGAGCAGACCAACGAACAACTCGCCGATCAGGCACAGATCCTGGCCGATCAGCGTGATGCGATGGACTTGAAGAACACCGAGCTCAACCAGGCCCAGGCCCAGCTTGAAGAGCGCGCCGAAGAATTGCAGCGCTCGAGCAAGTACAAGTCCGAGTTCCTCGCCAACATGTCCCACGAACTGCGCACGCCGTTGAACAGTTCGCTGATCCTGGCCAAGTTGCTGGCGGAAAACCCTCAGGAAAATCTCAGCGCCGAGCAGGTGAAGTTCGCCGAGTCGATCTACTCCGCCGGCAATGACTTGCTCAATCTGATCAATGACATTCTCGATATTTCCAAGGTCGAGGCCGGCAAGCTGGAAATGCGCCCCGAGAACACCAGCGTTGCGCGTCTGGTGGACGGACTGCGCGGAATGTTCGAGCCGATGGCCGCTGACAAGAAGCTGGAGTTCGAGGTCGACGTGCAGCCCGGTTCGCCGATGATGCTGTTCACCGACCGCCAGCGTCTGGAGCAAGTCGTTAAGAATCTGCTGTCGAACGCGGTGAAATTTACCGAAAAAGGCATCGTCAGCCTCACGGTGGCGTCCCAGCCGAACGACGGCATCGCCTTTATCGTCCGCGATTCCGGGATCGGCATCGCCGCCGACCAGCAGGACAGCATTTTCGAAGCCTTCCGCCAGGCCGACGGCACCACCAATCGCCGTTATGGCGGCACGGGGCTAGGCCTGTCGATTTCCCGCGATCTGGCGGCGTTGCTGGGCGGTTCGATCAGCGTCACCAGCGAGCCGGGGCAGGGCAGTGTGTTCACCCTCGTGCTGCCGCAGCAATACGTAGAACCGGGTGATGCGCCCCTCGCGCCGATGCAGGCTACCCCGGTCGCCGCAAAACCTAGGGTGACAACGCCCGCGCTGGTGCCGCTGATTGCCGAAGTCGACATTCCACGTTTCGATGATGACCGCAGCAAGGCGCCATTCACCACCCGTTGCATCCTGGTGGTGGAAGATGAGCCGAATTTTGCAAACATTCTCTACGATCTGGCCCACGAACTGGGTTACCAGTGCCTGGTCGCTCACGGGGCCGATGAAGGCTACGACCTGGCCAAGGAGTTCATTCCCGACGCCATTTTGCTGGACATGCGCCTGCCGGACCATTCCGGGCTGACCGTATTGCAGCGTCTGAAAGAACATGCCGAAACCCGCCACATTCCGGTGCATGTGATTTCGGTGGAAGATCGGGTCGAGGCGGCCATGCACATGGGCGCGATCGGTTATGCGGTCAAGCCGACCACTCGCGAAGAACTCAAGGACGTGTTTGCCCGCCTCGAGGCCAAGCTGACCCAGAAGGTCAAACGGGTGCTGCTGGTCGAAGACGATGATTTGCAACGCGACAGCATTGCTCGCCTGATCGGCGACGAGGACATTGAAATCACCGCCGTCGGCTTCGCCCAGGAAGCGCTCGACCTGCTGCGCACGACCATTTTCGATTGCATGATCATCGACCTGAAGCTGCCGGACATGCTCGGCAACGATCTGCTCAAGCGCATGTCCACCGAAGATATCTGCTCGTTCCCGCCGGTCATCGTTTACACCGGACGCAACCTGACCCGGGACGAAGAGGCTGACCTGCGCAAGTACTCGCGCTCGATCATCATCAAAGGCGCTCGCTCACCCGAGCGTTTGCTGGATGAGGTCACACTCTTTCTGCACAAAGTCGAATCCAGGTTGTCCCATGAACGCCAACGGATGCTCAAGACCGCGCGCAGCCGCGACAAGGTCTTCGAAGGCCGCAAAGTGCTGCTGGTGGACGACGATGTACGCAACATCTTCGCCCTGACCAGCGCTTTGGAGCAAAAGGGTGCAGTCGTGGTCATCGGCCGGAACGGTCGTGAGGCGATTGAAAAACTGAATGAAGTCGAGGACATCGATCTGGTGTTGATGGACGTGATGATGCCGGAGATGGACGGTTTCGAAGCCACCATCGAGATCCGCAAGGACCCGCGCTGGCGCAAGCTGCCCATCATTGCGGTGACGGCCAAGGCCATGAAGGACGATCAGGAGCGCTGCCTGCAAGCCGGCTCCAACGATTACCTGGCCAAGCCCATTGACCTGGATCGCCTGTTTTCGCTGATTCGCGTGTGGTTACCGAAGATGGAACGCATTTAGTGGAACGCATTGAAACAGTGGCGCGTAACAGCGAGATCGAATTGCGGTTGTTGATCGAGGCGATCTACCTCAAGTACAGCTACGACTTTCGCGATTATTCCGGCGCTTCGATCAAGCGCCGGGTCAATCATGCGTTGGCGCAATTCGAGTGCAATACCATTTCGGCCCTGCAAGAAAAGGTGCTGCACGATCCGACCGCGTTCATGCAGTTGCTGCAATTGCTGACGATCCCGGTCAGCGAAATGTTTCGCGATCCTTCGCATTTCCTCGCGATCCGCAAGGAAGTCGTGCCACTGCTCAAGACCTATCCGTCGATCAAGATCTGGATCGCCGGTTGCAGCACGGGTGAAGAAGTCTATTCGATGGCGATTCTGCTGCGCGAAGAAGGCTTGCTCGATCGCACGATCATCTACGCCACCGATATCAATCCGCGCTCGCTGGAGAAGGCCAAACAGGGGATTTTCTCCATGGAGAATGTCCGCGCCTACACTCACAACTACCAGCAGGCCGGTGGCCAGCGTTCGTTCGCCGACTACTACACGGCGGCGTATGGCTACGCGATTTTCGACAAGACGTTGTGTGAGAACGTGACGTTCGCCGATCACAGCCTGGCGACGGACAGCGTCTTTTCAGAAACCCAATTGATTTCGTGCCGTAATGTTTTGATTTATTTCAATAAAAAGCTTCAGGATCGCGCGTTCGGTTTGTTCCATGAATCCCTTTGTCATCGAGGATTCCTGGTGCTGGGCAGTAAGGAAACCCCGGATTTTTCCGCCTTCGGCAACCAGTTTTCGCCCTTGGTCAAACAAGAACGGATTTACCGTAAATCATGAACAATGCAGCGGATTTGCCTTCGATAGACGCTATCGTGATCGGCGCTTCGGCCGGTGGGGTGGAGGCATTGCTCAACATTCTCAGTCCGTTGCGTAAAGGTTTCATGCTGCCGATCATCGTAGTCCTGCACCTGCCCGACGAGCGGCGCAGCCAACTGGCCGAAGTCTTTGCCCGCCGGGTTTGCATGCCTGTCGAGGAAGCTGGCGACAAAATTGATGTGGCAGCCGGAACGTTGTATTTCGCCACTCCGGGCTATCACTTGTCAGTGGAGCAGGACCGCAGTTTTTCCCTGAGCCTTGAGGATCGCGTGCATTACTCGCGGCCTTCCATTGATTTTCTGTTCGAGTCGGCGGCCGATGTCTATGGCCCAGGCCTGGCGGCCGTGCTGCTGACTGGCGCGAACCGTGATGGCGCACACGGATTGGCGCGGGTCAAACGTTGTGGCGGCCTGACCATCGTGCAGGACCCGGACGAAGCCCAGGTCGCGACCATGCCTCGGGCGGCGCTGGATTTGCACTGCCCTGACCACATTCTCCCAATACGCGGCATCGGCCGTCTGCTTGTCGAGCTGGAACGAATAGCATGCTAAGTAACATCCAAGCCAAATTGCTGATTGTCGACGATCTGCCGGAGAACCTGCTGGCACTTGAGGCGCTGATCAAGCGTGAAGACCGCATGGTCTACAAAGCCTTGTCCGCCGACGAAGCCTTGTCGTTGCTGCTGCAACACGAATTCGCCATGGCCATTCTCGACGTACAGATGCCGGGCATGAACGGCTTTGAACTGGCCGAGTTGATGCGCGGTACAGAGAAGACCAAGAACATCCCGATTGTGTTTGTCAGTGCCGCGGGCCGCGAGCTGAACTACGCGTTCAAGGGTTACGAAAGCGGGGCCGTGGACTTCCTGCACAAGCCACTGGATATTCACGCCGTCAAAAGCAAGGTCAACGTCTTCGTCGACCTCTACCGCCAAAGCAAGGCGATGAAGCAACAGGTTGAAGAGCTGGAGCAGGCTCGCCGCGAGCAGGAAGCGCTGCTCAAGCAGTTGCAGACCACCCAGAATGAACTGGAGCAAGCGGTGCGCATGCGCGATGACTTCATGTCGATCGTCGCCCACGAAGTCCGCACGCCGCTCAATGGCCTGATCCTCGAAACCCAGCTGCGCAAGATGCACCTGGCCCGGGACAACGCGTCGGCGTTCACCCTCGACAAGATGCACGCCATGGTCGACCGTGACGAGCGGCAGATCAAAAGCCTGATCCGTCTCATTGAAGACATGTTGGATGTGTCACGCATCCGCACCGGCAAGTTGTCGATCCGCTCGACCAGATTTGACCTCGTGCAGTTGGTCAGCAACCTGCTGCAAAACTTCGCGCCGCAAGTTGACGCCGCCGAGTGTTCCGTTGCGTTTACCGCCGAGCAGCCAGTGGTCGGCAACTGGGACGAATTTCGTATCGAACAAGTGATTTCAAATCTGCTGACCAACGCCTTGCGTTATGGTGGCAAGAGCCTGATTGATGTCAGGGTCTACAGTCACGAGGGTCAGGCACGGGTCGAAGTGCAGGACCGCGGGATCGGTATCAGTGAAGAAAACCAGAAGCGCATTTTTCAACAGTTCGAACGGGTGTCAGCCAAAACCGTGGTCGCGGGGCTGGGACTGGGGCTGTTTATTTCCGAGCAGATCGTCGCCGCCCATGGCGGCTCCATCGCCGTCGAGAGCAAGATCAACGAGGGCGCCTTATTTCGCGTTTGTCTGCCGTTGTAGGAAAACAGCCGGATAAACGCAACCTCTGATCGACCCCATGGTCGTATCAGCAGCTATTGACCGAACAAAGGCTTCCCATGAGTGAAGATGCACAAGATGTAGTACTCATTGTCGAGGATGACCCCTCGATTCTGATGGTATTGTCCGCTTACTTGTCGGGTGAGGGTTACCGGGTGCTGCAGGCCGAAAACGGCGAGCAGGCCTTCGAAATATTGGCGAGCAAGCCGCACCTGGACATGATGATCACTGATTTTCGCCTGCCTGGCGGCATCTCCGGCGTGCAGATCGCCGAGCCTGCCGTAAAGCTGCGACCAGAGCTCAAAGTGATATTTATCAGCGGTTATCCGCAGGAGATCCGCGAGACCGACAGCCCGATCACGCGCAAGGCGCCGATCCTCGGCAAGCCGTTCGATCTGGATGTGTTGCAAGAGCTGATGCAGGAAATGCTGTCGTAAATAGCCCCGAAGCCCCCGTCATGGGGGCTTTCAGATTCGGATCATCTCCCGCACCTTGGCCGTCAACAGGTCGAAGGTGAACGGCTTAGTGATCATCTGCATGCCCGGGTCAAGGAATCCACCGCGCACTGCCGCGTGTTCGGCATAACCGGTAATGAACAATACTTTCAGATCAGGCCGGTACTGCCGACCGATTTCCGCCAGTTGCCGGCCATTCATCCCTGGCAATCCCACATCGCTGATCAACAAATCGATACGCTGGCCGGAATCGAGAATCGGCACCGCGCTGTCGGCATCGCCTGCTTCGACGAAGGCGTAGCCCAACTCACTCAGTACCGCGCTGACCAACACCCGTACCGCCGGATCATCCTCAACGATCAGCACGGTTTCTCCGTCCTGAGCATGAGGCGCGTGTGCGATGTCGATCAGCGTGTCCTCGACTAGCGCACCGTTGTAGCGCGGAAGATACAGGCTCACCGTCGTACCGTTGCCCACTTCACTCTCGATGGTGACGTGGCCGTGGGATTGCTTGCTGAAACCGTAAATCATCGACAAGCCCAAACCGGTGCCCTGGCCGATCGGTTTGGTCGTGAAGAACGGATCAAAGGCTCTGGTGATGGTGCCTTCCGGCATGCCGCAGCCAGTGTCGGTCACGCGCAGCACGACGTAATCACCCGGTTGCAGGTTGCTGTGAACCTGCGTGAAACCTTTGTCCAGATGCTGATTCGAGGTGTTGACCACCAGTTTTCCGCCTTCGGGCATGGCGTCGCGGGCGTTCAGCACCAGGTTGAGGAGGGCGCTTTCGAGTTGGTTGGGGTCGGCCTCGGCCACCCACAAGTCCTCGCTCAACTGCATGTCCAGCTGAATGCTTTCGTTGATGCTGCGCTGCAGGAGTTCGCCCATGGACACCACCAGGGTATTCATTTTCACGGGTTTTGAATCCAGCGACTGGCGTCGGGAAAACGCCAGCAGACGATGGGTCAGACCGGCCGCGCGATTGGCCGAGGTCACTCCCAGATCGATCAGGCCGTCCAGGTCATCGGTGCGACCTCGGGCCAGGCGTCGACGTAGCAACTCGAGGCTGCCGATGATGCCGGTCAACATGTTGTTGAAGTCGTGGGCGATACCACCGGTGAGTTGGCCGACAGCCTCCATTTTCTGCGACTGTCTGAGGGCTTCTTCGTTATGACGCAGTTGGGCGGTACGTTCCTCGACCTGTTGCTCGAGGGTTTCCAGCGTATTTTGCAGACGCAGTTCGCTTTGGCTCAGGTCAATCAACCGGTCCCTGGCTTCATACTGCCGTCGTCGCCCACGCAATGCGGTAGTGACCAGGCTGATCAATGTCACCGGATGAAACGGGCGCTCGAGGAAGGTCACGTTGCCCAATTGCGGTCCGAGACGTGACGCGGGGTTTTGTTCCGGCCCGCCGTGGTGGGTCAACAGTACGATCGGCAGGTCTGACCAGGCCGGTTGTTCCTCGATCAGGCCCAGCAGCGGTTCGAGGTCGCAACCCAGCAAGGCTTCCGAAGAAATCAACAACAGCCCGGCACCTTGTGCCAGCTCGCTGCACAGCGTGACCAGATCCCGTGTCACAAGACCCTCGAATCCCGCCTCGTTAAGCATCATCAGCGCAATCTGGCTGTCACGTCCCAGCGGCGCGAGAATAAGCGCGCGCTCGGACATCGCCTCGACAACACTCACCGTTCATCATCCTTGAGCAGTGGCTGGCTGGCACCCAGATAGGTTGGAACGCCGCGCAATACACCTTGGAATGCATCCAAAGGCTCGCCGATGGTCATGCCTGCGCTGCCGATGCGGTATTCGCGAATGGTCGATTCGTGGCTGCCGGTGCGTTTTTTGATAATTGAAATGGCCCGGCGAACCTTGCCTACCGCTTCGAAGTAGCGCAACAGAATCACCGTGTCAGCCAGATAAGTAATGTCGACCGGGGCCTGCATGTCCCCGACCAGCCCATGTTGGGCCACTGTCATGAACGTCGCGGCGCCTCGGCGATTGAGGTACAGCAGCAACTCGTGCATGTGTAGCACCAGCGCGTTTTCCTCGGGCATCGCGGCCTGATAGCCGTTGATGCTGTCGATCACCACCGTTTTGATGTTGCGCTCATCGACGCAACGACGAACCCGGTGCGAGAACTCGCCGGGGGACAGTTCGGCGGCGTCGACTTGCTCGATCAGCAGGTTGCCGGTGTCTTGCAGCGCCTGCAGGTCGATGCCCATGTTTTTCATGCGTTCGAACAGCAGTCCCAGCTCTTCATCGAAGATAAACAGCGCGGCTTTCTCACCCCGGGCGACGGCCGCGGCGGCGAAGATCATCGAGATCAGCGACTTGCCGGTACCGGCCGGGCCGAGAATCAGCGTGCTGGAACCGGTCTCGATGCCGCCGCCGAGCAGGGCGTCCATTTCCTTGATGCCGCTGGTCAACTGCTGGCGGATATAACCGCCGCGGTGTTCAGCGGCGACCAGACGAGGGAAGACGTGCACACCGTCGCCCATGATCGTGAAGTCATGGAAGCCGCCACGGTACTTTTGACCGCGATACTTCACGACACGTATGCGCCGGCGTTCGGCGCCGTAGTTGGGCGTCAGTTCTTCCAGGCGAACCACGCCGTGCGCCACGCTGTGCACGGTTTTATCGAGGGATTCGGTGGTCAGGTCATCGAGCAGCAGCACGGTTGCGTCGTAGCGCACGAAGTAGTGCTTGATCGCCAGGATCTGCCGGCGATATCGCAGGGAACTCTGGGCGAGCAAACGGATTTCGGAAAGGCTGTCGAGGACCACACGGGTCGGCTTGACCCGTTCGACCACTTCGAAAATCTGTTTGGTTGCTTCGCCCAGTTCAAGGTCCGAGGAGTACAGCAGACTCTGCTGATGTTCGGCATTGAGCAGGCTTTCTGGCGGTGTCAGTTCGAAGATGTGGATGTTTTCATCCAGCTCCCAACCGTGGGACAACGCCCCTTGGCGCAGTTCGCGCTCGGTTTCTGAAAGCGTGATGTACAACGAGCGCTCGCCGGCACGGGCGCCGGCCAACAGAAAATGCAAAGCGACGGTGGTTTTGCCGGTTCCGGGTTCACCCTCCAGCAAGAACACATGGCCGCGGGACAATCCACCGGCCAGGATGTCATCCAGACCGTCGATGCCGGTGGCGGCTTTTGCACTGAACAACTCGTTAGATGTAGACAAAAAAAACCCTCTCATGACTAGGGGAAGCGAGGCAGCAGGCTTGAAGTGCCTGAATGGACTGCCTGATCACTTGACCTTTTGCCGTGGCGACGGTTCAACCTTTTTGCCGGTGTGATATCAGTGGCGTTATAAACCCTGCTGCAACGCCGGATCGTCTGGATTGAGTTGTTCCAGCTGCGCCAGAAGGATCTGCACGTTCTGCAATTGTCCGCTTTCTTTCCAGTAGTTGATGAGCAGCACTCGCGCCTTGCGATCCGCCGGATGGCGCTGGACGATTTCCTGCAACTGTTTTTGCGCCGCTTCCAGCTCTTGCTCGCCGTGCAACGTAGTCGCAAGGTCGTAGCGGTAATCCTTGTTGTTCGGCTCGATCTCGACCGCTTTGGACAGCCCAAGCAGGGCAAATTCACTTTGCCCGTGATGCAGCAACCAAAGCCCCAGGGCATGTTGCAGGTAGGCAGAGTCGGGTTGAGCCTTCAACTGTTTCGCCAGCAATTGCCGGGCTGCGTCGCTTTGGCCTTGTTTATCCAGCACTTCAATCTGCATCACCAACGCCGGCAGATTGCCCGGCTCCAGTTGCAGCGTGCGTTCCAGCGCCTGCTGCGCATCTTTCAGTTCGGCATTGTGCAAGTGCAGACGGGCCAGCTGGTATTGGGTTTCGGCGCTTTCCGGGAGACTTTTCAGGTCCCGTTCCCAGGCATCGATGGCTTGCTGCAACGGCCCGAAATACAAGCCCAGGTCATCCGGCGATAAACCCAGCAGCGCGTTGATCGCGGCAGACCGGACGCTTTGTTCGCTGTCGTCGAGTAATGGTCCGATCAGCAAACTGCGCTGCCCACTGGGCACCAGTCCGCCAATGCTTTTGATGGCGGCGATGCGCACGTCGGCCGACGGGTTTTGCAGGTCTGCATCCGCCAGTTTCAAGGCTTGCGGGCTCGGGTAGTTCGGCAGTTCGGCATGCAGCCAGACACGGCGCTTGGGCGACAGGTCAGGGCGACCCAGCTGCTGGTAGAGCACCCGTGCGGCCCCCGGTTGCCCGGCACGTGCCTGGGTCAACGCTTCGCTATAGCCGCGCTTGATGGCTTCCGGCACCACGGGCGTCGTGCTGCGCAGGAAAAACCAGGCAAGAGCGATGGCGAACAGGACACAGAGGCTGATGAGCAAGTAGCGGCGGGACTGGGGCATGCAGGAATCCGGGGCTGGCAGCTTTTGCAAAGCTGTCAGCTTCGGTCAGGTGGGCGTGTGAGTCAAACCCTGACTCAGTCCGATGCCGGCGATTTTGCCTACAAGTCACGTCGACGTTGAAACCGGTCGAAGCCTTGAAGCAGTGACTACGCTTGCTGGAGATGGCTCGAAGAGTGTTCCCATGCAACCGCTGCTCCAGTACTTCAAGGCGATGATCAACCCCGGGCTCAAAACCGACCCTGATCCCTGCTATGGCAACGGGCTCACATTGTCTTCTGAAAAAGCAAAAAAAAGCCCCGCGACCGAATGAGGCGCAGGGCTAAAAAGTTGGTTGGTTGCGGCCAACCAAAGGAGCTCTTTAAAAATTACTTGCTGGCGACCGTCTCTGGTTGCCAGCCACCGCCAAGGGCTTTGTAGATCGCGACAATGCCGCGATAAAGATCGGTTTCCGCCGAGGCCTGGGTATCTTCAGCCGCCAGACGCTCACGTTGGGCATCCAGCAGGACGAGGAAGTCCACGGTGCCTTCGCGGTAGCGGATTTGCGCCAGGTCTGCGGCGGCGCGGCTCGCTTCGCTTTGACGGATCAGCGAGATCAGCCGTTGCTGACGTTTACCGTAGTCGCTGAATGCGTTTTCCGATTCTTCCAGCGCCAGCAGCACTTGCTGTTCGTAAGTCGCCAGCGCGCCTTCGGCATCGGCATCGGCGCCGCGCAGACGGGCTCGCACGCTACCCAGGTCAAACGCAGCCCACGTAATGCTCGGGCCGAGCGCCCAGGCATTGGCCGCCGCAGAACCGATCTGCGAACCACGGCCGGCGGTAAAACCAAGGAAGCCGCTGAGGCTGACCCGAGGGAACAGATCAGCCTTGGCCACGCCTATACGGGCGGTGGAGGAGGCCAGTTTGCGCTCGGCGCTGAGGATGTCCGGACGACGTTGCAGCAACTGCCCCGGGTCACCGATCGGCAATGCTTTGGCAATCGCCGGCAAGTCTTTTGGACTCAAGTCGACAGTCAGCTTGTCCGGACGCTCTCCCAGCAGGGTGGCGATACGGTTTTTCTGTCGAACCTGTTCGGCCTGTAACTGCGGCACGCTGGCTTCGACCGAGGCCAGGCGTGCATCGGCACGCTCGACGTCCAGTTGATCGCCGACGCCGGCATCACGCAGGCTTTCGGTGATCTTGCGCGACTCCTGCTGGTTGTTCAGGTTGGCCAGGGCAATCTTTTCGCGCAACTGTGCGCCGCGCAATTGGCCATAAGAATCCACCAGTTCGGCAATCATGGTGACTTGCAGTTGGTACAGATCGGCTTCGAGCGCCTGCTGTTCGGCATCGGCGGACTCGAGGTTGCGCTGGATACGCCCAAACAGGTCGATCTCCCACGCCATGTCCAGGCCGAGGTCGTAACGTTCGCTGTTGACCCGTTTGGTGGTCTGGCCCGGGATCTGACCCTTGCCCAAGTCACTGCTGGCGCGGCTGGTGATGGTGGGCATGGCGTCATTGCTGACGTCATCGCGAATCGCCCGGGCCGCTTTCCAGCGGGCGAAGGCCACGCGCAGATCACGGTTGCCTTGCAGCGATTGAGTCACCAACTGGTTGAGGGTCGGGTCTTCGAACTGCTGCCACCAGATGCCTTCGAAACGCGAGCGGTCGAAGTTTTTCTGGCCGGCAGCTCCGTCGGTGGCAGTGGTGATGTTGGCCGGCTCAGTGGCGGGTGTCTTGTAGTCCGGGCCGACGGCACAGGCACTCAAGGCCAGTACCAGAAGGCTCGGCAGGAAGGCTTTAAGGCTCATTGTTGCGCCTCCAGTTTCAGGGCCTTGGCCGCTTTGCGCTTTTCACCGCGCTCCACAAAGTTACGAATCAATACGTAGAACACCGGTGTCAGCAACAGACCGAAGAAGGTCACCCCGAGCATCCCGGAGAACACCGCCACACCCATGGCGTGACGCATTTCGGCACCGGCACCGCTGGAGAAGACCAGAGGCACAACACCCATGATGAACGCGAAGGAAGTCATCAAGATCGGACGCAGACGCAGACGGCATGCTTCCAGGACCGCAGCCAGCGGGCTGAGACCTTCGTCCTGCTGTTTATCCTTGGCAAACTCGACGATCAGAATCGCGTTCTTACACGCAAGTCCCACCAGTACGATCAAGCCGATCTGGGTGAAGATGTTGTTGTCGCCTCCCGAAGCAATCACACCGATGATGGCCGACAGCAGGGTCATCGGTACGATCAGGATCACCGCCAGTGGCAGGCTCCAGCTTTCGTATTGGGCCGCGAGCACCAGGAACGCCAGCAATACGCAGAGCGGGAACACGAACAGCGCGGTGTTGCCGGACAGAATCTGCTGGTAGGTCAGGTCGGTCCACTCGTAGGTCATGCCGTTTGGAAGTTCTTCCTTGAGCAGTTTCTCGATCGCTGCCTGAGCCTGGCCGGAGCTGTAGCCTGGGGCTGCGGCACCGTTGATTTCAGCGGTGATGAAACCGTTGTAGTGCATCACGCGGTCCGGGCCCGAGGTGTCGCTGACCTTGATGAAGGTCGCCAGCGGGATCATCTCGCCTTTGTTGTTACGCACTTTCAGCTGACCGATCTGGTCCGGTTCGAGACGGAACTGTTGTTCAGCCTGGACGTTGACCTGATAGGTGCGACCGAAGCGGTTGAAGTCGTTGGCATACAGCGAACCCAGGTAGATCTGCAGGGTGTCGAAGATGTCGCTGACAGCCACGCCGTGGGTCTTGGCCTTTTCACGGTCGATGGCGGCATCGACCTGCGGCACGTTCACGGTGTAGCTGGTGAACAGCGCGGCCAGTTCCGGCACGTTGTGGCTCTTGGTGATGATGTTCATGGTTTCTTTGTACAGCTCGTCGTAGCCCAGGTTGCCCCGGTCTTCGATCTGCAGGCGGAAACCGCCGATGGTGCCCAGGCCTTGTACCGGCGGCGGCGGGAAGATCGCCATGTAGGCTTCCTGGATTCCGGCGAACTGGCCGTTCAATGCACCGGCAATCGCACCGGCCGACATGCTCGGGTCTTTGCGCTCGTCGAACGGTTTCAGGGTCACGAACACGATGCCGGCATTCGGGCTGTTGGTGAAACCGTTGATCGACAGGCCCGGGAACGCTACCGCACTTTCCACGCCAGGCTGTTTCAGGGCCAGGTCGGACATGCGTTTGATCACGTCTTCGGTGCGGTCAAGGCTCGAAGCGTCCGGCAGTTGCGCGAAGGCCACCAGGTATTGCTTGTCCTGGCCGGGTACGAAGCCGGTCGGGGTGTGGGCGAAACCGAAGAAGGTCAGCACCATCAGGCCTGCGTACAACAGCAGGGCAATACCGCTGCTGCGGATAACCCGGGCTACGGTGCCGACATAACCATGGCTGGCGCGTTCGAAGAACCGGTTGAACGGACGGAAAAGCCAGCCGCCCAACAGTTTATCCAGCACTTTGGTAAAGCGATCTTTCGGCGCATGGTGGCTCTTGAGCAGCACGGCGGCCAGGGCAGGGGACAGTGTCAGCGAGTTGAACGCCGAGATCACGGTCGAGATGGCAATGGTCAGGGCAAACTGTTTGTAGAACTGGCCGGTGAGTCCGGAAATGAACGCCGCCGGGATAAATACCGCACACAGCACCAGCGCCGTCGCGATGATCGGCCCGGTCACCTCTCGCATGGCTTTCTTGGTGGCTTCTACGGGCGTTTCTCCCAGCTCGATGTGCCTTTCCACGTTCTCCACCACCACGATGGCGTCGTCCACCACGATACCGATGGCCAATACCAGGCCGAACAGTGACAGGGCATTCAGCGAGAAGCCGAACAGGTGCATCACCGCAAACGTACCGATCAGCGAAACCGGCACCGCCACCAACGGAATGATCGAGGCACGCCAGGTTTGCAGGAACAGGATCACCACCAGAACCACGAGGATCAGCGCTTCGAAGAGGGTGTGGACCACCGCCTCGATGGAGCCGCGCACGAAGATCGTCGGGTCATAGACGATGCTGAAGTCCATGCCTTCCGGGAAGTTTTTCTTCAGTTCGGCCATCTTGTCGCGAACTTCGTTGGAGATCTCGATCGCGTTGGAGCCAGGGCGCTGGAAGATCGGGATCGCCACCGCAGGCTGGTTGTTCAGCAGCGAGCGCAATGCGTATTGGCTGGAGCCCAGCTCAACGCGAGCGATGTCTTTCAGGCGCGTGATTTCACCGTTGTCGCCGGAGCGAATGATGATGTTCTCGAACTCTTCTTCAGAAACCAGACGGCCCTGAGTGTTGACCGACAGCTGGAACGCAGTGGCATTCGGCGCAGGGGGCGCACCCAGTGCACCGGCAGCGACTTGACGGTTCTGTTCACGAATCGCGGTTACCACATCGGTGGCAGTCAGGTTGCGCGAAGCGGTCTTGTTCGGATCGAGCCAGACCCGCAGCGAGTAGTCGCCCATACCGAACAGTTGCACGTCACCGACACCGCCCAGGCGCGCCAGCTCATCCTTGATGTTGAGCAAGGCGTAGTTGGACAGGTAGAGCATGTCGTAGCGTTTGTCCGGCGAGGTCAAGTGCACAACCATGGTCAGGTCGGGCGACGCCTTGTCGACGGTGATACCGATGCGCGTCACTTCTTCTGGAAGTTTCGGCTCGGTCCGGGTCACGCGGTTTTGAACCTGCACCTGTGCATTGTCCAGGTCAGTGCCCAGTGCGAAGGTGATGGTCAGGGTGATCTTGCCGTCAGCGGTGGACTGCGAGGACATGTACAGCATGTTCTCGACGCCGGTAATGGCTTGCTCCAAGGGAGCGGCCACGGTTTCACCGATGACTTTTGGGTTGGCGCCGGGGAAGTTCGCACGCACCACAACGGTCGGTGGCACGACTTCCGGGTATTCGCTGATCGGCAACTGGAACAGCGAGATGGCACCGGCGATCAGGATCAGCAGCGAAAGCACCGCTGCGAAGATCGGCCGTGAAATGAAGAATTGGGAAAAATTCATCGGAGTTGTCGTCCCTTAACCGCGTGGAGTCGCAGCAGCCAGTTTCACAACCGTACCCGGCGCGACCTTGGCAGGTGCGACTTGGGGCAGGTTGCTGGCTTCCAGCGCTTGTCGTTGTTGTGCGAGTGCCGCAAGGGTTTGTTCGCTGGCCATCGGGATCACTTCAGGGGTGACCGGCGAGCCAGGGCGAACCCGTTGCAGCCCCTTGACGATGACGGTGTCATCCTTGTTCAGGCCGCTGCGCACGATGCGCAAGCCTTCGATCTTCGGCCCCAGTTCGACGGAGCGATAGGCCGTCTTGTTGTCGGCATCCATCACCAGCACGAATTTCTTGCCCAGATCGGTTCCGACCGCTTCGTCGTTGATCAGCACGGCGGAGTAAGTACCGCTGCCGACCAGTTTCAAACGGGCATATAAGCCTGGGGTGTACTGTCCGTCAGCATTATCAAAGACCGCGCGACCGCGGATGGTGCCGGTTTTCGGGTTGACCTGGTTGTCGACGAAGTTCATCACGCCCTGATGCGGGTTGCCGTCTTCGTTGGACAGGCCGAGGTAAACCGGAGTGGTTGCACCGCGTTTGCCCTGGCGAGCGAGCTGGGTGTATTTGAGGAACACACGTTCGTCGGCGTCGAAGTAGGCGTAGACCTTATCGGTGGAAACAACGCTGGTCAGCGCGGTGGTGTCGGCGGTCACCAGGTTGCCGGCGGTGATTTCCGCACGGCTGACGCGACCGCTGATGGGCGCGGTGACGCGGGTGAAGCTCAGGTTCAGTTTGGCCAGGTCCAGTTGAGCCTGGAGAGCGCCGACGGCGGCGCGGGCTTCCTGGGCTGCACTGGTGCGCGAATCGGCCAGTTCGGCGGAGATCGCGTTGCTGGTGCGCAAGCGTTCGCCACGCTGGGCTTCGTTTTCGCTGCGGGTGGCGTTGGCGCGGCCTTGGGCCACCAGTGCTTCGAGGCGGCGGACCTCGGCCTGGAATGGGCGTGGGTCAATCTGGAACAGCAGGTCACCTTTCTTGACCAGTGCGCCTTCGGTGAAGGCCACTTCATCAATCTGGCCGGAGACCCGTGGACGAATTTCTACGGTTTCTGGCGCTTCAAGGCGCCCGGTGAATTCGTCCCACTCGTTGACCGGTTGTTCCAGTACCTTGGCGACGCTGACTTTCGCCGCAGGCATGGTAGCGGCAGACTCCGGAGCCTTGCCGCAGGCGCTCATCACCAGTACGGCCAACATGGCCAATGGGAAGCGCAAATGTTTGAGTGACTGTTCCATGGATGCATCCGCCAATGTATTGAGATGGGCGGATGATGAGCGGCGGGGTGGTATCGCACGAATCGAATGAAGCAAAGGTAACTATCATTCGGAATGATATAAGTCTGAAGCCAGCCCTCTAGCATGCGCCTTACATTGGACGGCGATCAATTGGATTGATGACAATTCTATGTTGCGCAGAATGCAAGGGATTGGCTTGAGACCGAGTCGCGGGCAAGCCCGCTCCCACAGGGAATTGTGCCGCTGATTAAATCCCTGTAGGAGCGAGGCTTGCCCGCGAAGAGGCCATCAGCCCCAACAAAAGATCAGGATCACGCCAGGCTATCCGGATCCCCGAAGAACATCTGGATCCTGGAGCGCAACCAACGTTCACCCGGGTCATTATCCTGCGACCCACGCCACGCCATGTGCAATTCAAAGCTGCGCACCGGCAAGGGCGGATCTTCAGCTCGCACCCCGCCAGCCGCCGTCAACGCCTCAGCGGTATAGTCAGGCACCGTCGCGACGATATCGGTCCCGCTGATGAGTGTGCTGAGCCCGTTGAACTGCGGCACCGCGAGCACCACATGACGTTTGCGCCCGAGCTTTTCCAGTTCTTCATCTATAAAGCCGCTCAGGTCACCGGCAAACGACACCAGCGCATGGGGGCGGGCGCAGAAGTCATCGAGGCTCAATGGCCCCGGCACCGTATCGGCGCGCAACAGCTTCGGCATGCTGCGGCGCAGCACTTTGCGCTTGGCGTTGGCCGGCAGGTCGGCGGTGTAGCTGACGCCGATGGAAATCTCCCCCGAGGCCAACAGGCTCGGCATCAGGATGTAGTTGGCCCGACGCACCACCAATACGATCCCCGGCGATTCCGCACGCAAACGCTTGAGCAGCATCGGCAGCAGCGCGAACTCGACATCGTCCGACAGGCCAATGCGGAACACCGCCGTACTGGTCGCCGGGTCGAATTCTGCCGCACGGCTGACCGCCGTGGAAATCGAATCCAGGGCAGGAGAGAGCAGGGCGAAGATTTCCACCGCGCGAGCGGAAGGCTCCATGCTGCGCCCGGTGCGCACGAATAACGGATCATCGAACAGCCCGCGCAGGCGTGAGAGCGCCGCACTGATGGCCGGCTGGCCGAGGAACAATTTCTCCGCAGCACGGGTCACACTGCGTTCGTGCATCAATGTTTCAAAAACGATCAACAGGTTCAGGTCGACACGACGCAGGTCATTACGATTCATCTGGAGTCCTGGCAGAGTCATCAAGCTTGACGAGAGCGGCCATATGAGAACAATGGCCGGCATGAATATTACGGGGAAAGGCTGCTACTCTGCACCGAATAATTCAGTTTCCCAGGAACGGATGCTCCGGATTTTTACGATAACCGTTGATCCAATGGATGCTGCGGAATCAATGACAGGCATGTCGACTATTAATAGCCACTGATAGTCTTGGGTAGAAAGCCCAGATAGAGTTCAGGGCATTAGAGGTTTCTTTGACGAGGTTTGCGATGTCCCGCACGATCCGTTTTCACAAGTTTGGTCCAGCCGAGGTGCTCAAATGCGAAGAGCATGCGGCCGCTCTCCCTGCGCCGGGCGAAGTGCAGGTGCGCGTCGAGGCGATTGGCATCAGCTGGTACGACATTCTCTGGCGCCAGAACCTGGCCTCATCCCATGCTCGTCTGCCTTCTGGCCTTGGCCATGAGATGTCCGGCGTCGTGACAGCGGTCGGCGAGGGCGTCGATGACCTGGCAGTCGGTGACAAGGTCGCCAGCTTCCCGGCTGAAAGCCCCAACGACTATCCGGTCTACGGCGAGCAGATCGTTCTGCCTCGCTCGGCATTGACCCGTTATCCGGACGTGCTCAGCCCGATTGAAGCGGCCGTGCATTACACGCCGCTGCTGATTGCCTACTTCGCTTATGTCGATCTGGCGCGTGTCAAACCTGGGCAATTTGCCTTGGTGACTGACGCGAGCCACTGTGCCGGTCCATCGTTTGTGCAACTGGGCAAGGCATTGGGCGTGCGGGTAATTGCCGCCACCAAGACCGCTGAAGAACGTGAATACCTGCTGTCACTGGGTGCCGAGAAAGTAATCGTCACCGAGGAAGAGGATCTGCTCATGCGGATCAACAAAATCACCGACAACCGCGGCGTGGATGTGGTGTTCGATGGCCTCGGCGGTCCGCAGATGTCACTGCTGGGCGATGTGCTCGCGCCTCGTGGCAGCCTGGTGCTGTACGGCCTGCAAGGTGGTAACCAGACGCCGTTCCCGGCCTGCGCAGCGTTCCAGAAGAACATTCAGTTCTTCGTTCACTGCATCGGCAACTTCACTGGCAAGCCGGAGCTGGGCATCATCCAGGATCAGGTCGCACTGCAACGTGCCTTGCGCGACATCAACCAGCTGACCGCAGACCGCGTGTTGCTGCCACTCAAGACTCGGGTCTTTCCTTTTTCCGAGTTTGTCGAGGCGCACCGCTACATGGATGAATGCCCGTGTCGCGAACGGGTTGCGCTCCAGGTCGATCCGGCGTAACACCACTGAAAAAGTCCGTGCTTGCACGGACTTTTGCATTTCCCCCTCCGAAATTCCGAGACGTCCCCCTCAACCTGCGACGAGTCAGTTCAGCAACTGAACTGGTTTTTGCTCTCAATCTGTATCTTCTAATCACCCTATAAGCCCCGATAATTGAATGATTACTTTCATCTCAAGGAATGAGCTATGGCTGGGTATTGGACAGATACTTTTCTTCGCACTCCGGTAATACAAGCTCAACAAATAGCGTGTTATCGATCAATTGCCGAAAAATTAATTGCGACTTCTTTCTTTATTTCTCGTGCTACATGTCTGTGGGACGCTGTCGGACATTTCCTAGGATCCCTCGTGTGGTCGCAGGACCCTTGTCCTGCGGGGCTTTCCTGCCATCGTGTGCGGACAGGGTCACAAGTAAGCTCGATTCATTTCAAATAATTACTCAAAACTAAGTGTTAGGATTTCATATCAATCGAAACACTTTAATCATGTCAGTCAGCCGTGTGCGCAATGCACACAGTTGTTTGCGTGACATCGAACCTATGCGTAACAGGTAAACAATGATGACCCATACCCATGAACAGGCAATGAACTATGTTTATCAGCAAGTATTGCAGCGATTGCTGAGTTTTTTTTCACGCGCCGAGCGCACGGCACTGCAGCTGATGATTCAGCGCCTGGTGGTCTCCGCGGGTGGCATGGAGCGGATCGGCGAATACAAGGTGTTGTCGATCCAGTCCGGAACCCGCGACTGTTGCTACACGCTGGCATTGCTGCGCGCCGCACAATTGAGCATCGCTGGCCGGGCGCCTGCGACGTTCCAGCTGAGAGTCGCGACCTTGCGCACGAATGGCGCAAGCCCGATGGCCCTTGAAAACATCCATCACAGTTGCAGTGCGCTGTTTCTCTACGACGATCCTCGGGTCGAAGTGGTGATGGTCGATAACCGGGAAGTCCTGCCATTCAGCCATCTGGCGCCGGTCTCCGATGCAGGTCGCGAGTCAAATCGCCTCAATCTGTTGATGGTGGGTCATCGGCGAACCTGGAACGGGCCGCTTGACCTGTGGGATGACGGGTACCTGGCGGCGGGCGAGTTTTATGGGCAAATCTGCCGTTGGGACCGAGGCGTCGATGCGTTGGTCAGCAGCGATACACCTCGTCAGCAAAAGCAGTTCATGCATGGGTTGACCCGTGCGGCGCAAAAGGCTGGCCTCAATGCATCGAATGCCCCTGAATCCGGTTACGAGGAGCTGTTCGCGCGACTGGATGAACTGGGCAGCGATTGCTACCGCGAGTTTTATTCTGAGCATGGGCAGGCTGAGTGGCGGCCGGCCGAATCATTTGAAGCGTGTCGGCGCACAACCTTCATCGATATTCACGACATGCTGGTCAGCAATCTGGAAGATCGCTGGCCGCTACTCACCGATTTCCTCGGGTTTCAGCCTGACGAACTGGCGGCCCAGCTTAGTGATAACGAGTTTGTCAGCCTGACGATTTCTGCGCACGTTCGGGGGCTGGAGGCGTGTTTTGTTCATGGCCGCACCTATGAAGCAGGCGTCGCCGATTACGTACAGCGGGCCTTGGTCATGATGCGTCGCAAACAGCTTCCCGAGCGCTATTGCGAGCAGGTAATGGAAACGTTCGTTAACCCGACGACAATGTCCGACCAGCGTGCATTGGCAGCGGCGCAGGCCCAGAAAAGCCTGGGCTTGAGTGAGGCTCAACTGGTGTGCTTGCTGTTCGCGCCCTTCGTCGATAACGGCGCCTCGCTTGAGCGTTTTCTACGCCAATGCCATCCCGGTATGCTCGTGGCGTTGCCTGATCTGCACCGGGCGATGCAGGGCAAGTCGGCTCCCGAGCAGGTGCTGCAATGGATGGTCGACGTCAGCGGGTTGACCGTCAAGTTGATCGGCACGCTTTACCGGATGGGACCGGTTGCGAGGGGCGAAGGGCCGGGCCCGGCAGTCGGTAATGCGGATGAGCCTGCGCTGGACCTCGACGCGGGCAACGCCGCAAATGGCGAACGGTCAACGGGTCGTTGAAAATTCTCGGGGTTACCGCGCTCATCCACCCACCCCACGCGGCGCGTGGCGTGCTTGGTCATCACCCATGAAAGGACCCCGCGAAACCGACTTTGCCTATCAGGCGGTGTACCGTTACCTGACTAACCTCATCAACGAGCCCGTCAGCGACACGCGGGTCCGCCTCCCTTCATTAAGGCAATTGGCGGACCGTTTGAGCGTATCGATTTCGACGATTCAGTACGCCTATTCGCTGCTGGAAAAGGAAGGGCGGGTGTATTCGGTCGCCAAATCCGGCTATTACGCGCTGCCGGTGTCGTCCATTCACCCGCTCAGCAGCGGCAATGACCTGCTCGAGACGGTTTATGTGAACGCCAGGCGACCGGGGATGCTGGTGTTGAGCGCGGATGAACCGGCGTTGTTGCAGCCCTTGGACAGCCCGTTGTTGCTGCTTGAAAGAGAACTGCTGCGTCAATATCCGCGTCAGCCGCAACCGACTTCACAACCTTGTGGCGAACTGGAACTGCGCGCCGCACTGGCCGCACGCTATACCTCGTCTCCGGCACGTTGCTGGCACGCCGATAATGTCTACATTGGCGCCGATTTGCGTGGTGTCCTGGAAATACTGATCGCTGTACTGTGTCTCAAAGATGCCATGGTAGTCGTCGAATCGCCCTGCGACTGGATGATCCTGCGCTTGCTCCAGGACGCTGACGTCCAGGTCATCGAGTTGCCTCTGCAAGCCAATGGCGGCCTGGATCTTGAGCAGCTCAAGCAACTGCTGGAGACCAAGCCGGTGCGGCTGGTCATGCTTTCTTCCGGCCTCAACATGCCGCGCGGCAGCGTGGCTTCCCACAGCAACAGGCAGTCAACCGCTGAACTGCTGGAGCGTCATGGCAGTTGGGTGTTGGAGAACGACTGCTATGGCGAGCTCGCATTCGAGCCCGACGGCCTGCGGTTTCGCGATCTGCTGAACCCGGACCGGCTGATCGTTTTCTCCACCTTCGAAAAATCCATCGGGCCGGAAGCGCCTTATGGTTATCTGCTCTCGCGGCAATTGAGCGTCGAACTGCAGCGGCATTTCCTGTTACGTTCATTCCGGTTGTCACCGATTCGCCAGAAAGCCATCGCACGGCTTTACAGCAATGGACGAATCGATCAGCACTTGTTGGTATTGCGCCGGCTGCTCAAGGACCGCAAGGTGCACATGACCCAACTGTTGCAGGAGCGTCTGGGGGATGCCTTGCACTTTGTCGAACCCTTGGGCGGTGCGACGATTTGGGTGCAATCGCTGCGTCAGGTCGATGTGCGTCGGGTGTTCCAGCGCCTGCTCAGGCACCAGGTGGTGATTGCGCCAGGGGAGCTGTTCAGCCTCCAAGGGTTGCACGCGCAACACTTGCGCCTGAGCCATACCTTCGGCGGCGACCACGACCTCGGGGCGGCCATGGGTTTGCTGGGCGATGCCTTGCGCCTGGAATCGATCGATTGAGCAGGGGTGGGGCTTTGGCGATTGATAACATTTCCCTCGGGATCGATAACGTCGCGCCGCGGTCAAACTGCCAGTAAACTGCGCTCCTACTCCTGAACCACTCTATTCCAGAGGTTTTGCATGACACTCAGTCCTTTTGCGGGCAAACCGGCACCGGCAGAATTGTTGGTCGACATCCCGCGACTGGTAACGGCCTATTACACCGGCCAGCCTGATGCCGCCATCTCTACCCAACGCGTAGCCTTCGGCACGTCCGGACACCGAGGCAGCTCGTTCGATCTGAGTTTCAACGAATGGCACGTTCTGGCGATCAGTCAGGCGATCTGCCTGTACCGCGAAGCCCAGGGTATCGATGGTCCGCTGTTTGTCGGCATCGACACCCACGCGCTGTCCACCCCGGCCGGCGCCAGCGCCCTGGAAGTGCTGGCCGCGAACGGCGTGACCGTGATGATCGCCGAGGGTGACGAATACACGCCGACCCCGGCGATTTCCCACGCGATTCTGTGCTACAACCGCGGCCGTACCTCGGGCCTGGCGGACGGTATCGTCATCACGCCATCGCACAATCCGCCGCAAAGCGGTGGCTACAAATACAACCCCACCAACGGTGGACCGGCCGATACCCACATCACCAAGTGGATCGAAGCGAAGGCCAACGAGCTGCTGGGCAACAAGCTGGCCGGCGTCAAACGCATCAGCTACGAGCAGGCATTGAAGGCCGGCACGACCCATCGTCACGATTACCTCAATACCTACGTCGCCGACCTGATCAACGTGATCGACTTCGATGCCATCCGTGGTGCCAAGCTGCGTCTGGGCGTTGATCCGCTGGGCGGAGCAGGGGTGCGCTACTGGTCGGCGATTGCCGAGCACTACCGTCTGGACCTGGAAGTGGTGAACAAGCAGGTCGACCCGACGTTCCGCTTCATGACAGTCGACTGGGACGGGCAAATCCGGATGGACCCCTCGTCGAGCCATGCCATGCAAGGCCTGATCGGTCTGAAAGAGCGCTTTGACGTAGCGTTTGCTTGCGACCCGGATCACGATCGCCATGGCATCGTGACCCCGTCCGGTGGTCTGCTGGCACCGAACAGCTACCTCGCCGTTTCCATCGATTACCTGTTCCAGAACCGTCCACAGTGGCGCGCCGATGCTGCCGTGGGCAAAACCGTGGTCAGCAGCGGCTTGATCGATCGTGTGGCCAAGCGCCTGGGCCGTCGCCTGTACGAAGTGCCAGTCGGATTCAAATGGTTCGCTGACGGTCTGTTCGACGGTTCGCTGGGCTTTGGCGGCGAAGAAAGCGCGGGGGCCTCGTTCCTGCGCAAGGACGGCGGCGTCTGGAGCACCGACAAGGACGGCTTGATTCCGGCATTGCTGGCGGCAGAAATGACCGCTCGTACCGGTCGCGACCCGAGCCAGGCCTACCGTGCGTTGACTGACGAGCTCGGCGAACCGTTCTCGGTGCGCGTCGACGCCAAGGCCAACCCTGAACAGAAGGCCTTGTTGAGCAAGCTGTCACCGGATCAGGTCACCTCGACCCAACTGGCGGGCGAACCGATCCAGAGCATCCTCAGCCACGCGCCGGGTAACGACCAGGCCATTGGCGGTTTGAAAGTCATGACCGAGAACGGCTGGTTCGCAGCACGGCCTTCGGGGACTGAAGATATTTACAAGATCTACGCTGAGAGCTTCGTCAGTGACGAGCACCTCAAGCAGTTGGTTGCAGAAGCTCAGACCCTGGTGGATGGCGCTATTTCTGCGAAGTGATTGAGCGACCCTTCGCGGTCAAGCCTCGCTCCTGCATGGGCGGAGTCGATCACATGATTGTGAGCGATATCTATCCTGTAGGAGCGAGGCTTGCCCGCGAAGACGCCAGCACGGCCACTCAGGATTCAGATGTAAAAAAGGGGCGACCATCAACGGTCGCCCCTTTTTTTGCCCTGCATTTACCCGATCAAGCTAGATCCACCAACACGATCTCACTGTCCTCAATCGCAGTCACCCGCAACACCTGCTCATCCGCCACGGCAACACCGTCTCGAGCTTGTGCACGCAAGCCATTGACTTCAATGACCCCGGTAGCCGGAACCAGATAAGCGCGACGGCCACTGTCCAGGCGATACTCGGCGGATTCACCGGCCTTCAGATTGGCGGCCACCAGCCGTGCATCGGCACGGATTCGCAGGCTTTGATCGTCACCCGCCTTACCGCTGGCCAACGTCACGAAGCCTTCACGCTGGCCTTTCGGGAATGGCTTGGCGCCCCAAGAGGGGGCCAGGCCGGATTCGTTCGGGATGATCCAGATCTGAAAGATCCTGGTTTCGTTCGCTTCCAGGTTGTATTCACTGTGAGCGATCCCGGTGCCGGCGCTCATGACCTGAACGTCGCCCGCTTCGGTGCGGCCCTTGTTGCCGAGGTTGTCTTCGTGGGTAATTGCACCTTCACGAACATAGGTAATGATTTCCATGTCCCGGTGCGGGTGTTTAGGGAACCCAGTGCCGGAGGCAATCACGTCGTCGTTCCATACCCGCAGGTTGCCCCAGTTCATGCGTTTCGGGTCGTGGTACTCGGCGAACGAAAAGTGGTGGTGGGCATCCAACCAGCCATGGTGGGCGCCGCCCAGGGAGCTGAAAGGTCTGAGTTCAAGCATGATCGTCTCCTGAAAAAGGTTCGTCATGGGGCAGAGCGCCTGAGCCACGAAACGAGAACCGGTGGTTGATGGCGGGCATCATCTATCAGGCACCAATCGATAAAAAGCGTAAAAAATGCCTCATCATGATCGGATAAGTTGATATCAAATAACCTCGAAACGTTCTCATCCAGCCTTCACTTCATCGTATAAGCCAATGACCTGTAAGCATTTCACTAGAACTCAACGGCAAATACGGACACCATAGCCCTCGTCAGCCTCACACCCTGGAGTCAGCCCGCGTGCCGCAACACACCCCCGATCTTCCTCCCGAACTTCGTCCCCTGGCCGAGATGCCACTGCTCAAGCGCCTCGCCGCCCGGTTTTTTGGCCATGGCTTGACCCGTCTGCGCGCGCAACACCGTGCCTCGTGGTTGCACGGGCAAGCCGATGGGTTTCGCAGTGGTCACAGCGCCGGGGTCGATTACGGCTATAAGGAAGGCAAAGCCGAGGGGTTGGAAGAAGGCCGGCAGGTTCTGCTGATCCGCGATTCGCGCTCCACCGAGCACCGGCCACCTAATGTCGATCACAACTTGTTCGACGATTGGCGCCTGCCACTCAGCGCTGATCTGAAGAAGCGCATGAAGGCCGATGTCGCCCGACTGCTGCCACCTCACGCTCAGCCCAGCGCCGCCCAGTGGAAAATGATTTTCAGCGACACGCCTTCGACGTCGGTGATTGCCGGGGCGGGTGCAGGCAAGTCGACGACACTGGTCCTGCGTATCCTGCTGCTGACCCATTACCTGGGCTTCGAGCTGAGCTCGATGACCGTGGTGACCTTCACCCGCGAGTCGCGCAAGGACTTCATTAATAAGCTGACCGAATTGTTTGGTGTGTGGGGCCGGGCACTGAGCCTCAAGGAGGCGCGCGACCTGGTGCGCACCTTCCACTCGCGAATCCTGCCGATGGCGCGCAGCCTGCCGGGCTTCGAGCGCCTGCAAGCATTCGAAAACCTCAGCAATCGCGCGCAAAACGGCGATGAGGAGGTCGACAGCAATCCCTTCGACCTGCGCATCAATGACGCGCAGCGTCAGCAACTCAATGCGTGTTTTCACAGCCTGCACACCCGCGATGAGCGTTTTCGCGAACTGATCAAGCCATTGTCCCGTCATGCCTTGCAGCTCAAGGAGCTTGAGCGCGATCACCCCGACGTGCAGAAGCGCGTGGCGGTGACCGAGTTGGCGGCCAAACGTGACGAGGAGCTCTGCGACACGATTGAAGACCTGTGGTTTCGTGCCGGCGCCTGGCCAATCAAAGGCATCGAGCCCAATCGGCAGGCTTTCGATATCAATGGTGCGACTTTCCATTGTCACGGCTACATCCCCACGCTGGACGCCTGGGTGGTACTCGGTTTTGACCCACGGGAAAATCCGCAGGTCTGCCGCCCGAATGCCAAGTTAACTGTCCGCGCGGAATGGGCGGTGAAGCGCACCCTGTTTCAAGCTTTCTGTCGTAAACCGTTGATATGGCTGGATAGTTACGAATCATCAAAGCGCGTACTGGCTTCCCTGGCAGGGGATGCCAGTGCCGGTCCGGGTTTCGATTACAAGGTCAAAGGTGAGCTGGGATCAGCCCCCTTGCTGGATTGTTTTGTGGCCGCCGCCGGGTTTATCGAAAACCTCGGCCTGGATGTTCCGAGTGCCGTAGGCCAGATGAGTTTCGCCAAGGATGACCCGGACCGGTATTTCTTCGAAGCTCTGAGCCTGTTCTGGCGCGCCCTGGAAGATCATTTGCTTGATCAAAAACCACCGGTGATGACCTACAACCGGATGTTTGCCTTGTTTAGCGAGCACTCCCCGGAAAACCTGAAGCTGCTGAGCGATGAGCTGCTAAGGCCCTTGTCACACCTGATGATCGACGAATTTCAGGACGTATCGCCGCAAATTGTCTCGTGGATCCGTGCCAGTCTGGCCGAGATCCGCAGTCGCGGCCCGGCGATGCATGTGGGGCGAGGCGCGCAACGTTCGTCCTTGCTCTGCGTCGGCGATGACTGGCAGTCCATTTATGGCTGGCGCGGCAGTTCTCCAGCGTATTTCATGGAGTTCAACAAGGAATTCCCGTCACCGAGCACGACCAAAGTGATGCTCAGCGACAATTTCCGCAGTCATCAGCACATCATTGATGCGGCCGAGCATATCGTCCGCGCAGCGCCGTCGATCGCCGGGAAAAAGGCCAAGGCCAGCGGTGAACCCAAGGCACTCTTGCCGGTGAACGTCATGGATCGGGATGATCAAGGCATGGCTCAACGCCTGATCCAGCATTACCGACAAGGTGATTCAATCTTGATGCTTTATCGAAAAAGCAGCGATAAGTTATTGATTGAACAACACATTCAGTCTGTAGTTAATGTGGATTCTAACTTGCCATATGAAGCACGGCGCATCAAACAGCTGACGTATCACAGCGCCAAGGGCTTGCAGGCTGACGCGGTGTTTTTGCTGGGTGATTGTCAGCATCTGACCAGTTCTCCCTACAAGAATCAGGTCTATCGCATGGCGGGCCTTGGCAAGACGGGCGACAACGAGCCATACGACAACGCACAGAAAGACGAAATCCTGCGGCTGGCTTACGTCGGCATCACTCGGGCGGTGAGTCATTGCTACTGGTATGTCGACGGGCAGGATACTCAGGCGGCGAACATGCCCAAGGCGTCTGACCGGATTGGCAAGGACAAGCCATTCTTTGCTGATCATCGCCAGGGTCAGAAACTGGCCTGAACCCGAGTCCCACAAAAAAGCCCACATGATGTGGGCTTTTTGTTGGGCGTTTGGCCTTCAGGCATAACTCTTGAAGGCCTGGGGAGGTATGAAAGACTCTAGCTCGTCTTCCACGGCTTCGATTATTCGTTCTACGTCCGCGGCATTCATCACGGTTGCGCATGGAATGCCTGCAATGGCGATCATGGTCTCGCCACTGGCGCGGTCAAACAGGCGGGCAATCATGCTGCCCGGCGCGTCCATGCTCGCCTCGAATCCCATGGGATGGAAATGCCAGCGCATCAGCTGACAGGCGTTTGGAAACGTAACTTTGCTGAAAGACCCTTTATTCATGTGTTGCCCGCCTTCTTCATCGAGCGCTTCCTTTAGCTCATGTTAGGAGGGAAGAGCCTTCAATGGCTCAACCGGTGACTGCCTTTAAAAGTAGCACCCGGATGTGAAAACCATGTGATTTTTTTCAGTCCGTTTGGCGATTGCTACCATTTTTTTGATATGGATCACGTGCCGGGCCTTGCTCGGCGTTACCGGCGATCAGGCGTGGTCATTGAAGCCGCGGCCGAACTTCGGCAAGCTCGGCTTTTTTCGTCGAGTCCCTTATGCACGCCGATGATGATGGCCCCCTGCAAACCCAGGCCACGGGCGAGACGGTCATGCGCTACCACCTGTGCTGGAAACACCGGGATCTGGACGGTGTGATGGCGCTTTATCACCCGGACATTCAGTACAACGACTTTTTCCAGAACCGGATCATGGGCCTGGATGAGTTGCGTGAGTACGTGCGCGGCAGCATGCCGCGTAACCCGGACGAAGCGCTGGAGCATTCCGATCGCATACGGCTGGACGGCAACACTGCGTTCATCCAGTACCAGATGACCTTGCGCGGCGGCGAAGGGCTGGTGTCGTTCCGTTCCAGTGAAGCGATCACGGTGCGCGACGGGTTGATCTGGCGAGTCAACGAATACGCGTCACTGGTGCGCGAACAACCGCAACGCAACACCGCTACGAATTCGCGCCCGGCCGCCAGCCGACTTGGGCTTTCACCGCGCCAGCTGAGTTTCATGGCTGAGGACCTACAACAGTATTTCCAGCGCCAGCAACCTTATCTGGATCCCGAGCTCGATCTGCAACGGGTGGCGCAGGAGTGCGGGTACAGCCGCAATCAGATTTCCTATCTGCTGAATCAAGTGTTGGGCCAGAGCTTCTATCGCTATGTCAATCAAGCGCGGCTGCAGCATTTACTCGCGGCGCTGGACGTCGCCATGCCACCGCTGCGCATTGATGAGCTGGCGTTTGCCGCCGGCTTCAACTCCTTGTCGGCGTTCTACAGTTGTTTTCGCCAGCACACAGGGCTGTCGCCCAAGGCTTACGTCAAACAAATTTCTTTGCGTGCACGCGCGCACGACAGCCCCTGAGGTCACGCACTAGGATCGACGCCATCGAAGTTTGAGTGGCGGAGTCTGGCATGTCGGCGTGGCGCACTATCAGTTTGTGGATGGATCAACTCGACGAGCCGTTGCTGGCGCGTCCTGCGCTGGAACATGACCTGGACGTCGACGTGGCCATCATCGGTGCGGGCTACACCGGGCTCTGGACCGCGTATTACCTCAAGCGCTTGGCGCCAGGCCTGGACATTGCCATCGTCGAAGCGCAAACCGCCGGTTTTGGCGCGTCGGGCCGCAACGGCGGCTGGCTGATGGGTAACTTGCTGGGCGAGGACCGTCTGTTGGCGGGTTTGCCGCCAGACCAACGCCGCGCCTCTTTCGATCTGCTGCACAGCATTCCTGATGAAGTCGAGATTGTCATCGAACGGGAGGGCATCGACTGCGATTATCGCAAAGGCGGGGTGTTGTACTGTGCCGCGCGTTATCCCGAGCAGGAAACCAGCCTGCGCGACTATCTGGACAAGCTTTACCGCCAAGGCCTGACCGAAAGCGATTACCGCTGGCTCAGCCCGGAGCAACTGACGCGACAGATCAGAGTGGCGAAGCCTTATGGCGGTATCTATGCACCGCACGTTGCGACCATTCACCCGGCAAAGTTGGTGCGAGGCCTGGCAGAAACGGTCGAGCGCATGGGTGTCAAAATCTACGAAAACAGCGCGGTCACGCAGTGGCAGTCGGGGAGTTTGCGCACGGCAAAGGCTCAGGTCCGCAGCCGCTGGATCGTGCCGGCGGTAGAAGGTTATTCGGTCACGTTGCCACCCCTCGGCCGTTATCAGTTACCGGTACAAAGCCTGATTGTCGCCACCGAACCATTGTCTGCCGCGACCTGGGACGAAATCGGCCTGAGCCGCGGCCAGGCGTTCAGCGAAAGCAGTCGACAGGTCACCTACGGCCAGCGTACGGCCGACAACCGCCTGGTGTTCGGCGCCCGGGGCGGCTACCAGTTTGCCGGAAAATTGCGCCATGACTTTGACCTGACCACCAGCGAAGTGGAGTTGCGGCGCTACCTGTTCAGCGAACTCTTCCCGCAACTCAAGAACGTGCAGATTACCCACGCATGGGGCGGCAACCTGGGCATGTCCCGGCACTTCAAGCCGCACATGCTCTGCGATCAGGCCAGCGGCATTGCCTTGTCCGGCGGTTATGGCGGCGAGGGCGTCGGCGCCAGCAACCTGGGCGGCCGAACCCTGGCGGCTCTGATTCTTGAGCGCGATACCGAACTGGTTCACCAGCCTTGGGTCATGCCTCAAGGCGGTCTGGACACGCTCCGGGCCTGGGAACCCGAACCCTGCCGCTGGCTGGGTTACAACGCAATCATCCGCAGCTTCGTCCACGAAGACCAGACCCTGGCCAACCCGGCGACAGCCCCTTGGCGCCGCAAACTGGCGAGCAAGGTGGCGGGGTTCATGGAAGGTTTCATGCACTGAACAGCACGCTTTCATCTACAGGCTCAATCGACAGGTACTCCCATGGGCATCACGCAATTCAAGAACACCGCAACACTGGAACTGGAGGAGTCGAACCCCGTCGCCGTGCCGCTGGGAACACCGGTGGCGGTGGCTTCGACCACCAGCGTCGAACGCGACGATGGCGTCGAAACCGGCGTCTGGGAGTGCACGCCCGGCCGCTGGCGTCGGCAGATCGTTGCCCAGGAATTCTGTCACTTCATCCAGGGGCGCTGCACGTTCACCCCGGACGACGGTGAAACCCTCTACATCGAAGCCGGCGACGCACTGATGTTGCCAGCCAACAGCCTCGGCATCTGGGATATCCAGGAAACCGTGCGCAAGACCTACGTTTTGATTTTTTGATTTTTGATCCTTTGATTGCCTGCCAAAAACAACCCATACAGGAATCGACTCATGATCCGAAAGACACTGACCCTGGCACCCCTTGCGCTTGTCGCGTCCCTCAGCCATGCCGCCGAGACCGTCAAGATCTATAACTGGTCGGACTACATCGCGCCGGATACCACTAAAAACTTCCAGAAAGAAACCGGCATCGCCTTCAGCTACGACGTCTACGACAGCAACGAAACCCTGGACGGCAAGTTGATGACCGGAAAATCCGGGTACGACGTGGTATTCCCGTCCAACCACTTCATGGCACGGCAGATTCAGGGCGGGGCGCTGAAGAAGCTCGACAAGAACCAGCTGCCTAACTGGAAGAACCTCAACCCGGTATTGCTCACGGCATTGCAGACCAACGACCCGGGTAACGAACACGGTTTCCCATACCTGTGGGGCAGCACCGGTATCGGCTACAACATCGCCAAGGTCAAGGCGGTGCTGGGCGACAACGCGCCAGTGGACTCCTGGGACCTGATCTTCAAGCCCGAGAACATGGCCAAGCTGCAAAAGTGCGGCGTCGCCATCCTCGACAACGGCCCCGAACTGCTGCCGGCCGCGCTGAATTACCTCGGGCTGCCGCACCACAGCAAGAACCCGGAAGACTACAAAAAAGCTGAAGCGCTGCTGATGAAAGTCCGGCCCTACGTCAGCTATTTCCACTCATCCAAATACACCAGCGACCTGGCCAACGGAGACATCTGTGTAGCTGTCGGTTTCTCCGGCGACATCCTGCAAGCCGAGAACCGTGCCAAAGAAGCCAAGAACGGTATCGACATCGGCTACGCCATTCCCAAGGAAGGCGCCGCGATCTGGTTCGACATGGTCGCCATGCCCGCCGACGCCCCGGACGAAAAGGCCGGCTACGCGTTCATGAACTACCTGCTGCGCCCGGACGTCATGGCCAGCATCAGTAACTATGTTCACTACGCCAACGGCAACCAGCAGGCCGACAGCCTGATCGAACCGGCCATCAAGAATGACACCAAGGTTTATCCGAGCCCGGAAATGATGGGCAAGCTGTTCGCCCTGGAGGCGATGCCGCTGAATATCGACCGGATTCGGACGAGGGTGTGGAACAAGATTCGGACGGGGAGTTGAGGCCATAACCCAATCGCGGCATTGACCGTCTGGACCTGTAAATTCTGACAGTAGATGGCTGGCAAAATCCTTTGTAGCGTTTCCGGCACAGACATAACGTCTGCAAAGGAGAATCGCGATGAACAAATCAGCTTTGCAAGCTTACGTTGAAGGAGAGATTAACCTCGCTGCCAAGCGAATCATCGATAAAGGCGCCCAGTCCGATGAAATCGCCTATGGCAGGTTGAAGGTCAACCTGAGCTTGCGTCGTATCTTGGTCGAAGCCCCGACACCTGAGGATCTCGGCCTATGGGGGGGCATCAATGACATCCTCCAGCAACTGGGGATTCTGGACAGTCGAGAAACGGTCTTGTCCGTTGTTGATGAGGTTTAGAAAGCAGTGATGGCGGTGGGTAAATGCGATGGTGAACACGCAACGTGTTCACCATTGGCTCCTGTTCGTCTGGAAGTCATCGCGGATGACTGCCCTCATCGGGCGTTTGATTTGGCTGATGGCATTGCACTGGCACTCATATTAATAAGTCACGGAAAAGTGAGACGCTCTCGACAAAAACCAACTTACCTCTATTTAATATTTAAATACGCAATTGTCAGACAATTAGTCCGAAACCCTCAACTAAAAACTATATTTCGACAGCGCAGGCATTGTTTCCGGGTACTTGCCGGGGCAGAACAATTTGACGTCAAAAAAAATGTAGACGTTTGATTTCGAATTGTGTCAGTTTTCTTTCGCCTTCATTGGGCGAGTGATAGGACGATCTCGCCAGAGATTGTCGCTATCTGACAAAAACTGTTCCATTGCTAAACAAGGAAGTGTGTTTATGTCGAAAGTTAAAAACAACGCTATTGATCTTGCCGAACAGGCCTTTTCGCCATTGCAAGCATTGGCTGCGCCCAGTTCTGCGTACAACCAGATCGACAGCTTCAGCCATCAGTATGACCGGGGTGGCAATCTCACGGTCAATGGCAAACCGTCCTACTCCGTCGACGAGGCAGCGACGCAATTGCTGCGTGACGGCGCTGCCTATCAGGACAAGGACGGCAGCGGCAAAATCGAACTGACCTACACGTTCCTGACCTCGGCGTCGTCGAGCACCATGAACAAGCACGGGATTTCCGGTTTCAGTCAGTTCAGCGCCCAGCAGAAAGCCCAGGCCGTGCTCGCCATGCAATCCTGGGCCGATGTGGCCAAAGTCACTTTCACCGAGAAAGCCACAGGCGGCGACGGTCACATGACCTTCGGCAATTACAGCAGCGGCCAGGACGGCGCAGCGGCATTCGCCTACCTGCCTGGCACCGGCGCCGGTTATGACGGTACTTCCTGGTACCTGACCAACAGCAGCTACACGCCCAACAAGACACCGGACCTGAACAACTACGGTCGTCAAACCCTGACCCACGAAATCGGTCACTCCCTGGGCCTGGCCCACCCCGGCGACTACAACGCCGGTGAAGGCGCGCCGACTTACAACGACGCGACCTACGCGGAAGACACCCGCGGCTACAGCCTCATGAGCTATTGGAGTGAAAGCAACACCGACCAGAACTTCAGCAAGGCCGGCGTCGAAGCCTATGCGTCCGGTCCGTTGCTGGACGATATTGCCGCCATCCAGAAACTCTACGGTGCCAACACCACCACCCGCACCGGTGACACCACCTACGGTTTCAACTCCAATGCCGGTCGCGATTTCCTGAGCGCGTCTTCGTCGTCGGACAAGGTCGTGTTCTCGGTGTGGGATGCGGGCGGCAAAGACACGCTGGACTTCTCCGGTTTTACCCAGAACCAGAAGATCAACCTCAATGAGGCCTCGTTCTCCGATGTTGGCGGCATGGTTGGCAACGTTTCCATTGCCAAGGGTGCAACCATCGAGAACGCGATTGGCGGTTCGGGTAACGACCTGCTGATTGGTAATGGCGTGTCCAACGAGCTGAAGGGCGGTGCCGGCAACGACATCCTCTTCGGCGCGGGCGGTGCGGACAAGCTGTGGGGCGGTACCGGCTCGGACACTTTTGTGTTCGCAGCGAGCAGCGATTCCAAGCCGGGTGCGACTGATCAGATCCTCGACTTTGTCAGTGGCCTGGACAAGATCGACCTGACCGCCATCACCAAAGGCGCGGGCCTGCACTTCGTGAATTCGTTCACCGGTGCGGCAGGCGATGCCGTGTTGACCTCTTCGGGCGGTAACAGCCAGTTGGCGGTGGACTTCTCCGGGCATGGCGTGGCTGACTTCCTGGTCAGCACCGTTGGCCAGGCGGCGTTCTCGGACATCGCCGCGTGATGTAGCGCGATAAGGAGGGTGGCGCCGATGCGCCGCCCTCTGTGCCAAAGACCGCAGCCGGAGTACAACAACCTATGGCTCATAAAGCCTTTACCAACCTTACAACCGCGTGGCTCCTGGCGACGTTGATGATTTTTTTTGGAGAGACAGCCATGTCAAGCAGCCTGAAATTAGCGGATCCGTCGGAACTGGCCGGCAAATGGCAGGCGACTCTCAGCGCCAAAGATGACTCGCCAGAGTCCCGGGCGTTGCAAGACAAACCGTCCAACGTGTGCGTCATCGACTTTCAGCAAACCCAGACATTGGGTGAGGGCGCCAGCTGCCTTAGCGCCTGGCTGGATGGCAAAACCGCTACCGGTTGGTTCCCGGAACCGGACGGCATTGCGATCACCGGCAACGAAGGTTCGAAGATTCTATTTCTCAGCCGTCAACGTGATGGCGCTTATAAAGCCACATTGAAATCCGCGCTGGTCATAACACTTGTGCGCCAGACGCAGTAATTAAAAGGCAACGGCGAAAGAGCGACGGTCTTTATCGTTATAAGCACCAAACCAGAATAAAAGTTGTTATTGGTTTGTAAGCGCTGATGCGCCAAACCTATATCTGCCTCTGCGCGGACAGTTAATGGAAACTTCGTCAGGCATGACGAGGAATAACACCTCAGGAAGAAACCATGAAGATGGCAATGAGCCCGGCCACCGCACCGTTATTCAAGGCACTGGGCGACTATAAAAGCATCCTGATCAGCGTAGGTTGTTTTACCGCGTTAATTAATGTGCTGATGCTGGTCCCGTCGATTTACATGCTCCAGGTCTACGACCGCGTGTTGTCTTCGCAAAACGAAACCACCCTGGCCATGTTGTCGCTGATGGTGGTCGGATTTTTCGCCTTCATCGGGTTGCTTGAGATCGTGCGCAGCTTCATCGTCATCCGCATCGGCAGCCAGCTGGAGCGCCGTTTCAACCTGCGGGTGTATCAGGCCGCGTTCGAGCGCAACCTGCTCAAGGGCGAGGGCAACGCCGGTCAGTCCCTTGGCGATCTGACCCACATTCGCCAATTCGTCACCGGTCCTGCGCTGTTTGCCTTCTTCGACGCGCCGTGGTTTCCGGTCTACCTCTTCGTGATCTACCTGTTCAACGTCTGGCTCGGAGTGTTCGCGACCGTGGGCGCGGTGGTGCTCATCGGCCTCGCGTGCCTGAACGAGGCAATGACAAAAAAGCCCTTGGGCGAAGCCGCCGGGTTTTCCCAGAAGTCCAGCCAACTGGCCACCAGTCATCTGCACAATGCCGAAACCATCCAGGCGATGGGCATGCTCGGCGTGTTGCGCAAGCGCTGGTTCCAAGTGCATTCGCGTTTTCTCGGCCTGCAAAATCAGGCCAGCGACACAGGCGCCATCATCAGCTCCCTGAGCAAAACCTTGCGGCTGTGCCTGCAATCCCTGGTCCTGGGCCTCGGCGCGTTACTGGTGATCAAGGGCGATATGACCGCCGGAATGATGATCGCCGGTTCCATTCTGATGGGCCGTGTCCTGAGCCCCATCGATCAGCTGATCGCGGTGTGGAAACAGTGGAGCGGCGCCAAGCTCGCTTATCGTCGTCTTGATTCGCTTCTGCAAGCCTTTCCACCGAGTGATGAAGCCATGGCGCTGCCGGCGCCGAAGGGGCAGATCACCTTCGAACAAGTCAGCGCCGGCCCTCCGGGGCAACGCGCGGCGACCCTGCACATGGTCAATTTCAGCCTGAGTGCCGGCGAAGTGTTGGGCGTACTCGGCGCCTCCGGCTCCGGCAAGTCGACCCTGGCCCGGGTGCTGGTTGGCGTCTGGCCAACCCTCGGCGGCACGGTGCGGCTTGATGGCGCGGACATCCATCGCTGGAACCGCGACGATCTGGGTCCCTATATCGGTTACTTGCCCCAGGACATCGAATTGTTCAGCGGCAGCATCGCGGAAAACATCGCCCGGTTTCGCGAAGCGGATCCGCAAAAAGTCGTCGAAGCGGCGCAACAGGCGGGCGTCCATGAACTGATCCTGCGCATGCCGCAGGGCTACGACACGGTGCTGGGCGAGGACGGCAGTGGCTTGTCTGGCGGCCAGAAGCAACGGGTGGCGTTGGCCCGCGCGCTGTACGGCAAGCCAAGCCTGGTGGTGCTCGATGAACCCAATTCCAACCTCGACACCGTGGGCGAAGCGGCGCTGGCCGGCGCCATCGCGCAAATGAAGGCTCAGGGCACCAGCGTGATTCTGGTGACCCATCGTTCCTCGGCGCTGGCTCAGGCTGACAAGTTGCTGGTGCTCAACGACGGTCGTTTACAGGCCTTTGGCCCCAGCCAGGAAGTGCTCAAGGCACTCTCCGGCGCCCAGGAACAGCAACGTGAAAAACCGGCGCAAGCACCGGGCGGGCTCAGCATGAGTCGCCAGTATCAGCCTACGACAAGGAATTCGGGTGTATGACCAGCGCTCGCATGAACACTGAAAACGAAGCGACGATGGAACACGATTACATCGCCGAACGCCCTGAGCGTGATGCTCGTTTCTTCTCCCGCATGGGCTGGATTCTGGCGATCGTCGGTGCTGGCAGTTTCTTCACCTGGGCCAGCCTCGCGCCGCTCGACCAAGGAATCCCGGTGCAAGGCACAGTCGTGGTCTCGGGCAAGCGCAAGGCCGTGCAATCGATGAGCAACGGCGTGGTCAGCCGGATCCTGGTGAGCGAAGGCCAGGTGGTAAAGCAGGGCCAACCGCTGTTCCAGCTCGACCAGACCCAGGTCGCGGCCGATGTGCAATCGCTGCAAGCGCAATACCGCATGGCCTGGGCCAGCCTGGCGCGTTGGCAGAGCGAGCGGGACAACCTCAAGCAGGTGAATTTCCCCGCGGAACTGAGCAACGATCCCGACCCACGCCTGGCGCTGGTCCTCGAAGGCCAGCGGCAATTGTTCAGCAGCCGCCGCGAAGCGTTTTCCCGCGAGCAGGCGGGTCTGCGCGCCAGCATCGAAGGCGCCAGCGCGCAATTGGCCGGCATGCGCCGCGCGCGTACCGACCTTTCGGCTCAGGCCAGCTCCTTGCAGCAACAACTGAGTAACCTTCAGCCCCTGGCAGACAACGGCTACATTCCGCGCAATCGCTTGATGGAGTTCCAGCGGCAGCTGTCGCAGGTGCAGCAGCAATTGGCGGAAAACAGCGGCGAAAGCGGCCGGGTCGAGCAGGGCATCCTCGAGTCGCGCCTGAAGCTGCAACAGCACATCGAGGAATACCAGAAAGAAGTCCGCACGCAACTGGCCGACGCGCAACTCAAAAGCGTGACCCTGGAAGAGCAGCTGACTTCCGCCGGGTTTGATCTGCAACACAGCGAGATCATCGCCACCGCCGACGGCATCGCGGTCAACCTTGGGGTTCACACCGAAGGTGCGGTGGTCCGCCAGGGCGACACCTTGCTGGAGATCGTGCCGCAAGGCACCCGCCTGGAAGTGGAAGGGCACTTGCCGATCAACCTGATCGACAAGGTCGGCACCCACTTGCCGGTGGACATTCTGTTCACCGCGTTCAACCAGAGCCGTACACCGCGCGTACCCGGCGAAGTCAGCCTGATTTCCGCCGACCAGATAGTCGACGAGAAAACCGGCGCGCCGTACTACGTGCTGCGCAGCAGCGTCAGCGATCAGGCCATGGAAAAACTCAACGGTCTGGTGATCAAGCCCGGCATGCCGGCGGAAATGTTCGTGCGCACCGGTGAGCGTTCACTCCTCAACTATCTGTTCAAACCGCTGCTCGACCGGGCAGGCTCCGCGTTGACCGAGGAATAAGGATGTTCGGCTGTATGAATAAGCTTTCAATGCTCACAGCCACCCTGGCGTTGCTGACGTGCAACGGTGCGATGGCCGCCATGGGGCCTTTCGATATCTACGAGCAAGCGTTGCGCAATGACCCGGTATTCCTTGGCGCCATGAAGGAACGCGATGCCGGCCTTGAAAACCGCATCATAGGCCGGGCCGGGTTGTTGCCCAGGCTCGGTTACACCTACAACAAGGGACGCAACACCTCCAAGGTCACCCAAATCAATGAAGGTCGGCCGGACTTCACTGAGGACCGCAACTACGGCAGCTACGGCTCGAACCTGACCCTGCAACAGCCGTTGCTCGACTACGAAGCCTACGCGGGGTATCGCAAAGGTGTGGCGCAGTCGCTGTTTGCCGACGAAGCCTTCCGCGGCAAGAGCCAGGAATTGCTGGTTCGTGTGCTGGAAAACTACACCAATGCGCTGTTCGCCCAGGATCAGATCGACATCGCGCTGGCGAAGAAGAAGGCCTTCGAACAGCAGTTCCAGCAGAACGAGCAGATGTTCCGCCAGGGCGAGGGCACGCGCACCGATATTCTTGAGGCCGAGTCTCGCTACGAACTGGCGACCGCCGAGGAAATCGAGGCACGCAACGAGCAGGACGCGTCCTTGCGCGAACTGGGCGCGCTGATTGGCGTGCCGGCCGTCGACATCACCGATCTGGCGCCGCTGGACCAGAACTTCCAGACCTTCAGCCTGCTGCCGGCCAACTACGACACCTGGCACGAGATGGCCGTGGCCAACAACCCGAACCTGGCCTCCCAGCGTCAGGCGGTGGAAGTCGCGCGGTATGAAGTCGAACGCAACCGCGCCGGACACCTGCCGAAAGTCAGTGCCTACGCTTCGGTGCGCCAGAACGAATCGGAAAGCGGCAATACCTACAACCAGCGTTACGACACCAACACCATCGGCATTGAAGTCAGCGTGCCGTTGTACGCCGGCGGCGGGGTGTCGGCGTCGACCCGTCAGGCCAGCCGTACCATGGAACAGGCCGAGTACGAACTGGACGGCAAGACCCGTGAAACCCTGATCGAGCTGCGTCGGCAATTCAGTGCCTGCCTGTCGGGGGTGAACAAGTTGCGCGCTTATCAGAAAGCCCTGAAATCGGCGGAAGCGCTGGTGGTTTCGACCAAGCAAAGCATCCTGGGCGGTGAGCGGGTGAACCTGGATGCGTTGAATGCCGAACAACAACTATTTACCACCCGCCGGGATTTGGCTCAGGCAAGGTACGACTACCTGATGGCCTGGACCAAGTTGCATTACTACGCCGGGACCTTGAATGAGCAGGATCTGGCCAAGGTGGACGAGGCATTCGGTCAAGGCCCGAGATCTCAATGATTTGAGCTGTTGCGTTGCAGCCCCAAGTGGGCAACCAGAATTCTAAAAACGCCAAAAAAGCGAGAAGTTGACATGGACGTACAGATCAAGCCGATGTCGGTCGGCACGTTATTGCTCTGGATTTCAGTAGCGCCAGGCTCGGCCCAGGCGCTTTATCAGGAAAACGGCACCCTGGGCGATGCGGCCAGTTGGCGCTCGGTGGAATTTCAGCGGGACTGGGGACTGGCCCGCATGCAGGCCGACCAGGCCTACGCCGCTGGCATCACCGGCAAGGGTGTGAAAATCGGCGAACTCGATTCAGGCTTCGATGCAGCCCATCCCGAATTCGCCACCGACCGTTACCACGCGGTGCTGGCCAGCGGCAGCTACGTCGACGGCTCACTGTTCAATGTCGACGGCACCCTCAACGCCAACAACGACTCTCACGGCACCCACGTCGCCGGCACCATTGGCGCCTCCCGCGATGGCACCGGCATGCACGGTGTGGCGTACAACGCGCAGGTCTACGTCGGCAATACCAACAAGAACGACAGTTTTCTGTTCGGCCCCAATCCGGATCCGCGCTACTTCAAAGCGGTCTATAACGCCTTGGCCGACGCCGGTGTGCGGGCGATCAATAACAGTTGGGGCAGCCAGCCACCGGACGTCAGCTATCGCACCCTCGACGATCTGCACGCCGCCTACGCCCAGCACTGGAACAAAGGCACCTGGCTCGATGCGGCGGCTGACGTTTCCCGTCGCGGTGTGATCAATGTGTTCAGCGCCGGCAACAGCGGTTACCCCAATGCCAGCGTGCGTTCGGCCTTGCCTTACTTCCAGCCGGACCTGGAAGGCCACTGGCTGGCCGTGTCGGGGTTGGATCAAAGTAACCAGCAAAAGTACAACCAGTGCGGAATCGCCAAGTATTGGTGCATCACCACCCCCGGTGCGAAGATCGACAGCACCATTCCCGACGCCGGTTATGCGATCAAGTCCGGCACGTCCATGTCCGCGCCGCATGCCACCGGCGCGCTGGCGCTGGTGATGGAACGCTATCCGTACATGACCAACCAGCAGGCGCTGGAAACCCTGTTGACCACCGCCACCCAACTCGACGGTTCCGTCACCCAGGCGCCCAATACCCGCGTCGGCTGGGGCGTGGCCAACCTCGAACGGGCGATGCACGGGCCGGGGCAATTGCTCGGGCGCTTCGACGCCAATCTGGGGGCAGGGCAGAGCGATGTCTGGAGCAACGACATCTCGGACAACGCGCTGATCCAGCGGCAGAGTGAAGACGCGGCCGAACGCAGTGCCTGGCAACAGACGTTGAGGACCAAGGGCTGGGAGAATGGCGTACAGGCCGGTGCCAGTCAGCAGGATCAGACGGATTACGCCGTCGGCATGGCCCGCGATCTTGCCGCCACCACTCGGGTCTACGAAGGCAGCCTGATCAAGTCAGGAGCCGGACGCTTGATGCTGACCGGTGACAATAGCTATCGCGGGCCAACCACGGTCAATGGCGGCCTGCTGTCGGTCAACGGTTCGTTGGCATCCAGTGTGACCGTCAATGACGGCGGCACGCTGGGCGGTTCAGGACGAGTCGGGGATCTGACGGCCAATCGCGGCGCTACCGTCGCGCCGGGCAATTCCATTGGCACCTTGCAGGTCGCCGGCGACGTCACGTTTGCACCCGGCTCGACCTACGCGGTGGAGCTGTCGCCGACCGACAGCGACCGGATCGTTGCGAGCGGCACGGCCACGGTCAGCGGTGCGACGGTCAGTCTGTCACTGGAAAACAGCCCGACCTTGCTCAGCACTCAACAAGTGCAAAGCCTGCTCGGTCAGCAATACAACATCCTGCAAGCGGCCGGCGGCATTCAAGGTCAGTTCGGTGCGGTGTTGCCCAACTATCTGTTCATCGGCGGCAGCCTCGATTACGCCGCCACCGGTATTCAACTGAGCGTGGAGCGTAACGACACGACGTTCGCCAGCGTCGGCCAGACGCCGAACCAACGCGCTGTCGCTTCCGCGGTGGAAGGGCTTGGGGCGGGGAATGCGGTGTACGAAAGCCTGTTGCTGTCGCCCACCGCGACGTCCGCACAGCAGGCGTTCCAGCAGTTGTCGGGGGAAATCTACCCGGCGTTGGGTTCGGTGCTGATCAACGACAGTCGATACTTGCGCGATGCAATCGGTGAGCGAATGGTTGACGCCAAAGGCGCGCAAAGCAATGGCTGGATCAAGGCGCTTGGGGCCTGGGGCAAGACCGATGACCGCCATGACACCGCCGGTTACACCACCTCGATCGGCGGCTTGCTTGCCGGTGTCGATGGCGCGATCGACGAGCAAACCCGGATCGGCCTGGTCACGGGTTACAGCGACAGTTCGGTGAGCATGGGCTCGGGCACGCATTCATCAGCCAAGGTCGACAGCTATCACTTGGGTGCATACGCCGGCCGCGAAGTCGGTGCCTGGCGCCTGAGTGCCGGCGGTGCCTACAGCTGGCATCGTGCCGACGTCAAACGTGACCTGCAATACGGCGACATCAGCGCGAAGCAGAAAGCCAAGGTCGATGCCGGCACCACTCAAGTGTTCGGTGAAGCGGCGTATCGCCTGAATCTGCAACCGCTCGCGCTCGAACCCTTCGCCAACCTGGCCTACGTGCACCTCGACACCGAGGGTTTCACCGAGAAAGGTGATGGCGCTGCACTGAAAAGCACTGGCGGCACGCGGGATGCGGTGCTCAGCACCCTGGGCGTGCGCGCATTGAAAACGGTGAACCTGTCCGGCCAGCAGCAACTAGACCTGAGCGGCAGTCTCGGCTGGCAGCACAACCTGAGTAATACCGATGCTGAAGAACATCTGGCATTTGCCAGCGGCAGCACGGCGTTCTCGGTGGAAGGGGCACCAATGGTGCGTGACGCGGCGCTGGTAGGCGCGCATGCCAGCCTGGCCCTGAGCCGGGACATTCGCGTGAACCTCGATTACACCGGCCAACTGGCCAGCCGCGAGAAGAGTCATGGCGTAGGGCTGAGCCTCAATTGGCAGTTTTAAAAACACGAACAAAAAACGTGGCAAACATTAAATGTGGCGAGGGAGCTTGCTCCCGCTGGGTGGCGAAGCCGCCCCAAAACAGGCAGCGGTGATTTGGCAGACAAAACGCATCAGCCGGGTTCGCGACTGCTGCGCAGCCGAACGGGACGATGCGGCGTTCCGACAAGCCCCCTCGCCACAGGGATTTTGGCAAGACAACTAAGGATGGTCGCTGTATGAAAGTTAAGAACAACAACTTATTCGCCTTGAAAGCACTCAACCGAGCCCTGCTTTGTGCGCTGGCTTCAGTAGGCACCGCACAAGCGGTGCCCTACGTGGAAAGCGGCAAAGCAGGCGATCCCAACAGTTGGCGTAGCGCTGAGTTCAACGCTGACTGGGGCCTGGGCGGCATCAATGCCCAGGATGCCTACGCCGCCGGTTACAGCGGCAAAGGTGTGAAACTGGGGATCTTCGATCAACCGGTTTACGCCCAGCATCCGGAGTTTTCCGGTGCCAACAAGGTCGTCACGCTGGTCACCCGCGGTATCCGCGAATACACCGACCCGTACATCCCGGTCAAAGCCGGCGATGCGTTTGTGTATGACGGTTCGCCCTCGGTCGGCTACGACGGCAAGCTCGGCTCCCACGGCACTCACGTCGGCGGGATCGCGGCGGGCAGCCGTGACGGCAATCCAATGCACGGGGTGGCGTACAACGCGCAAATCATCAGTGCCGACAACGGCGACCCGGGCCCCGAAGACGGGATCATCCTCGGCAACGACGGCGCGGTGTACAAGGCCGGTTGGGATGCATTGATCGCCAGCGGGGCGCGGATCATCAACAACAGCTGGGGCATCGGCATCACCGATCGCTTCGACCTGGGCGGCCGCGACCCGGCGTATCCGCACTTCACCGTGCAGGACGCGCAACTGCAATTCAATCAGATCCAACCCATCCTCGGCACGCGCCAGGGCGGTGCCTATGATGGTGCGATCGCGGCCGCTCGCAGCGGCATCGTGACGATCTTCGCCGCCGGCAACGACTACAACCTCAACAACCCGGACGCCATTGCAGGCCTCGGTTATTTCGTCCCCGAAATCGCACCGAACTGGATGACCGTCGCGGCCTTGCAGAAGAACCCGGACCTCAACAGCCCGGACCTCTACAACATCAGCACCTTCTCGTCGCGTTGCGGCTACACCGCGAGTTTCTGCGTGTCGGCACCGGGCAGCAAGATCTTCAGCGCAGTCATCGGCGGCACCAATGCCGATAACATGACCATCGGCTACGCCAACAAAAACGGCACCTCCATGGCGGCGCCGCACGTCGCGGGCGCGGTGGCGGTGCTGATGGAACGCTTCCCTTACATGACTGGCGCCCAGGTCGCCAGCGTGCTGCGCACCACGGCCACCGACATGGGCGCACCGGGTGTCGACGCGCTGTATGGTTGGGGCATGATCAACCTGCGCAAAGGCATCGATGGCCCGGCGATGTTGGTCACCGAGCAAGACATACCCGAGGAGTTCCGCATCCAGGGCGCCTACGGCACCAGCCAGTTTGTCGCGGACTTGCCCGGCATCGGCGCGATTATCGATGCGGGCAAACCGACCGAGCGCGTCTGTAATGACGTGCAGTGTGGCCGGGACGTCTGGCGCAACGACATTTCCGGCCACGGCGGCCTGACCAAGCAGGGCATCGGCACGCTGGTGCTGACCGGCGCCAACACTTACGCCGGCCCGACGCTGGTCAATCAGGGGCGATTGGCGATCAACGGCTCGCTGCTCTCGGCGGTCACCGTCAACGACAGCGGGATCCTCGGCGGTAACGGCCGCATCGGCGCATTGACCGCGAAAAGCGGCGGCACCGTGGCCCCCGGCAATTCCATCGGCACCTTGCAGGTCGCGGGTGACGTGACGTTCGAGCCGGGCTCGACCTACGCCGTGGAGTTGTCGCCGACCAGCAGCGACCAGATCATCGCGGGCGGTAAAGCAGTGATCGAAGGCGCGACTGTCAGCCTGTCCCTGGAAAACAGCCCGACCTTGCTGACCACCAGCGACGTGCAATCGCTGCTTGGCAATCAATACAACATCCTGCAAGCAGCTGGCGGCATCGAAGGGCGGTTTGGCGCAGTCCTGCCGAACTACCTGTTCATCGGCGGCGCGCTCGACTACTCGGCTACTGGCATCCAACTGGCGGTAGAGCGCAACGCCGCGTCCTTCGCCAGCATCGGCCAGACCCCGAACCAACGTGCCGTGGCTGCCGCTGCCGAGCAACTGGGCGCGGGCAATCCGCTCTATGAAACCCTGTTGCTGTCGCCGACCGCTGCCGTCGCGCAACAAGCCTTCCAGCAACTGTCCGGTGAGATTCATCCGGCGATCGGCACGTTGCTGATCAACGACAGCCGTTACCTGCGCGATGCCGTCGGCGAACGCCTGCGTGAGCGTGATCTGTTCGATGCCGCGGCACCCACCGATGACCGCAGCAATGCCTGGGTCAAAGTCCTCGGCGCCTGGGGCAAGAGCGACGGCGGGCATAACAACGCCAGTTCCACCAGCTCCATCGGCGGCTTGCTGGCCGGTGTCGACGGTCTGATCACTGAAGATACGCGGCTCGGTTTCGTCACCGGGTATAGCGACAGCTCGTTGAGCATGGGCGATGGCACGCATTCGTCGGCCTCGGTCGACAGCTACCACTTGGGCGCCTACCTGGGCCATGAAATCGATGCACTGCGCTTGAGTGTCGGCGGCGCTTATAGCTGGCATCGCATCGATGTGAAACGTGACCTGCAATTCGGTGACGTCAGCGGCAAACAGAAATCCAAACGCGATGCGACCACCACCCAGCTGTTTACCGAAGCCGCGTATCGCCTGGACCTGCAACCGCTGGCCCTGGAACCGTTTGCCAACCTGGCTTACGTGCACCTCAACCGCGACAGCTTCACCGAGAAAGGCGATGCCGCCGCGCTCAAGGGGGGCGAAGACAGCCGCGACGCCGTGCTCTCGACCCTCGGTGTGCGGGCGAGCAAAGCCATTGCCCTGTCGGACAAACAGCAACTGGAACTGTCCGGCACCCTGGGCTGGCAGCACAACCTGAGCAGCACCCGTTCCGAAGACCACCTGGCCTTCGCCAACGGCAACACCGGGTTCAGCGTGCAGAGCGTGTCCCTGGATCGTAACGCCGCCGTCATTGGTGCGCGCGCCGGTCTGGCGGTGGCCAAGGATGTGCGTGTAAGCCTGGATTACAACGGACTGCTGGGCTCCAACGAGAAAGACCACGGTGTAGGTCTGACACTCGACTGGCAGTTCTGATTTAACGCAAAGGAAGCAAACAACATGGGACTGTTTGATTACAAAAATGCTGACGGCAAGGCGCTGTACAGCGACGCCATCGCCCTGACGCTGTATGCGTACACGCCAACCGGTCAGCCACTGCCGACCACCGCGTGGGCGCCGATTGGCGCCAAACAACTGGGTTATCAAGGCAAGGTCGGTGCTCAGGGCACTTTCTATGGTGAGAAGGACGGCTTCACCAGCGCCGAAGCCGAAGTGCTCGGCAAGTACGACACGGCGGGCAAGCTGATCGGTATCGGCATTGCCTTCCGGGGCACCGGAGGCCTGGGGTACAGCGACACCTTCGGCGACATGAAGAACAACCTGCTGGCCGCCGTCGGCCCGGTGGATTACGCGACGAATTACGCGAAAAACGCCTTTGACAACTTGCTCAAGGACGTTGCCGCGTTTTCCATCGCCCATGGCCTGAGCGCCAGGGATGTCATGGTCAGCGGCCATAGCCTCGGCGGGTTGGGGGTCAACAGCCTCGCCGAGTTGAGCGGCAACAACTGGGGCGGCTTCTACAAGGACGCCAATTACATCGCGTTCGCCTCACCGACCCAGAGCGCTACCGGCAACAACGTGTTGAACATCGGCTACGAGAACGACCCGGTGTTCCGGGTGCTCGACAGCACCACGTTCAGCAGTGGGTCCTTGGGCAAGCACGACGGTCATCAGGATTCGGCGACCAACAACATCGTCAACTTCAACGACCAGTACGCGTCCACCGCGCAGAACCTGGTGCCATTCAGCATCCTTAATCCGCTGAACTGGTCAGCCCATGGCTCGTTGGGCTATGCCGACGGTTTGAACCGGGTGATCGACTCGCGGTTCTACGACCTCACCGACAAGGACTCAACGCTGATCGTCTCCAACCTGGCGGAGTCGTCTCGGGGTACCACCTGGGTCGAGGACCTCGGACGCAGCGGCGAACCCCACACCGGCAGCACCTTCATCATCGGCACCGACAGCGACGATTTGCTCAAGGGCGGTGCCGGCAATGACTTCATCGAAGGCCGCGACGGTAACGATCGCTTGCGCGACGACGGCGGCTACAACCTTCTGCTGGGCGGCAAGGGCAGCAACACCTTCGAATTGCAGAAGCCGTTGCAGAACTTCAGTTTTGCCAACGACGGCGACGGCACCCTGTACGTGCGCGATGCCTATGGTGGCATCAGCATGACCCGCGACATCGGTTCGCTTGTGAGCAAGGAATCGGGTTCATGGTGGGGCAGCAAGGAGGTGACTTACAGCGTCACCGCCAATGGCTTGCTCAACGGCAGTGAATTGACCCACTACAACCACTCGCTCAACGGTGACGCCTACGGCAACACACTGGCGGCCAGCGTCGACGGCGATTGGTTGTTCGGTCATGCCGGCGACGACCTGCTGCGCAGCGACAAAAGCCAGGTGACCTTCGTCGGTGGCGCGGGCAACGACCTGATGCAGGCCTCGGGAGGCCACAACACTTTCCTGTTCAGCGGCGCCTTCGGTTTCGACGCGATCAATGGCTACCAAGGCAACGACAAGCTGGTGTTCCTCGGCGTTCAGGGCGCGGGGCAGGGTTATGACTACAAGCAACACGCTTCGCAGTCGGGCCATGACACGGTGCTGAAAGTGGGCGATTTTGCCGTCACCCTGGTGGGAGTAGGACTGGACAGCCTGTCGGCGTCAGGCATCACGTTTGCGTAAAGGCTGCATGCACTAAATGCTCTGGGGCGCCTCGTGAATGAGGCGTCCTGGTTGTGAGCTATCTCTGACAATTCCAACAAAAGAGAGGCAATACCAATGGGTGTGTATGACTACAAAAACTTCGGCACAGCCGATTCCAAAGCGTTATTCACCGACGCTATGGCGATCACGCTGTATTCCTATCACAACCTCGACAATGGCTTTGCCACCGGCTACCAGCACAACGGCTTCGGCCTGGGCTTGCCGGCGACTTTGGTTACCGCGCTGCTGGGCGGCACCGACTCTCAAGGCGTGATCCCCGGCATTCCCTGGAACCCCGATTCGGAAAAAGCCGCCCTGGAGGCCGTGCAAAAAGCCGGCTGGACGCCCATCACGGCCTCGCAACTGGGTTATGACGGCAAGGTCGACGCTCGCGGAACGTTCTTCGGCGAGAAGGCCGGGTACACCAGCGCGCAGGTCGAAATCCTCGGCAAGTACGATGCTCAAGGCCATCTCAGCGAAATCGGCATCGCCTTTCGCGGCACCAGCGGCCCGCGGGAAATCTTGATCGGCGATTCCATCGGCGACGTGATCAACGATCTGCTGGCGGCGCTAGGTCCCAAGGATTATGCGAAAAACTATGTGGGTGAAGCCTTCGGCAATCTGCTCGGCGACGTCATGGCGTTTGCCCAGGCCAATGGCCTGTCGGGAAAAAACGTGCTGGTCAGCGGCCACAGCCTCGGCGGGCTGGCGGTCAACAGCCTGGCGGACTTGAGCGCGGAGAAGTGGTCCGGGTTCTACCAGGATTCCAACTACATCGCCTACGCGTCCCCGACCCAGAGCAGCACCGACAAAGTGCTCAATGTCGGCTATGAAAACGACCCGGTGTTTCGGGCCCTCGACGGTTCATCCTTCAACCTGTCGTCGGTGGGTGTGCACGATGCCGCCAAGGCCTCGGCGACCGATAACATCGTCAGCTTCAACGATCACTACGCCTCGACCGCATGGAATGTGCTGCCGTTCTCCATCCTCAACATCCCGACCTGGATCTCGCACTTGCCGACCGCCTATGGCGACGGCATGAACCGGGTGATCGAATCGAAGTTCTACGACCTCACCAGCAAGGACTCGACGATCGTCGTCGCCAATCTCTCGGACCCGGCACGCGCCAATACCTGGGTTCAGGACCTCAATCGCAACGCCGAAACCCACAAGGGCAGTACCTTCATCATTGGCAGCGACGGCAACGACCTGATTCAGGGTGGCAAGGGTAACGACTATCTGGAGGGGCGTGACGGTAACGACACCTTCCGTGACGGCGGCGGCTACAACATCCTGCTGGGCGGCAAAGGCAACAATGTACTGGACTTGCAGCAGTCGGTGAAGAATGTCGACTTTGCCAATGACGGCGCCGGCACCCTCTATGTTCGTGATGCCAATGGCGGTATCAGCATCACCCGGGACATCGGCAGTATTGTCACCAAGGAACCGGGGTTCTTGTGGGGGCTGTTCAAGGATGATGTGACACACAGCGTGACGGCCAATGGACTTGCCGTCGGCAACAACCTGACGTCATACGCGTCATCGGTGAAGGGCGGCACGGGGGCCGATACGCTCAAGGCGCATACGACGGGCGATTGGTTGTTCGGTCTGGACGGCAACGATCATTTGATCGGCGGCCAGGGCAACGATGTGTTTGTGGGCGGGGCGGGGAATGACCTCAT